>JANQFJ010000342.1 GCA_028277915.1 Saprospiraceae bacterium
GCTTGTTTCCCAGGCACCAATTTCTTGGTAAGTTCCGTTTTTATGATCATTATCAACAATCACTTCATTTTCATTCATATCCCGCTCACGAACAGTCCAGACGTTTGCTCCGGCATTATAAAGATATTTCAGCAGATGGTAGTTGATCATTTCAATATTTGAAAAATCTTCAACTACGCCAAAGGTATTCCCTCTTTGTGTTTTGTAAGTTCTCCATCTTTTGTCATAAAGCCAACCATGACCGGCGCTCAACCATACTGTGGCACCATTCAGTTGCCCTATCGGCTGAACATCGCTATAAAGATCTACTCCTTTCCGACCTTGCTGTGAAGGTGATGGATCCAAGTTTGGACGAACGGTTTCATAGGCAGTAACTTCTTCATTTAAAAAATCGGAAAGATGAAAATACAAGCCAAATTCATTTTGAGCTTTCACAAAAACGGTATAAAAGCCAAACTCCGACATTGGAACAGCAAAATGCTCGATGACTTCTTCTGCCATTTCAGCATCGAGTTCATGATCTAAAAAATAAATCGGAATATCCAATTTCACTGTCAATTGGGTTCCTGATTGCTCAAATTCAGCTATTTCAGATTCCTTCGGTAAAATGGAATAGCCAAATTTATCTTCAGTTGTGAGATCTGATAAAATTGATTCCAGTTTTTTTTCTAATGAGGATTGTGACAAAACTGTGATTGGCAGCAAGCAGATCACCAGCCAAAAAATCGGTTTATTCATAATAGCTTTTCTCTTTTCGGTCTGTGATAAAAATGTAAAGCTATTGGATAAGTGATGAAGGTTTAAAGATTAGAAAACTGCTTTTATAAACTTTTAATTCAGAAAAAGTATTGTATGAAAAATGTTAATGTGTTCGAATCAAAAAGGAAAGAGGCCAAAACACTAAGCTCTAGCCTCTTTTAATGATGAAAAATTCTTTAGAATTATGAAAATATCATTATTAAAAATTGATCTGGTAACTCACAACCGGCAAAATCGGCAATTGATAGCTCGTAATGATTGACTCTGTCGCATGGTCGTAGTATTCATTAACGACAGCTTTGTTGTTACTGATATTCTGAATGTCAATTTTTATTTCAGTTGTTACCCTTTTTTTATTTCTCCTCAGTCCGATCGCAAGATCAGCCTTGAAAATATCATCACCTTTTGCTGAAAAAGGATTGGATTCATCTCTGACGACATCACCTTTTTCGATTGAAGCTTCCAGATCAATTGGAGTGTACCTGCTTCCGCCAATTAAAGCAATTTTGGCATTGAAAAAGAAGGTCCGGTTCTTTTCTCGTTTTCCAATTTTCCACTCTTTTCCACCCAACAGATTAAAAACGTAGTTGCCATCCCAGGCAGATTTCCTTTCAATCCCGTCGATCGCAGTATATAAAGACTTGTACAAGGAGACAGTGCCCAAGTAATAAAACCCTTTTTTAAAAAATCGTTCAATCGTAATTTCTACTCCATAATTATTCCCAGTTCCTTTGTTCACAAGACTTCTGGTTGTATAACCTGATTGTTGATTCAAAAGTGAAAAAGTGCTTCTGGATTCATTCTCAACGGGGACACCATATAAATACTGGTAATAAAAATCGACTTTTAAATGCGTAAGAGGCCCCAACAATTTTTCATAGCCAAGCACAAAATGAGCCGCTTTGCCTATACCCAATTCCTTGTTTGGAATAGTAAATGTTCCATCCAGTTGTTGTTGCTCAGCCAGGTAAATTGCAACGCTTTCAGTTTTGCTGTGAACACCGATTCCCGCATTAATTGTTTGGTTATTAAGTAATTTCCATTTAAAAGCAACACGAGGTTCAACAGAAAAACTATTATTGAGAAAAAAGTGTAAATAATGCAGTCCACTGACCATTGAAACGGATTCATTGAATCGATATTTCCAGCTCACAAATCCCTGGAGAGTGTAGCTGTTTCCATTCTGATCAATAGTGGGTTCCAATTGATCTGTTTGAAAGCTCCAATAGTTGGCTTTCATCAAATAGCCTAATCTTGATAAAATGAAGCCTGCTTTGAATTTATTTTTTGCATTTCCTTTAAAATTTAAAGTACTGGCTGCCTTAAAATCAGTTTTCACAAAATCCGTATTCGAAACATTATACAGTTCATCAGATTCATCAGGAATGTCAAATTCTGCTACCAATTTGGTCGTTGCCCCTGAAATAGAAGACTTTAAATATGTTTTGTCATTAATCAAATAAGTATGCGTAAAACCCACAAAACCCAAATTAGCTTTAGCCTCAGACGTCCATAAAATTCGGTTATTATTTTTATCATCTTTTTCCTCCTGAGAAATGCTGCTCATTCCACCCAATCCAAGAAGACTAAAAACATGGGATTTCCCGAAAGGTAGGACTAGCTTGAAGGACGCATCCTGGTATTTTGGAACACCACTAAAATCCACTAGTCCGGTTTGATCCAAAAGCGATAAGGTCGAATATCGATAATTGGCCAAATAAGAACCAGAGTACCCTTTTTTGAATGGACCTTCTACGGTTGCATCGAGACCAATAACACTGGCCATGATAGAATATTCACGCTTTTCGTTGTTGCCATTGCGTAGCTTCATATCAAAAACTCCGGACACCGCATTTCCGTATTCAGGTGAGAAAGCACCAGTAAAAAAATCTGAATTTCCTAGCATCGCACTGTTCAATGCATTAATAGGGCCACCGGTTGCACCTTCATCTGAAAAGTGATTGGGATTAGGAATTTCGATTCCATCAAGACGCCATAGCACTCCTTTTGGAGAATTTCCACGAACGACAATATCATTGTTCCCCTCAGCATTGATATTGACTCCGGCAAAAGCTGAAACCATTCTGGCAGGATCGTCTATAGCTCCGGCAAATCGTTTGGTTTCTTCAACAGAAAATGACCTTGCACTGACTAAAGCCATGTCATTCAGTACATCCAGTTTGTTTTGTTTACCTAAAACAACAACCTCCTCAAGCTTATTCAAAGATTCAATTAGTTCAATTTGTAAAACAACCTCTTTTCCAGAACTTACCAAAATATTTGGAAGCGTCTGGTCTTCAAAACCTAAGAAAGTAATTTTTAAATTAATCCGCCCTATCGGGACATTTTCGATTCTAAATTCTCCATTCAGATCGCTCACCGCTCCTTTTACAGGATCTGTATTTTCAATGATCACATTAGCTCCAATCAAAGGAGATTGAGTATCATGATCAGTAATAATTCCTCTTATAGTTTGCGTGATTTCTTGAGCGAAAATTTTGTTGGTTATTAAAAAGGCGATTAAGAAGCAGACAAATTTTAATTTCTTTTTCATAGAAAAATGGTTTCTTTTCTAACTATGAATCGAAATTTGAAAAACACCCCTACGATGGATGAAAATAAATTTGATTTTTTAATTTGATGAAACTGAATATGTATGTTTTGAGAAAAAATAAATTTCAATTTGTATATTTAAAATTCCTCATTCAAAAACCTAAAATCTTCAACATCATGAAAAAAAATTTTACTGCCGGTTTATTTGTAGGTACAAACTTGTTGCTTGCTGTTTTTTTAATTATGGGAATATCCTCTCCAAATTTGGACAACCAAAATTCAGCAACGAAAGTGGCGAATTCACCGACAACTGGAATGGAACCATTTATTGGTGAAATTTCAATGTTTGCTGGCAATTTTGCTCCGCGAGGTTGGGCATTGTGCGATGGACAATTATTATCAATTTCACAAAATTCTGCTTTGTTCTCCATACTTGGAACCACTTATGGAGGCGATGGTCGAACTAGCTTTGGGTTACCTGATTTGAGAGGCAGAGTCCCGATCCATGCAGGAACTGGCCCAGGACTATCAAATTATAGATTGGGACAAAAAGGAGGCTCAGAGACTGTGACGTTGACAACTTCCCAAATGCCCAGCCACAATCACACGATTTCTGCCAGTGGGAAATCACCAAACTCAAGTAGCCCAAACAACTCAGTCATGGCAACTTTAGGCCCAATTCCGGGCATTTATTCAAGCGAAGTGGGGAAAAAAGCCCAAATGAAGCCTACTGGCAATACGGGAGGCAATCAAGGAGTTGATATAAGACAACCTTATGCCACCATAAATTATATCATTGCCCTTCAAGGGGTTTATCCTTCAAGAAACTAATTTAAAAAAAATGGCGCCGGAATAATTCCGGCGCCGTAGCTCAACAGTTTTTGTAATTTTCAATAAGTAGGGATAGAATTGTCAATTTCATTGGAAAAAGCTAAAATTCCTCCTTTCAAATTATAAAGGTTTTCAAAATTGTGCAACAATTCTAATTCTCGAATGGCATTGGCGGAACGAACTCCCGACCGACAGTGAATGATCACTTTTTTATCTCTGGATATTTGACCTGCAGCTTGCACCACTTTTGAAAGAGGGATCAATTCTCCATTCAAATTTGCTATATCATATTCGTAAGGTTCACGTACATCAATCAATTGATAATCGGCATTGGTATCAACAAGGGCTTTTAATTCCTGGACAGTGATCTCCTTCACAGTTTTTTCTTCTTTCGGTTCAATTCCACAAAACTGTTCATAATTGATCAATTCTGTAATTTTAGTTTTAGGATTTTTTTCAATTTTTAAAGTCCTTGTCGTAAAAGATGCTGCATCAAAAAGGAATAATTTTCCGCTAAGCGGCTCGCCAACTCCAGTAACAACCTTGATCACTTCACTGGCTTGTAAACTTCCTATAATTCCAGGCAACACTCCAAGAACGCCACCTTCTGCACAATTTGGAACTAAGCCCGGAGGAGGGGGTTCCGGAAAAAGATCGCGATAATTTGGCCCCTTGGTTCCATCTCCACTCAAATAATTGAAAACGGAAACTTGTCCCTCAAACCGAAAAATCGACGCATAAACATTTACTTTATTAGCCAGAACACAAGCATCATTGACTAAATACCTGGTTGGAAAATTGTCTGTTCCGTCAGCTACTACATCAAAATCCTTGATGATTTCTAATGCATTGTCTTTTGTAAAAGCGGTATTGAAAACGGTGATTTCGATATGTGGATTTAACTTCAGTAAACGGTTTTTTGCAGTTTCAGCTTTTGACTTTCCAATATCTTCAACCGTAAAAAGGACTTGTCGTTGCAAATTGCTTTCATCAACCACATCAAAGTCAACTATTCCCAAATGCCCCACTCCGGCAGCAGCCAAATACAACAATAGTGGGCTACCCAAGCCTCCGGAACCAATCACCAACACTTTTGCGGCTTTCAGTTTTTGCTGTCCTTCAACATTAAATTCAGGAATGGCAATGTGCCGGGCATATCTTGCCATTTCCTGCGGAGTCAATTTATTTTCTGTGCTCATAGAATCGATATTTTGATATTTCCTTTGTGAAATTAATTAATTTTTAAATCATTCTATTCCTCCGGCAATTGCTGGGACAATGCTAATTACAGAATTTTCTAAAATTTTTGTATTTCCATTTTCCAGCGTATTGATATCTTCCTCTCCAAGATAAATACGAATGAAGGAACGAATGTTTTCATTGGCGTCAAATAAATATTGCTTTAAATCACCAAAAGTACTGGTCAGATCAAGGATGGCCTCTTGTATTGTTGATCCATTGGTTTTGTAAACTGACTGATTTTCTGTAAATTTTCTAAGCGGTGTTGGAATGATAATTTTTGCCATGATTTTAATTTTAAATGGTTAAATATGTTCTTTTTTTAAATGGTTAAGGATTTTGAAATCAAAACCAGCTCTTCGTAAAACTCCCTTTTTTCATCATACAATTTCCATGATTTTATTTCTTCAAATTTTCCATTTATGACCGAAATGATTACATATGAAAAATAAGGCATTGCTTTCTCTAAATCATGTTCAGAAGCTATTGCAGGGTGGTTTGGATGTGAGTGGTAAATGCCAAGTAAAGTGGTATTTTTCTCTATAGCGAACTGTTCTGCTTTCAAATAATCAAGGGGTGAAATTTCAAATCTTCTGCGTTGATCGCCTTCTTTTTTATTTTCAACCCGATAACTTAAATTAATCTGCCTCCCGTCGATTTCATTTCCAAAAAGAAAACCGCAACACTCATTTGGAAAGGTTTCTTGGCCGTGAGTTTTGATGGCTTCAAGTACTTTTTGCGATAATTTTATTGAACTTTTCATCTCCAAAAAATTTAACTATCAAAATATATGATTCATCACATCTGAATATTTTTCAGCATTGTCGGCAAATATGGTAACGATCACTCCTTCTTCAATTTCTTTGGCAATCTTAATGGCTCCCAAAAGGTTGGCTGCAGCAGATGGGCTTATCAGTAAACCTTCTTTTTGAGCGACCATTTTCACCAAATCGTATGCTTCAAGGGTATCTATTTTTAAATTTCGATCTGCCAGATTCCCATCATAAATTTTTGGTACTTTGGCTGTTTCCAAATGCTTCCAACCTTCCAGGCCGTGCATTGGATTATCCGGTTGTAATGCAACTAACTCTATATTTTGGTTATTTTTTTTCAATCTTCTGCCAGTTCCAGTAAACGTACCTGTTGTGCCTAATCCAGCTACAAAATGGGTTATTTTTCCATTTGTCTGTCCCAAAATTTCTACACCAGTTGTATTAAAGTGTGCTTTCCAATTATGATCATTTGCATATTGATCGGCGTAGAAAAATTTATCCGGATTTTCCTCAACCAGTTCTCTTGCTCTGGATTGTGCACCATCAGTTGATTCAAATTTGGAAGTAAAAATGATATTTGCTCCAAGGGCTCGTAAAATTTTAATTCGCTCTTTCGAAGCGTTTTCAGGAAGGCATAGATTGACCGGAATTCCCAAAGCCGCCCCGATGCTTGCATAGGCTATTCCGGTGTTTCCGCTGGTAGCATCTAAAAGTTCCTTTTGGTGATTTAGTTTTACTTCAATTATGGCATTTTTTATAATATTAAACGCCGGACGGGACTTTATACTTCCTCCTAATTGCTGCCATTCCAGCTTTACAAAAATCTCAACTCCAGTTTTTCTGAAGACATTTGAAATTTGATACAAAGGTGTATTCCCAACCAAAGATGAAATTTTGTTCAAGTTTGATTGGAGGTTTAAATATTGACTGTCTATGCTATGGGTCATTAATATTTAATTTTAAAAATTCAAAAAAGCTTTAAACAACAAAAGCCTTTCCGTGTAGAGGGAAAGGCTTTTGTTGAAATTAAAATAATACACAAATATCATCCTGTCCTTCTACGAGACGATCGGCTGCAGCAACAACAGAAGTTTGTGAAATTTAATATATTTTTCATTATAATTTTCAAAATATGTCAATTCTTTTTGTCCATAAAAAAAGCCTTTCCGAAGTGGAAAGGCCAGGATTATAATTTGTTGTGTTTGGAACATTGTGTCGTCCTACCTTTCCAGAATTGAAAAAGTACAACAACATATTTTATTTAGATTAGAATTGTTCATAACTGATTACAATAATAAAACCATTCCAACGAAAATGCAAACCTGAGAAAGATAAAATACAACTAATATCCAAAAATACCATATTAAAGGTATTTTTATTCAAAAATAAAAAATGTCTATATTTTTGATTTTCAACTTTTTACTTATAAGTTAACTATTCACCAATCCTCTAGAAAGGCTTGCTTGTATTGGGGCATTCAGCTCTGAAAGAAATTTTGACAAAGCTTTTCTTTTGTTATTATCGAGATTATAGCTGATATTATTGGTAAAATATTCATTTAAATCAAAACCTGGTTGGGGAGTAGGAAGGAGGTAAACCAGTTTTGGGATTTGCTCAATTCCTTTCGAAAGTGCTTCGTTAAAAAGCGCAACAAATTCATTGTTCAAGGGCCGGTTGCTCACCCATGCAGCGTAAACAAACGGCAAGCCGGAATATTCATTCCAGGCCTTCCCAAGATCATAACAATAGGCAAACTTTGAGTGCATTGCTATCGCCCGATCCCCAATCACCAATGCAGCGGTTGTGCCCTTTATTTTCTTTTCGAAACCAAGGGAAGCTGGTGTCAATTTTGGAGAGACTTTCCAATAGTTTTTCAACAATATTTTTATCAACTCCACTGATGTCCTGGAATGATAATCCAGATAAACTTCGGTAATTTCTTCAATGGGTTTTTCGCTAAAGAGACAAACCGTCCGTACCGATCGAAGCGACCCAATACAATAATCAGAAATGATATGCGGATTTTTCAATTCCGGCAAAACAGCAACAGGAACAAGTCCAAGATCCGCTTCTCCATTTTTCAATTTTTCGGCACAAACTGAAGGGATATCCAATTTTAAATCAATCAAATCATCCAATTGATTGTTGAATATCCCGTATAAAAAAGGCTTAGTATTCAGATAGCTAACGGCTGTTATTCTGATCTTTGTCATTTATTTTCAGTTTCTTTTAAGTGACTGGTGTCATTTTCCAATTCCACGATAAATTTTCGAGACTTCCAATGTACTTTAAAAAGCCCTGTATTGCTATGCGTATAGGATTCCATTTCACGAAGATGTTGTCCTTTCACCAAACACATTAAACACCTCAAAGTTCTTCCATGAGTACAAACCAAGATAGATTTTTCTGTGCGCTTTTTGATATTTTCTAAAAACAAACCAATCCGGTCAGCCAATTGCCTAGCACTTTCTCCATCTTTCAGGCTTGCATCGAAATTGCCGATTGCCCATTGTCCCACCATTTTGTTATAGGATTCAATCATCCACGGTTCTGCTTTTCTTCCTTCATGAATTCCCCAATTAATTTCATTGATTTCAGCCCATGATTCGAAAGGTATTTTTTTGTATAAGAATGGTTCGACTGTTTGGATCGTCCTTTTTAACGCCGATGAAATGACTAATTCAAAATCGTGATTTTTATAAAAATCAAAAAACGCTTGAGCCTGCATACGTCCAAACTCATTCAAATCACTATCCACACCACTTCCCTGAACGATTTTCAAACGGTTCATTTCCGTTTGACCATGACGTATGAAATAAATCGTTTTATCCATGAGATTATTTATTCACCACCGGTAATGAAACATATCCGCGGTAATGGTTATCCTCTTCAAATACATGATCGGTATAATCTGTAATAACATTGTAAAGTGTATCTCTTTCGATAGGCTTTCGCCCTACTCTACGGATCAAACTGACAAGCTCTTCTGTACTCATTGCTGGATTTTGTTCCTCCGATCCAGCCATCGTATAAATTTTTGTAGTATCATCGATAGTTCCATCAATATCATCCACGCCAAAAGCCAAAGCGATTTGTGCAGTATTACGACTGATCATTGGCCAATAAGCTTTGATATGATCAAAATTGTCCAGGTAAATCCTGCTGATGGCATAATTTCGCAAATCTTCAACGATGGTCACTTCAGGTACATGTGACATTTGATTGCCCTTGTTTCGGAATTTTAACGGAATAAAGGTCTGGAAACCTCCGGTGTTATCCTGTAATTTTCTCAATTCCTCCAGATGATGAATTCGGTGTTTGAATTCCTCGATATGACCATACAACATCGTTGCATTTGATCGCATTCCTAACTTGTGCCACTCTTCATGAATTTCAAGCCACTGGTCTCCCGTGCATTTTCCGCCGGCGATTTGGTCACGAATTTCAGGATGGAAAATTTCTGCTCCACCACCGGGCATACTATCCAAACCAGCTTCCTTCATCATTTTCATGCCTTCGGCGTAGCTCACTTTTCCTTTTTTGAAAATATAATGATACTCAACCGGTGTAAGCGCCTTGATGTGTAACTCTTTGCGATGTTTCTTAATGTTTTGAAACAACTCCGAATAAAATTTCAAATCGTATTGCGGCAGTACTCCTCCAACAATATGCACTTCGGTTACCGGCTCATCGTCATATTTTTTTATGATGTCCATCATCTCATCCATCGTGTACACCCAACCATCTTCCCGTTTTTTGATCAACCGGGAATAGGAACAAAAAGTACAGCTGTAAAGGCAGACATTGGTAGGTTCCAGGTGAAAATTTCGATTGAAATAAGTATTATCGCCGTGCTTTTTTTCTCGAATGTAGTTTGCTAGAGCACCTAAATAACTCAATTCTCCTTTTTCAAACAAAAAGACTCCTTCCTCCTCTGTTATCCTTTTACCATCCAAAACTTTTTTTGCAATTTGTCGAAACTCAGGTTTTAAGTTGGAGTCGTTGAGTATGAGATCGAGTTTATTATTCATGTTGTAAAATTTGAATCACAAAGGTAACAACTTTCACAACTTTCAGTTTTATTTGAAAGCTATTTTTTTAATTCTTTTCCCAAATAAGCCAATTTGAGATCAAAAATAGGATAATTTTCTTTTTATTCGTTTTAAATAGAAGCAATTCGATAATTTGCAGCAGCTAGATTTTTCTAATTTAAAATGATCCATGCTTTCGATTTTAATACCGGTTTACAATTACAATATTTCAAGGTTGGCTGAAACATTGCATAAACAATGCCTTGAAGCCGGGATAGATTTTGAAATTCTTTGTTTTGATGATGGTTCAAAATCACCTTTTAAAAATCAAAACAAACTTTTGGCGACCTATG
>JANQFJ010000352.1 GCA_028277915.1 Saprospiraceae bacterium
GCAAATGCAGGATTTACTATTAGAAATTTGGAACAGATACCATCCGACTATAATTTTTGTAACGCATGATATTTCAGAGGCAGTTTATCTTGGTGATGATATTTACATTATGAAAGCAGCACCATCCAATTTTATCGAACACATCAAAGTAGATTTACCTTTGCAACGAACCAGAGAAATTAAACGTGATCCCAAATACGTCGATTTGGTCTATCATGTGGAAGATAAAATGGTGCATGTTTCGGAAATAGGTTAATTTAACTTTCAAAACTCTGCCATGGTAATGCCTGCGATCCAGCCACCCGTCCAGGCAGCCTGAAAATTAAAACCTCCGGTGATCGCATCGATGTCTAAAACTTCCCCTGCGAAAAAAAGGTTTTTGTGAATTTTGCTTTCAAATCTTTTAAAATTGACTTCATTCAGATCAACTCCTCCAGCAGTAACAAACTCTTCTTTAAAATTACTTTTGCCATTGACCTGGAAACTGCTTTGTGTTAATTCCAGTGATATTTTGTTGATTAATTTATTGCTGAGATCACCCCAGCGAATGTAAGTTTGAATACCAGTGGCTGTCATTAACTGTTTCCACAATCGAATCGGAATTTGAAATTGAGCATTTGAAATGACTAGTTTTCCCGGAATTTGATTTTTGAGTTGTTGCAAATCCTGAATGGCAGTTTCAGTATTTGAATCTCCCAGCCAATTGATTTTGACCTGGAATTGATACTTCCATTCGTTTAAAATTCTTGCTCCCCAGGCAGAGAGTTTGAGAATGCCAGGACCGCTCATTCCCCAATGTGTGATCAGTAAAGGTCCAATTGCCTGCAATTTGGAATTCGGGATTGTTACGGCTACATTTTTAACGGACAATCCCGCCAATCCATCAATTCGCTGATCTTTGATATTGAAGGTAAATAGAGAAGGGACAGGTTTTACAATTGAATGCCCCAGGTTTTCAAGCAATTGCCAGATTTTCGGATTGCTACCGGTCGCGATCATCAACTTGTCAGCTTGAAAAGTTTTATTGCCAGAGGTTTTAATTTGCCATTTTTGGTTTGATGGAGTAGGAGGGGTGATGTTTTCAACGCGAGTTTGCATTTCAATTTTTACGCCTAAATCCTGAGCATTATTGAGTAAACAGTTTACAACGGTTTGTGAATTGTCAGTAACCGGAAACATTCGGCCATCTGACTCGATTTTCGTTTTCACCCCTCTTTTTTCAAACCAGTCAACAGTATCTCCCGAACAAAAGCGGTGGAAAGGTCCTAACAAGGCTTTTGAACCTCTCGGATAAAATTTTACTAATTCTTTTGGTTCAAAACAGGCATGGGTCAAATTGCATCGTCCTCCTCCAGAAATTTTAACTTTTTCCAGTACTTTTTTCCCACGCTCTATAATGGTTATTGAGGCTCCGGGATTATTTTCTGCGCAAGTAATTGCTGCAAAAAATCCAGCAGCGCCTCCTCCTGCAATTACGATTTTCAAATTGTTTATGGTTTAAATGCGTTTAAAATCACGTCTATGTGATCCAAGTGACTTTTCGCGAGATTAAATTATTAAAGTAATGTTGATTCAGGAAATACTAAAATAATAAAACAGTTGGAGATCAACTTGTTATTATTAAATATTTGATTTTATTCCACTAATTTAAAATGATACAATCTGCCAAAGGATTATATTTGCACGATTATTCCAGCAATTGAATTTATCGATGAAAAAGGCAATCAAAGTTTTCAAATTTGGAGGGGCTTCAATCAAAGATGCTAAAGCCATTATTAATGTAGGAGAGATTTTGCAAAATTATAAAAACCAAGCGCTCACCATTGTCGTTTCGGCTAGCGGTAAAACGACGAATGCACTTGAAAAAGTGGTGGGAGGGCATATGAAGCAGGATGGCAGCGCTTCGAATTTTTTGAATGAAATAAAAGAAAACCACTATCGGATAATCAATGAATTATTTGGTGATGAGCATGAAATTTATTCGGTGATCAATGACACTTTCGTCGAAATCGATTGGGTTTTAGAGGAAGAGCCTCATGATGATTACGATTATATGTACGATCAGATTGTTTCGGTTGGGGAGTTGGTTTCTTCAAAAATCGTACATGCTTATTTGAATGAAATTGGGCTTTCCTCCCATTGGCTTGACGCGAGAGATGTTATTCGAACAAACAATATCTACAGAGAAGGTTGGTTGATTTGGGAAGATACTTTGAAAAACGCTACGGAAAAAGTGCCCCCGCTTCTTGAAAAAGGAGGTTTTGTCGTAACGCAAGGATTTATTGGTAGCACCTCTGAAAATTTTACTACAACGCTAGGTAGGGAAGGGTCGGATTATTCTGCTGCGATATTTTCATTTTGCCTCGATGCTGAAAGCATGACGATTTGGAAAGACGTACCGGGTGTGTTGACTGCGGATCCGCGAATTTTTGATGACGTGACCAAACTGGATAGATTGTCTTATCGTGAAGCGATAGAAATGACGTATTATGGTGCAAAAGTCATTCATCCGAAGACGATAAAACCTTTGCAAAATAAAAGCATTCCATTGTATGTGAAATCTTTCATTGAACCATCAGGTGGGGGGACATTCATTTCTGACGAAGTAGTTGACAATTACCCGCCGATCGTTTCGGTTGAACCAAACCAGGCTCTACTTTATATCTCGACTAAGGATTTTTCTTTTGTAGCGGAGCATCATTTGAGTTACCTTTTCAAATTGATAGCAGAGCACCGGATCCAGGTGAATATGATGCAAAATACTGCGATCAGTTTTGCAGTTTGTGTCAACGATGTTGATGACCGGATTAAAAACTTCACAGAAAGTATTCAGGATAATTTTAAAGTAATTGTTGATCGAAACCTTGAATTGATAGCTGTTCGGCACTATCAAAAAGAATTGTTGGATAATCTTAAAATTGGGAAAATTGTATTGTTGGAAGAACGGATTAGACAAACCGTTCAGTTGGTTGTAAAGAATGTTCCGGTCATGAAACGCAAGCAGGCGGATATCATTTCGTAAGTACAAAAAGGTGTTTTTTTAAAATAAGCTTGACTATCTGTACATATGTTAATAAATTACAATTTATTATAAGGCTTGATTATGGTAAAGACCCACACTTTTGAAACGATAACATCACATTTGTGAAACTAGAAACACTCAACTTCTCTTGAGTTCGATAATCACGATACCGCACTGCGACTCAAAGTACCCTGATTTGACTCCAAGCTTCATTTATGTTGAATTTTTGCATTTTCTTTTTTGATAATTGCAACTTTTTAATTCAATAGGAGTAAAAGAAAATAACATCCCAGTAATCCTTTTGACGAAAACAAAAACCAGCTCAAATTTTTCAACAAAAAAATTGAATTATGAGCAGCACCGATTTTATTAAGCTGATGGGTCTTCTTTCAAAATTAGACTCGGCTACAAAACGAGCACTTCATCAGGACGGAAGTTTCCAAAAGTATCACACCAATTCTATAGAAGCGCTCAAGGACATTCCTTATCATCTTAAAAAAATAGAACAAGGCTTGAAAACCGCAAAAATGCTTAATGCATAAAAAGCCTGATAACATTTTTTAAAGGAAACTACACAAGGCTGGTATTAATTAAAATTGTAAACTGACATTTTCAGCAGGAATGTTATGTAAGTATGCCTGTGTAAAGAATAATATTATCTCACACTAATAAATCTTAAGAGTTATGGTAAATGTAAAATTCAACGTTGGATGTACACGTACTAGTCATTTCACGAAAAATCAATTGGCGAAAGTCAATGCAGGAATTGCAATTTTTGAGAAAGTAGTAAATAATCCTGATTTTAAAGAGCGCGTTCAAACTTTTAGCTGGACCACTCCATCTGGTACAACGTACAATCGGTTTTTACTTTGTAATGGAATGTCAAATTCACAGGTTTGGGATTGCCTTCAGACTGGTTGTGATTGGGGAACAATGACTAAATCATCTCCAACTACGGTTAATGTAGTGCCATGTGGATCAACTACTGAAATGACATGGGCTACCAATTCTCCCGTACCAACGGTTTGTATAAACACAAATGTACTTAACAACACATGGTACACTCCTGTACATGTTGCTTGTTGTTTGATCCATGAATATTGCGTCAACTTAGGATTTAGTTGCCATGTAAATGGTAGGATGGTTGAAGATTGGCATTGTACTGTACCAGCAGCTTGTGCTGATATTTGCTGTGATATTGCTCGTGAAATGAGTATGTCAAATACGGATATTTCTAACTATTTCCGTTGGATTGATACTGCAAACTTCGATTATTTTGCATGCACTACATGCTACCCTGTCGAAGGATACGAAACAAACACTCTGCTTTGGAACACCCGTTTTGATGAAATCATCAACTCCATGTGTTGTGAAATGGAATGGTTGGAAAATACTACAAACCGCACGACTGATGAAACTACTCGTCTTACAACTGTGACAGATGTTGTCAATACTTTAAGAGAACTTAAAACTCGCTTATATACCACTTCTCTTGATGGTTGTGAGAGAGTGAATTCACCAATACTTGAGACTGAAGCTGCTACCGCACTTCAATAGAAAAATTGAGGAATATTTGAGATGACCTCAAGGTGGGGCCTTCTGATATTTATCGGTAGGCCTTTACTGTTTTGTTAACCACCTCTTGAGCCTGAAAAGGTCAGTGAACCACCAAAGTATTGGGAAAGTGAGAATCGGTATAAAAATAAAACCTGAGCAAAATCTTCCAATCTGTCCAAATTGTAAAAGAAATTTTTCGATGGGTTCCAAATAGTTGATCAATGCTAAAATACCAAAAGAACTATCTTTTACTAAAAATGAGATCGCCCAAAAGAACGAAGTGATCAATAGCAAAATAGCGCTTTTTGTTTTTCCAAGATAAAACCGATGTGCACCAAACAATCCCAACGTTAGCCAATAGGCATAAGTTTTAGACTTTGATTTTTTTGTGGGCAAAACATTGTAATTATTTAATTACGCCCAACTCTTTTCCTACTTTAGTAAACGCATGTACAGCTTTTTCAAGGTGACTCCTTTCATGGCCGGCAGATATTTGAACCCTAATCCTGGCCTGC
>JANQFJ010000191.1 GCA_028277915.1 Saprospiraceae bacterium
GAATTCCGGCATATATCCAAAGAGCTGTGCAAGACCCTGAAACGAAAATCTTTGATGGCCAAATATGGAAGCCACAACAGGAATTTGAATGGTCGGATGGCAATTTTAAACCAGATCCAATAGCCAATCCATTGATTTATGAATGTCATGTGGGCATGGCCCAGGAAAAAGAAGGTGTTGGGACTTATTTGGAATTTGCAGAAAAGATATTGCATAGAATTTCTGACCTGGGGTACAATTGTATCCAGATGATGGCCATTCAGGAACATCCGTATTATGGGTCTTTTGGCTATCATGTTTCCAATTATTTTGCACCTTCCTCTCGTTTTGGTACACCTGAAGATTTGAAGTTTTTGATTAACAAAGCTCACGAAATGGGCATTGCGGTGATCCTAGATGTTATCCATTCTCATGCGGTGAAAAATGTTGAAGATGGGCTGAACGATTTTGACGGATCGGGGCATCAGTATTTCCACAAAGGTGACAGAGGAAATCATGACTCATGGGATTCAAAATTGTTTGATTACGGCAAAGATGAAGTTCGTCGGTTTTTGCTTTCCAATCTCAACTATTGGATGACAGCATTTCATTTTGATGGCTTCCGGTTTGATGGTGTGACTTCTATGTTGTACCATCATCACGGTCATTTTATCGATTTTGATCATTATGACAAATATTTCAAAGAAGGCGTGGATTGGGATGCTGTGCTGTATCTCCAATTAGCCAATGATTTGATCCATCAAAAAAACTCGAGTGCACTTTCCATTGCAGAAGATATGAGTGGAATGCCAGGGCTTTGCCAGCCTATTGAAGACGGCGGACTAGGATTTGATTATCGACTCGGGATGGGCATTCCAGATTACTGGATCAAACTTTTAAAACATTCAAAAGATGAAGACTGGGAAATTTTCGAAATGTGGAACACGCTGAACAATCGTCGTTTTAAAGAAAAAACAATCGCCTATGCTGAATCTCATGATCAGGCAATGGTTGGTGACAAAACAACTGCCTTCTGGTTGATGGATAAAGAGATGTACTGACATATGAAAAAGGAGGATGAAAATATCATCATCGAACGTGGGTTAGCGCTCCACAAAATGATCCGACTATTTACCATTGCATTGGGAGGGGAAGGCTATTTGAATTTCATAGGCAATGAATTTGGACATCCGGAATGGATAGATTTTCCAAGAGAAGGAAATGATTGGAGTTATAAATATGCACGAAGACAATGGTCATTAGCTGATAATCCAGAATTGAAATACGAATGGCTCAACAATTTTGATAAAGCTATGATCCATTGTGTCAAAAGAAGTGGTATTCTTTCGGCCGGTTTTGCCAGGCAACTAAATATGGATGCATTGAACAAAGTGATTGTTTTTGAAAGGGGAGGATATATTTTTGTGTTTAATTTTCATAAGGAAAATGCTATTCCTGATTATCGTTTTTCTGTTCCGGAATCCGGCAATTATGAAATAGTTTTAAATACGGACGATCAAAAGTTTGGTGGACATAGCCGCATTGACGAAAAATTCACTTACCAGTCAATTAACGAAGATAGCAAACAATACCTACAGATTTACATTCCAAATCGTACCGCTTTGGTGTTTAGAATCAGAAATTAGATTTGACCAAATTCCTTATCAGACTAATACAGGTTGTTTTTTACATTTAATTTCCAGGTCCGAAAGCGCGTTCATAAAATAGATGTAACACTCATATGGCGAGGGATAAGGACTCAGATAATCGCGAGTTGCCCCATCATCAAATGTTTTAGTACTCATATAGTAGAAGTAATCCGAAGTCTGCAATTTGCTCCAGGCGTGGATGAGTTGCTCGTCATTTGAGTTAATAACCATTTCTTCAAGGTCATAAAGTTTGTGCAGTGCTTCAGTTTGCATGGTATTTCGCATCCAGGCGGAGAGGTCTTTTTCTGAATCTCGCCATGAGATGGGCTCATGGATGTCATAAATATCTTTGACTTCCATTTCGTCAACCAATTCAGAAGCTGTTTTGAATGTTATACCTTTACTTATAAGGGCTTGTGGTAGGTTCAGTATAAAATCAAAAATCCCGGAAGGTGCTTTAATGTGTTGCCCGAAAGTCTCATAAGGCATAAAAATGTTCACAAAATCACCTTTTTCCTGGCTTATCCAATTTGCAAATTTTTCAGCAGTAAGTGGATACTCCACCCAATTAGGATCATTAAAATGATGCGTAATATCCGCCGAAAGTTTATAATTTTTTAAAAGGGTTTTAATATGCCAGACATTTGGAGCCTCGTACAAATGATTGTAAGAACGGCCGCTTAAATATTGATCCAATCCTTCAGCCATGACACCTTTGAATCGCAGTTTTTCTACGCGGGCAGCCAGATCATTGCAATAGATCATCCCAGTATTTCTGAAAACCGTAGGGATTTGACCAAAAACCTCTTCAGTTTTAGTCATGTGTTTTTTCACCTGCCGCTCAAATTCTGAAGGTGAAAAAATATAGCTCAACGAATGGTAATACGTTTGCCCGATAAACTCCACCTGACCGGTTTTTGCCAATTCAACAAATGATCGAAGCACATCAGACCGGTACATTTCCATCTGTTCAATCAACGTTCCGGAAATGGAAAAACAGACTTTGAATTTTTTACCGAGGCGATGAATATTTTCCATCAGAATTGCATTCATCGGCAAATAGCAATTGGATGAAACCTCATCCAAAAAAGACCTGTTTAGGCCATCATTTTCATAAAAAGGGTCATCACCGATATCAAAAAAAGAATAGGGTTTCAATTGATTAGGTTGATGGAGACTGAAATAGAAACAAACGTTTTTCATGTTAGGGAGTTATAATACGTATTATCGGTTTTTAAGGTTTTTTTGTAATTTGTTTAGTTGTTCCCAATTTCCTTTTGAAGCAAGATTCGCTTGTTGATGCCAGCTTGAAACATGCTTGGCAGAAGAGGTTTTGTTTTCAATAAGTTCTTTTAAAATGCTCACTCTGGTGTTGCCAATGTCTTCCCAGGTCAGGATGCCCGCTTTATTTAAAACAGACTCGATTTCTGCATCTATTCCCGCGATTTTTGTAAAGTCATCTTTTGGGGTATTTTGAAAATCACCAATTTGACTATCCGCTGTAACTGATGCCACCAGTTTTTTCATTTTTGGTGCAGCCAGAGGAGTTAAAGAACTTGCGCTGGCTGAGATGGGCTTTTCTAGAACATTTTCATAAGCTTTAAGGATTCCAACAGCCGACTGATCCCAGGTCACCTTTTCAATATCTTTGTACGTGCCTTCAATCACTTTGTTTCTTAAGGTATTATCGGTCAAAAGATTGTTGATATGTTTGGCCATCAGATCAACATCCCAAAAATCTGCTTTGAGGGCGTGCTTCATCACTTCGGCAGCGCCGGATTGTTTAGAAATCACCGCAGGAATTCCAAACTGTGCGGCTTCAACTGCTGACAGGCCAAACGGCTCCGAAACAGAAGGCATGCAATACACATCCGCCATTGCCAATAATTTATTGACCTTTTCTCTGTCAAGAAAACCGGTAAAATGAAATTTGTTGCCTACTTTTCTATATGCACCGGTTTCAATGATTTGTTTAAGCCGGTCGCCATTTCCTGCCATTACAAATCGTACATTGTCATTTTCGGCGAGTACTTTTGAAGCGATATCAAGAAAATATTCCGGTCCTTTTTGACCGGTTACCCTTCCTAAAAACAGCACCAGTTTTTCCGGAAAATGCTTTTTTTCACGAAAAGCCTCCACAGGTTCAATGCCATTGTGTACCGGAAATATTTTTGCCCCATCGATTCCGTAATGATTTTCAATGACCTTTCCGGTGTAATGACTAACCGGAATAATAGCGTCTGCGTTTTCAAGTCCATATTTTTCCAGGTCGTAATTCCAGCCTCTTGCCTCTGGCCCTGCACGGTCATAACTGAGGGCATGTGCGTGAATGACAAAAGGTTTTCCACTTTGGTATTTTACCTTTAATCCAGCCAGCATAGTCATCCAGTCATGTCCATGGATGACATCAAATTCTAGATTGGAAGCCAATGCTGCTACATAACTGGCATATTCGGCAACTTTGTACTCCACGTCGTCGCCATACATTTCACTCAAAGAAAATCGTCCAAGGTTAACTTCTCGATTACCACGGGACTGAGCAGATAAGGTATCAAGCTTTTCTTTTAAGCGTTTCAGTTTTTCTCGATCGCTTTCTGAAAGCCCACTTTCATCATAAGGGTGCAGGCCTTCTTCGCCCTCCATTTCAATAGTCAGGACTTTTGCAAAGTCCTGATATTTTTTAATGGCATCTTCGTATTGTTGTTGATACGACAACTTTCCTGTTACATTAATATTATTAAGTCCGAATATTTCGACATTTTGCAAAAAAGTTTCAGGGCTTGATTTGGGGAGGATCAAAGTCAGGTCACATACTTTTGACATCGCTTTTGCAATGCCGTAGCAAGCGATGCCGAGTCCGCCATTGATCAATGGAGGGAACTCCCACCCAAGCATGAGTACTTTAAGTCTGTTCATTTCAAGTATGTTTTAAATCTGAATTTAAGCAGCTACGATAAGGAATACCGTGGTTGATTTGTGGCACAAAATTAAGTGTTTTTTTATTAAAAAGGGCTTTATTTTATTAATAGATTATTAATTTTTCTTATTTGAAAACAATTCTGGGCTTTTCGGTCATTTTGAAGGAAAGAAATTGGAACAAGAAGAGAATTCAAAAAATTCCCAAAAAGCTGTTGTTTTTGAAAAACTGATCCGATTAGTTTCAAAATAATCTGCTAGTTTTATACTTTGGCGGGCTAATTGAAGGAGGTCTTTTAGCAATATGTCAAATATTGGAGAATAAAAAAATTTTAACACCCAAAATACTAGGGGGAAATGCAAAGTTACATAAAAGGAGAAAACGTGAAAAGCAATGAAAACGAACGTTTCCCGGGAGTAATCCTTTCGTTCGAGCAAAAAGA
>JANQFJ010000054.1 GCA_028277915.1 Saprospiraceae bacterium
AAAAACATGAAGAAGAAGAAAAAGAACTAGATAAAATAGACCATCAAAAAATAACAAAATTTAACAGCAAAATATTTGACTTAAAACAAGAGTATTATAACTTAATTCGCTTGTTTGAAAACCAATACCCGCAATATTATATGTTGAAATACAATCTCGGGACAACAAGTGTCACTGAGATTCAAGAAAAAATAATTGATCCCAATCAAGCACTAGTCGAATATTTTCTAGGGGAGCATTCAGTCTTTGTTTTCATTATAACAAAGACTTCATTCAAGGTTAAAAGAATTGAGAAAGATTTTCCGTTGGAAGAGTGGATTTCTACATTAAGGGATCGAATAGTGAAATTTCAGTTTCCTTTTAACTTACCCGGCAATTATCACTTGGAACTTGTAAATATTTCTCATCAGCTTTATACCAAATTGGTCGAACCCATTAAAAAAGAGTTGCCCAACAGACTAATCATAATCCCAGGTGATGTACTTGCTTATATTCCGTTTGAAGTTTTTATCTCCAAAATAAATGGAAAAGCACATGAGTATAAAAATCACGAATATTTGTTAAATAAATATTCCATAAGTTACTGTTATTCAGCTACACTTTTGGAGGAAATGATTGACAAAAGAAATGTAGTGGGTGAAGAAAATTTAGTTGCTGTGGCTCCAGTTTTTGGAAATGACGCTAAACCTGTAACGTTGAGGTCTATGAATTTGGCTTCTTTAAAATACAATATCCCCGAGGCCAAAAAAGTGGTAAACCTGATTGGTGGAAAGATATTAATTGGGAAAAATGCAACTGAAGATAAGTTCACCGAAAACGCCTCAAAATATCACATGATCCACCTTGCAACTCATGGCAAGGCGGATAATCAAGTTGGGGAGTATTGTCACCTTGGGTTCACCGAGATCATCGATACTATCGAAAATGAATGGCTTTTTGTGAAAGATATTTATAATGTTGAATTGAACTCAGCAATGGTCACTTTAAGTGCATGCGAAACGGGTGTTGGGGAAATCAGAAAAGGAGAGGGCGTGATAAGCCTTGCCCGAAGTTTTTCGTATGCAGGTGCCGGTTGCATCAATACTACTCTTTGGAAAGTAAGTGATGCGAAGACTGCTGACTTGATGGAATTATTTTATGAAAACATTAAGTCCGGCAACTCAAAAGATGAAGCCCTGCGTCAGGCAAAATTAAATTTTATAAAATCCTATGACAATCTCGAAGTGCACCCTTTTTATTGGTCATCGTTTATTGCTATTGGTGATATGATGACGATTGATCCTTCACATTTTGAAACTACATTTTCATGGTTTTTGGTTTTAAGTAGTTTAGGATTATTGGCTGTTCTGATATTCCTATTACGCTATTTTAAAAACATTTTCCGACCAGCAATTTACTCGATTTAAGCCCCTCTAGCTTTTTTGATTATTTCAGCTTAATAAAACATGAATTATTTGTTGCCGTTATAATCGGTAATGGTTTGGCACAATCATTTTTATCAACCTAAATTTTTAAATAACATTCAATTTATGAAAATCAAAAACGTACTTTTTTTATTCCTGGTAATAGGGATTTCCTTAAATGCAAATGCTCAGATGAAAATCGGTTATGTAAATATAGAACTTGTAATGCTTTATATGCCAGAATCCAAATCTATGACTCAGCAACTAGGAACTTATCAAAGAAAGCTTGGAGAGAAACTTCAGGTGAAACAGCAATATGCCCAAACAAAAATGGAGGAATATCAGGTGTTCATGCAAGATAATCCTAATGCTGCCCAGGCGGATGTCCAGGAAAAACAACAGGACCTTATGAAACTGGATGAGGAAATTAAGCAAGAAGCCAGTGAAGCAGATCAAAAATTATTACAAAAAAGACAGGAATTGCTGGCTCCAATCGTTGAAAGACTAAATTCAAATCTGAAATCTTTAGCTGCTGAAGAAGGCTATGATTATATTCTCAACACGGTCGATGGCAGTGGTGTCTCCATTGTGCTCCATGGCCCTGAACAGTATGATCTTACAGAAATATTGATGAAAAGATTAGGCATTGAAATTCCGTCGAATAATTAAAAATTCTATAAAAAAGAGGGTGTCAAATATGGCACCCCTTTTTATCTTTTTTAAGCGATTTATCGCTGTATCACTATTTTTTCAGTAAAAATCTGCTCTCCTGTTCGAATTTGTACAAAATAAACTCCGCTGCTAAGATGGTTTGTTTTTAGTTGAAGTTGTTGATAAACGTTTTCAAAGACAGTGTTTTGAACTAACTGACCATGTACATTGGAAACAGCAATATTCAACTTTTCGATAACAGGATTTTTAAATTGAATATTTAAAATATTATTAGCCGGATTGGGAAAAAGAGTTACTTCATTATCGTTAAACAATTCTTCATTTCCAACCGAGACATCTTCGTCCATTTTGATGTTAAACTGTGGTGTTCCGAACCAGCCACCTTCACCGTTTGTAACTGCGAAGGTGAAATTGTCGAATTCTGACTGTCCCCCATCATGGACATACCTTACATTTCCAGCATTTATTGAACTTTGCTTGAAGGTTTCGCCAACAGCCAACTGTTGGTTCAAAAAGAAAAGCGCTCCGTTTTGAGGAATGGTGACCAGGGTATAGGTCAGGTTTTCTGGCGGATGAAGGTCATCTTGTGACAATAAAAATTCATTTGTAAGGATTCGATAATCTCCAGGTTTTACAGGCATAGTATCATTTGTTACCAAATAAGGAGCACTGGGGCTGACATTCGCACATATCTGCAAACCCCAATCTTCCAGTTTTCCACCAAATCCGGCAGGATCATTTACAGACACTTTAAGGGTCCAAATACCTTGAGAACTTTCTCCGTTGTAATCGGCGAGAGAGCCCTCCGGTTGATAGACGTTAATTGGAGGACACTGAATCTCAGTCGGTGCTTCGTCATCAAATCCACAATTAAATACAGAGGTCGTTATGCAAACGCCACCAAATAATTCTACTTCAGTTCCGGTAGGGCTTGTTAACGAAACATCAATATGATTTACAAATTCGTGATTTCCTTTCACCTGCGTTACATTCAAGTCGTTTATAGTACCATCGACTGGAACTGCGAGTGTGGATTCAATAGTTGGAGTACCTGCATTTGAAATGTTGATAGGCACATTTTCGCTTTGATAAGCAGTGCAAGAAAATGTTTCTGTATGAAATGCCTGAATTTGGTCAAAGTACTTCGATCCGCATACGTTTGTTGCTGAAATCCTCCAATAATATAATGTGCTCTTTTCCAATAGTGCTGAAGGTGTATAAAAAGTGTCTTGAATACCAGTCGCAATTTCGACGATTGAGTCTCCAAACACAGGACTGGTAGCGATTTCAATATTGTAAGAATCAGCATATTGGGAACCAAACCAGCTAAAAGTAGGTAACTCAGAAACTCCAGCACTTCCATTTGCAGGTTCTATTGGTGCCATTGTTAAAAATTCAAATCTGACGATCTCAATAAATGCTGTGCGATACGAAGTGTCAGCATTTGGAGCTGTTGCCATAATTTCTAATTCATAAACTCCATTTTCTGTAACATTGTCAGTTTCTATGCTTAAAACACTTCCAACTGAAGGTAGGGCTGGATTTTCGGAAAAAACAGGAACGGCCCCTCCAGGAAGGCCATTGACCGTAAAAGTCACGAGACTATCATATCCAACTAAAGGCATCATCTCTAATTCAATTATCGCCAGGTCAGGAGCACATACTTGCTGTGAATATGGGGTTACATTCAACGCATAACCTGGTTGTGTAGCCGGAACGATTTCAAAATTTGTATTTGAAATATCGAAAAAGATATTATCTGCAGCTTCAACGCGAACTCTCGCTGCACTTGTAATTTCATCAGGAACTGTAACAAAAAAAGATCCATCGTTTGGTACATTTTCAGCAAGGGTAATCGGATAATTGAATCCACCATCAGTTGACAATTTGATATTGACCTTTTGACAATTGACCAATGTCCCGTCAGTATTTGCAACATCCCAGGTGACCTCTACATAATCACCTACACTCCATTGGATAGAATTATTGGGGTTTGTCACTTTGAAAGGACCGGCTTCTTCGGTTGAATGAAAAGCCACTTGCTCCCAAACTGTTCCACCTCCTCCCATTTTGGCATCCCTGACGGTCATTTTAAAAGTCAAGTCACGGCTGTATGTTGGTAAAACTTCGGCATTACTGGAAGTATTGTTGACGATACTTTGCATCCTTGGAAAAACGCGGGTTGGAGAAGGATTTGGTTCCCATGACCGGAAAAGCGGTGAATTCCCAACCGGACTACCAGGGACGCTATTCTCTGGTCCAATATCATATTGTTCCCAGCAGTAGTACAAGTCGTCACCATCTGGATCGGTTCCAATTCCAGTAAGTTCAAAAGGAGTGCTGATCGGGATAAAAAATCCTCCTTCCAAAGGAATTTCAGCAATAGGTTCATTGTTGCCGGTGGGTGATTTAACAGCACATTCATCACCTCCGCTAATTCGTGAAAAAGTAATCATCTGATCCAAAGAATGAACGTGATAATAATCATCCGGATAGGATTGTAAGTTGTTCAAAGGGTTGCCACAAATACCTGCATAAGACATTATTGTGGTTCCACCACCAGGTTCATAGCCATTCCCCGGACTAACATTGTGACAACTGTTGAAAGAGTGTGCAGCTCCAAACATGTGCCCCATTTCATGGGCAACAATATCAATTACAAAAGGATCATTTACCGGACTATTGTCCAAAGAAACACCCCTGGCTTTTGAAGCATGATTACAAACTGCTCCGAGCTGAGCGAGGCCTGAAAAATTTCCCGTTGTTCCAAATACATGGCCAATGTCATAATTGCCCGGGCCAATCATATTAGTGATAATATTCTGGTTTTCACCGATCATAGCTTGAGTGCTGCCATTAGTGTAACCGTCGGTTGCTGGGTCGAGAAATATGATGTCCTCATTATTGTTGATCAAGACCAGACGAACTGCAAATTCAGTTTCAAAAACACTGTTTAATCGATTGACCGCTTCCACCATGGCGGACAAAGCCAGTGGTTTTGTGCCGCCGTGAAAATTTGTATATTCACCGGTACAGGCTAGAGCTAGGCGATAGGTCCGCAATTCTATTTCAGCATCTTCTGTTTGTCTTGCCTGGATATTTTGTTCGAAAGTATTATCTGGAATTTCAATGCCTTCACTGTATAAGGCATTACTTTCTTCTCCAACGCCACACTCAAAACTAACATCTCTACCAGGATTTGTATAGTCTTTTTTGAAGTAGGAAATGTAATGCGATGCCTGATTGTGGGCATAAGGATCAATATATACTTCGCCTTCAGGAGTTCGAATCAGGCCATGAAATCCATTTAAAGTATAATCAAAACGAACAGAAATCAGGCTGCTTGAAAGTGCTTTTCCAGCATAAGTTTTTATCATTGGATATTTTGAAGCAAGGCTAGGCATCAAAACTGGGGATTCTACTATTTCAAAGACCTCCATACTTCCATCCGGCATAGGCATAGAGAGTAAAAAAGGGCGGTCTTCAGCATCAGATGTTCCTTCCAAGGGTGCATTTTTCAACGCTGTTTTAAGGTTTTCTAAGTCCAATTCCAATACGCGATAGCTATCTGGAATAATGTGCCGTGGAGTATTGGCATTGAGCTGAATGGAGGGCTCTGTGGCTTCAGCCCAAAAATCATGCGTAACCTGAGCATTAATATTGCTAAAGAATAACAATAAACAAAAAGGGAGAAAAATTCTCATATTTCAAAATGTGATTTGTTATAAATAAAAGTGCGGCGAATTCGTCAATTTCCCACAAAAATAGTAATATATGTAACCTTAAAAAAACTTCATTTGTTTATTTGTCGCCTGTCTGGTATTCAAATAAAAGGATATTGACTCAGAAATGACATTCCAAACCTAGAAAGTAGCACGTACCTGTGCCCTGCCAACGTGTACTGTGTTAGCATCTCCGGTCTTTCGGCCTTCGTAACTTATACTGAGTTGGATGTTTTTTGCCAACCGACGATCAAAAACCAGATTCCAGAGATAATTGTTTCCATCCTGTAGCCCTTCAAGCATAATAAATTCAAGGGATGAATTTTTTTCTCCATCAAAACTGATCTTGACAAATGATAGGTTTAAGCGGAGGGAACTCTTTGTGGTTTTGTTAAAAGTGGTTTCCAGGCTAAAGTTGTGGTTGACTGCTGATTCTCCTCCTTCCGGCAAAGTATTTTTGCTGTTTTTAAAATTATAGGTCAAAATGGTTCGAAAGTTTTTGAAGGGTTGATAAGTGATTTTAGGTTCTATTTTTAAATATTCAATTTGGTAATCGCGATTATCAAAAAACTCTGAATCGTTTGCATTGATTCCTTTTGAAATAGATAGAATACTACTCAACTTTTGACCAATATTTATACGGCTTCGTAACATTTGCTCCGAAAATCTCCGGCTTTCAAATCCACTGGTTAAAACTACGTTGTTTCGGTTGTCGAATATACTTGCCTGAAGGTCATAAACTGGATTTGCCCTGTTGAAAAACAGCGTGCTTCTAATCGAGGATGCAAGTGAAACCAACGCACTATCGGCAATGTTTTGTTGAAAAGGATTCCAAGGAGACACTCCATCTGCGTCTTTGGATTTTCTTACAATCCTAAAAGTAGATTGATTTGAAAATTTGCTTATAAACTTTTTGAACCCGGTTTTTTGATGCCAGATCAAGCGTGGATCAATTCGCAGACTTTGGTTGAGGAGCACATTGTTTGTTCGAATAAAATCGTTTGTGACGATAGCCACACGAATGATATCCGCATCACTTTGAAAAGCAGCTTCTTCAATTTCGTTGACTTGTGGAATACCGTCGCCGTTGAGATCAGCAACCCAGGTATAAACACCTTCTCCTTTTTGGACCGGAAGATAATTGTACTCCAATTTTGGCTCCTGCCCGGAACCGATCTCATAATTTGTAGAAGATCGAACAGTACCCTTCCACAAAGTCAGAGAATGCTCAATCCTCCCTAAAAAAGTTTCCTGCGGATCCAATGTCGAAAGGGTAGTATCCGCAATTTCAAGCTGCCGATAAGTGAGATTCCATCGCAGATTAGAAGTTCTTCCCTGCACCCATTTACCATTCAGATTTAACTCTTCAGCGATGGTTGAATTTTGAAATTCTGATGAAACTGGTGCATAATCAAATCGTTGGGTGTAATTTACACCGAGAGACATTTTTTCATTTTCTCTGCTTTCGATATAAACCTTGTACATGTCATAATAAAAACTGTTGAGGCTCAATGTATCAGCGCCTTTTTTAGAACGGCTATTTTTCTCTCGTTCTCCGTAAACGCCTAATTTCCAGTCGTTTAGTTTTGAAAATGTTTTTGAAATATCTATTTTGGGACGAAAAAATGAACTTTCTTCAATTTGACCTCTGGTAGATAACATGTTGGCTTGGAGATCCACGTTGAACCCAGCTTTTCTAAATGTTGTTCTAGCGAAATGTCTTGTGCCGGTGTAGATCGAAGAACGCAAGAATCCACTAAATTGGTACTGAATGCTGCCCAAATCTTTTTTTGAAAGGGCCAAACCACCTCTACCAATCTGTTCCGCAACGGCAGTGTCCTGATCCAAAGTATTTGCAATATTCCAATCTCTTGAAAATTCTGCGTTGCGGTAGGGGTTGAGTGCTTTGAATGATTCCTGAATGTATTCATAATCCAATTCAGTTTTAAGCCTCCATCCTTTTTCGGGATTTCCAAATCCTTTGTCCCTTTGGAATCTCGTGAAAACACCAATTCCGGTATCATCTTGATCATCTTTTGAAGAAAAACGGTTTGCATCATTTTGACTGATTGCAACTTCAGCTGTGATACTGGATGATTTAGAAAACTGATAGGCTGCTCCAGCCTTGTACATCGTTTTTTTGTTGGGGGCTATGAGTTTAATGCCAGGAACGTAATTGCCTTGACTTTTGCCGGTCACAGGGTCAGGAGCGATCCAGCGATAGACTCTTCCATTTGCAGCGGTTGAATTGTCAATGATATAATCGCCACCACCGAATCCGTTATCTATAAAATTTGCTGCATAAAAAGCGCTGTCAGGGTTTGTAGAATAAACCAAGATTTGGACTGTAGAATCTTCACCCATCACCGTGTAAGTCGTGTCGATGATTTTATAAGTGATCCGGAATTCGTTAAATTCTTCAAGTGAGTCAATCCCTAGCGCGAATGCTTCATCAACGTTGTCACCAACATCCGCCAAAATAGCTCTCGACAAGGAATCCAGATCGCGTGCTCCTCCAGAAGTTTTGGAATCCTGTTCTGAAAAAAGTCCGATATGAAGCCGAAATTTTTCATCCTGATATTCGGTATCAACCCCATACATCGAACGAAGGTAGCTTTGGTCAGAGTACTCGAATTCAACGATTATCCGAGTGTCTTTTGTGATCAATCGTTTGTTGGTAAAAGTAATATCTCCACGATTATAATCAATGATATAATCCTGTTCGATCCCTCTTTTCATAATCTGACCATCAATATAGACTTTCTCGGTCCCGGCAAGCACAATAATAAAAGCCTCTCCGTTTGCGCCTTGCAATTTGTAAGGACCTTGATTTCCTTCCTGTTGAAGGATATTGTTTCTCGCAAATTTCCCTCTGGCAACACCAATACTGGCCCTGCTACTAATTTTTCCTTTTTTGAAAATATCGGTTTGGTTGCTGAAAGTAGCTCCCTGGAGTTTTTTGAAATATCGCATAAAATAACCATTTGGATTTCCCAGTTCATAATCTCCTGCGGTGAGTACATTTTCGCGTCTTTTTATTTGGATAAAAATTTTGTCAAATTCCTGTAAAAGCTGGGTGTTTCCTTCAGGCTGCAAAGGAATATTGTTGTCTGAAATTGCAGCAAGCAGTTCAATGTCATCACCCAGATTTCCAGAAAGTTGGAGGTTAAAACTTGAATTGAGTACCAGACTTTGATTATTGCCAAAAGAAATACCCCGCGCAAAGCTACCATTGTAATCCAATCCTTTAAAATCGATCAATCCTTCTTGTTGGTCATATGGATTTACGTTGAATCCTATGTAGTTACCATCATCTGCAATTTCAATTTTTGTGGTGTCAAGGTGATAAAATGATCGATACAAGTCATATGGTAAAACTTTGTAAAACACATTTATGGAGTTTGGTTTTTCAGATTCATTTCCATTCCAGCTGAGAATATTTCTTTCGATTTTGTAAAAGGTTGAATCGATTTTTTTACCATTTGAGGCATCAATTACGACCATTGAAGAAGGGATAATCGTCAGACTGTCAAGGTTTTTTGGTAGATCAGCAACTACTATCAAACGCTTTCTTTGGTTGGAAAGTTGATCTGGTTGGGAAAACGCAAAAAAACTGCAAAAAATGAAAAATGATATACCGAGTAAAATTCTTAGCATCAAGTATGAAAATACTTTTTATGGAATTGAGCGCAGCAATTGTCGGCACTGTTTCCGAACTATTGCTAATAATACGAATAATCTGATGGGAATGGTACGTTGTGTTAAATTTAACAGATGACAATTCAACCAAAAAAGCGCATG
>JANQFJ010000124.1 GCA_028277915.1 Saprospiraceae bacterium
ACGTATTTGAAAGGAAGGATTGATTAAAAAAAGAGAATAAAATTCTGAAAAACATGAACAGTAAAAATTATCCTTTGCTTTCCAGCCTTTGAATTAATCTGCCCGAAATTTTTAAAAAATCTCCTTCTGTGATGATACCGATGAGCTCTCCGTTCTTTACAACCGGCAAAGATCCGATTTGATTTTCCCTCATTTTGTTCATGGCTTCTATGATTGTAGCATCAGGTGCGATGGTGATTGGCTCGTTAATCATGATATCTTTGACCATTTTCATTTTGCCTTTGAGTTTTGGGTCGCGGATTAAGTGGCGCAAGATTAAACGGGATGAAACAAGCCCTACAAGATTGCCTTTGGTGTCCTCGACAGGAGTGTAGCGGATTTTTCGCCAATCCATCATTTCTGCAACAAGCTCGATGATGTCGTCTTTTTGAACTGTAAAAAGGTCTGTTTCCATAAATTCCTCAACATGAATCTGAGATGGTTTGTATTCCTTCAATATATCGAGTTCGGGCAACTCCCATTTGTGAACAGGGATACCATCTTCCTGGTTTTTTACAATGGCAGCTGTGAGTACACAAAGCGCTTCGTCGCGATTGGTTTCTTTGATCAGTTTAGTGTAGGCTCTCAATTGCCAGCGGGCCCCGTTCATATGACTTTTTGCCCTTTCTTCAATAACGCCGAGGTATTTTGAAATATCATTTTTATCAACTTTGTTTTTCCTGAGTCCTTCTTTGGCTAAAGGAAGCAATTCTTTTAAAACAAGATCTCGTGCACTAATTTTTTTGTCTTTAAACCAGGTGAATTTTGAGTCAATGCCAAACTTTGCAGCTTTACCAAAATTGTCCCGAACATCTTCAAATGAAATGTGCTTTGTAATATCATCATATTGATCTCCCATTGCCATCATCATTCCAATCCAAAATGCTGAATTGGCAACTTCGTCAATAGTGGTTGGTCCTGAGGGGATCACTCGGTTTTCGATTCGAAGGTGCGGTTTTCCATTGGAACTGATACCATAACATGGTCGATTCCAGCGATAAACTGTTGAGTTATGAACCTGTAATGCCCGCAATTTTGGAACTTTGCCTTTGTTGATTAAATCAATAGCATCCTCTTCTACATCTCCGCTTATCAGTACCCGAAATCTGGCGATGTCCTCGCGATAAATTTCCAGAATTGAATTTTTCAACCAGCCATTTCCAAAATTCACTCTTGGTGAACGTTCGCGCATATGATCTTGAGTGGTACGCGTATCAAGAGATTGCTGGAAGAGGGCAATTCTTGATTCATGCCATAATCTTCGCCCAAAAACGATAGGAGAGTTTGCCGAGATAGCGATCACCGGTGCAGCCAAGGTTTGAGCAATATTGTACATTTTTACAAAATCATTTGGAGCAATTTGCAGATGAACCTGGAAACTAGTATTGCAGGCCTCCAAAAGCGGCGAATCGTGTTGAATTAATAGCTCGTCAATTCCGGTCAACCTCAACTCGTAGGAATTGCCGATGAGTTGATTGTCAATCGCTTGCATGAGTGCTTTGTAGCGCTTTTTAGGTGTGAGATTGTGCATGCCCAGATGAAACTTATGCAATGTTGGTAAAATGCCGGTGAGGATCAAGTTGGCATTCATACCATTCAGTTTTTGGCGGATTTTTTTGAGATTACCGCTGTTTTCCGAATCGAGCAAACTCAGGCATTTGCCTTTCAATTCCCTTGGTGTGAGGTTGGTTTCGAGATTAAAGCGGGCGAGTTCAGTTTCTACCCAATCAAAGCTTTTCATTTTTTCGAGAGCTTCCATTGCAATAGTAGCAGGCTTGTAAGTGTCGTTCCAGACCAGGCACATTTCCTGTTCGGCACCTATCCTTGTTATACCACTTTCAAACCAGTCGTTTTCCAACATATATTCCAGGGCTTGTACATCGTTTAGAAGATGTTTTACAAAACGCTGCATTTGTGCCTGATCTTTTACTATTGATACTTTTTGTTCGCCCATTATTTTAGATGAATTTGATTATTATTCGATTGGATATGGAGTAGATTTGTAATTTGAAATCCTATATTTTTTAATTGTTCTATCTATCGAAAATAACTAATCTTTTGTTACAAAAGAATATTTTAGCATAATTCTGGTTTTAGAAATATCTAAATTTAAAAAGCGTTTTTGAAAGCAGCTTTAAAACTATAAAATAAGGTGATGAAAAAGCTAATGTTATTTTTGTTTATCGTTCCTTTGATAACTTCAAGTTGTAAAAAGGAGGATCCGGAATTGTTTGAAATGCTTTATGCTGAAAATTTTACTATTCCGGCTGGTCTCAACCCTTTTGATACACATTATTTTTTGCTCAAAGATATTCCTGTGGGGACTTATCTCAGTGCTCGAAATTTGACTCCGGACATGCTCAAAGCGATCAATCCCAAAGCAGCTTCTTTTATCAACACTTTCGCGGGCTCAGCCAACTATGATTTTCTTCGGGATGTCTCTGTGAGAATATATACGGACGATATTAATAACTCAAAAGAGCTTTTTTATTATGACTTAGTTCCTGAAAATACGGGTGATAACTTAGGCCTTATCCCTTCTTTAGCAGATGCTAGGGCTTATTTGAATGGTTCCGTTTTTAATATTGAGATAAGATTAAACTTTAAGCGTGCACCACTTCAAAACATTGAAACGCAGTTCCGTTTTTCCTTGTCTGCGAAATAAATTTTGAAATTTTATTCTTTTAAATGTGGAAATGATGGCCTTACCT
>JANQFJ010000128.1 GCA_028277915.1 Saprospiraceae bacterium
TCTTTGCAGGATTGGGAAAAATGTTTACCTCAGGAATCTTATAAACGTAGTTTGTAGAAACAGTCCCATCCGTATTAAGATTTGTTTTAAAAAAGCTCAGACCGCCTCTTTCGTTACCAACCACCATCTCGAGAATGTCATCATTGTCGATATCCGCCATCGCCGGATGGGTGTTGAAACCTTCCCGAAGTTCACCAAAATAATCATCTTCAAGCGTGAAAACTCCATCGATATTTCCATCAATGTCTGAATAATGCATAAAGAATCCGGTCTTGCTACCTGTAAAAATATGGTACTCTCCATCAAAATCCAGAATAACCGGAGTTGCCCGTCCAGTGAAATCGTCAAATTTAGTATCAATCAATCCCAATACAATTATATTATCACCAGCAGGGGTTGTTGAATTGATGTTTGGAATGAAAAAAGGATCATTTTGAGTGCCATCGTTGTGAAAATAAGAAACCTTTCCGGCTCGCTCTCCTGCAATAATATCCGGCAATCCGTCGCGATCCAGATCAACTATTTGTGGTGTACTTTGCTGTCCCAAATCAAGGTCCATATAATCTTCTACCAAGTTGCCAAAAGCTACTGAATTTCCGGGTCCGGCAGTATTTTCAGCATAAAAAAAGTGGCCTGATTTTTCTCCTATCAGAGCATCCAAATCGCCGTCATTGTCCAAATCACCAAATGCAGGTGCTGGCGCAAACTTTTGACTTCCATCATAAGCGCTTAACCCAAGAAAATCGTCATCAACCAGATTGAATTCCGGGGAATTTTGGGTACCAATATTTTCGAATAAATATATTCGAGGAGCATCTTGTCCCCCCGGTTGAAAAAATGAACCATTTCCAACAACCAAATCCAGCAACCCATCAGCATTGTAATCTAAAAATGTAGGATGAGCATCTGTTCCCAAATCAACCATATGCTCAATGAAAAAATCCTTTTGAGCAAACTGAAACTGCGGAAACTCATTGGAGTTAGTATTTTTGTAAAACCATAAAGCGTCGTAATCTTCCCCTGTTTCTCGACTATTCGGAGAAGCCAAAAAGTCTTTTAAACCGTCATTATCAACATCTACAAAAAAGGAAGCTGGAAAAATCGGAATGTCCGCGGCAAGGGTATTTTTTGGTGAAAAAGTATCCTGAGCCACCATGAACGCAAATTCGTTCGTGCCTCCATTGTAAAGCATATTCAGATTGGCAAATGATAAATCACCGAGAACAAGCTCTTTATCATTATCATTATCATTATCGAAAGTCAGCAGAGTAGAACCCGCATGCCTGTCATCAGCCGTTCCTGTAAAACTAAAGACGCAAGAATCTGTACTTGGGCTGAGATCTATTACTTCGTCAATTCCGCTTTCATAAAATCGGCCCCAACAATTATCTTCCAACTCATAAATCAAACTATCAGCTCCATACCCAAATTCTATAGATTTATTTTCAAACAGATAAACATGTCCGCCACCATCTGCAAAAGTAACAATGTCCAAATCCCCATCTCCATCAATATCATCAATGGCTGGATAATCGATAAAACTTACGTACAAATTGGTAGGAGCTCCTCCGGATTTGAAAGGAATTACATTGAAGTCAAATTCTGGTGTAGCAAAATCATACCTTTCAAAAGTCAAATGATTATTGGAATAAGCACCCGTATAAACAATTACTCCTTGGATCGCCGGTTCATCTGAAAAAGCAAAAATATCCTGAACTCCATCATTATTATAATCTCTTAACAAGACCCAATCAGTCAATTCCGGAAAATACCGCTGATACTCCGGAGCATATTCGTAATCGGACTCGTTTGCCGTTCCATTGTTGATAAAAGTAAGATGTATATTCCCCGTTCTTTCAAAGATGTAAAGATCCTGAACATTATCGTTGTTGAGATCAACCTCTGAAATTTGAGCAGTATTCAATCCACCAGCAAGGCCAAATTTCAAGTCTTCTCCAAACTTTTTAAACGGAATATTTATACGATCAAATGTTTGTCCAAACACCATCGCTGAAGAACAAACAAAGAGTAATAATAAGATAACTTTTTTCATAAAATTATAATTGAAAAGCGTTTAACCGAACACCTATTATTTGGCGTTATGATGATTAATTTGTTTCTTGGTTTTGAATAGCTCAAATTTATAAAAATTCAAAATGAAATTACCAAGCTTAGTTTTAATTCTCACTTTATGTTTACTTGTTGTCAGTTTATTTGCTCAAACAACTGAAGACAGTTTAAGTTTAGAAGCTCCACCTTCAGTTGTACAAAACGAAATCTATTTAACTGATTACCAGGCGGATATGAAAATTATTGATGGGAAACAAAGCTTGATATTCAAAGCTAATACTCCAAATGGTTATTCGAAATTTCACTTCAACAATGCTGAAGAAAGCGCTAAGCTGGAATTTAAAAACGGAGTAGCACAGTATCCATTCGAGACGGACAAGGGTGGTAAATTATTATTGATAAAAAAATTTCATAAAACGGATGCTGATGATGAAAAAAGCAGCTATCGGCTATTCCATTTTACACAAAAAGGGCCTGAAAAATTTAGGGTTAAAGAAATTCCTCTTTGGCTATCTATCCTGCCTCCTTTGGTTGCTATAGCCTTGGCATTGATCTTCAAAGAAGTGATCATTTCTCTCTTTGTTGGGATATGGGCAGGAGCATTTATTGCCAATGGGATGCAATTTGGAGCATTGATTTACAACTTGCTTGAAGTAGTAGAAAAATATGTCATTAGTGCACTTACCGACAGTGGGCATTTGTCTGTGATAATTTTTTCGTTGATGATCGGAGGCATGGTGGCTATCATTTCAAGAAATGGTGGAATGGCTGGCGTTGTCCAATCACTTTCTAAATATGCAAAATCACCACGAAGTTCGCAGTTTATCACCTGGCTGCTTGGTGTCGCAATCTTTTTCGATGATTATGCAAATACCTTAATCGTCGGTAATACCATGCGAAGTGTAACGGATAAATTCAAAGTATCGCGCGAAAAATTAGCGTACATCGTCGATAGTACTGCTGCACCCGTTTCAGCAATAGCGTTTGTAACAACCTGGATTGGAGCAGAACTTGGGTATATCGAAGGCGGAATTGCACAGCTCCAAGATTTCGACTACAACGTAAGTGCTTATTCTATTTTCATTAGCTCTTTGAAATACTCGTTTTATCCTATTCTCACTTTGATGTTTATTCTTTTGTTGATCTATTTCAAAAAAGATTATGGACAGATGTACACGGCAGAGCTTCGTGCTGCTACAACGGGACAGGTTTCCCCTGCGAGAACAACCGAAGAAGATGAACCAAATATGGAAGACCTGACACCTGTGAAAGGTGCACCACTAAAATGGTATAACGCTGCGATTCCCGTGATTGTAGTGATCCTGATGACCATTTTTGGATTGGTGAATACAGGCATGGAAAGCTCTCACAGTAGTTTAATAGACAGCAATCTTGAAGTGGCCTCCGATAGTTGGGGAGATACCTGGGCATCTTTGAAATATTTAAGCCTTTCCGAAGCTGATTTGGAAATTTATAATTCAGATGGAGCTCAGAAGGCACAATTAATCAGTAGGTTAGACAATGTAGGTTTTTCTCAAAAACTTGGGATTCTAATTGGAAACTCTGATTCCTACGTTGCCCTATTATGGGCTTCATTGCTTGGAATAGTCATTGCCATTTTATTGACAATTTCAAGAAGAATAATGAGTCTTTTTGAAACCATGCATACCATGACAACGGGTTTTAAAACCATGATGCCGGCATTGATAATCCTGACCCTAGCATGGTCTCTAGCCATTGTCACCGATGAACTGTATACTGCAAATTATCTAACTTCCATATTGCAGGACAACATTAGTCCATATGCCATGCCAATGCTCATTTTTGTGCTATCAGCGGCAATTGCTTTTTCTACAGGATCCAGTTGGAGTACCATGGCAATACTTTACCCTATTGCTATTCCTACGACATGGGCGATTTGTCTTGCCCAAGGCTTGGATCCTACCGTAAGTTTTGAAATATTATTAAATGTGATTGCTGTGGTCTTGGCCGCCTCAGTTTTGGGAGATCATTGCTCTCCGATCTCGGATACAACTATTCTCAGCTCATTAGCTTCAGACTGCAATCATATTGATCATGTCAGGACACAAATGCCTTATGCCCTTACAGTTGGAATTGTAAGTTTACTAGCAGGAGGAATTTCAACGATGCTGGGAGGAGGATGGATGATAAGTTTTGTTTTGATTTTAATAAGCCTCGTGATATTTGTTTTTATCATTCAAAGATTTGGAAAAATAGTAGATCGTGCTGAATGATTTGACAACTCTGTTGAGCGAAATTCGAAAATGTACTCATTGTTCGAAATATTTGCCTTTAGGGCCTAATCCGGTAGTGGATGCATCACCTGAATCCAAAATATTGATCATTGGTCAAGCTCCCGGAACAAAAGTCCACGAAAGCGGAATCCCGTGGAATGATGCCAGCGGAAACAGACTCCGTGAATGGATGGGAATTGATGTCGATACGTTTTACGATAGTTCAAAAATTGCAATTGTCCCAATGGGATTTTGCTATCCAGGAAGAGGAAAAAGCGGTGATTTACCACCTCGAAAAGAGTGCGCACCGTTGTGGCATCAAAAGCTTTTGGACAAACTCCCTCAACTTAAATTAACACTGTTGATTGGTCAATATGCCCAACAGTATTATTTAAAGGATAATCGAAAAAGGAATCTAACGGAAACCGTCATGGCATTCGAAGAATATTTGCCAATTTATTTCCCGCTGGTGCATCCTTCACCCAGAAATCAAATATGGATGAAAAAAAATCCATGGTTTGAAAAAGATGTCCTTCCAAAGCTTCGTAAAATCGTTAAATCTGTTATTGAGTCGAATTAATCATTCTTTTTCGAGTATCAATAAAGGCCTGAAACCAACTTCAGGCGAGTATCCTTCAAAAGGCATGGTGCTTTCAACTCGAATATCATAACCAGTTGAATTCCAACCACCTCCAACGGCAATTCCTTTTTCAGCAACCATTTCTGCAACATTTCCTGACATGTGATATAAACCAAAATCGTTTGGAAAAAAAGAAAAGATCGGAGCAGGGATCATGGCGTGTGAATTGATTGAATCTTCAACGATCTTGTAGGTTTTATTTTCATAATCATAGGTTATATTTCCTTCACCTATTCGATTAAAATTAGCGAGAATTTGCCCTTTGCTATCTCTTAAATAATATCCGCCCCATGGGTATGGAACAAACATGCGACCAGCTCTTGCAGCCATAATCCATTCCGCCCTATAAGGTAATCGGCATTCTGCTATTTTATAGCCCTTTATTTCACCAGAACGATTTAAAACATGCTTTAAAAATTCACAATAAAGTTGCGCTGCTTCAGCAGTAATATTGACAACTGGATAATTTTCGTAAGCGGGGTGATCTGCATAAACTTCCTCAAAGGATTTTTCTTTCCAACCTTCTGAATGTATTTTACATATTTCCGATTTTTCCTCTTCTCCTTTTGTTTTTAAAAATGCCAAAAACTCCTTGTAGTCTAAATTGGACACTTCGGTCTTCATCATATAAAAACCGTTTACAGTTTTTTTTACATTGTCAATCATCACTTCACCGGAGGGAATGAAAGCGTATTTTTTCCGAAGTTTTTTGGAGAAGGCATTTTCATTCGAAGATGTAAAAGACAATAAAAAAATCAGTGAAAGGAATAGAGTAATTGGTTTCATCATATTTATTTTGAGTGAGCAGATATTTTAAATACGGCTCCATTAAAAAATTATTGTTTGATAACACTTTGGAGCTTTTTTAGAAGCCTGATTATTTTATAATTCATTGTCCGATTGACATTAAAAAACTGATCGTTTATCACAATCCACTCCCCTTCCCTACGAATGCTTTTCAAGTCATGGTAAAACACTTTTCCCGAGTCATTAAAATGAGGTTTCCAGTAGAGTGCTTTGTCCGTCATGGCAAATCCTTCTTTGCAAGAACCAAAAACGGTCTGGTCACAAACAAAAAACAGTTTTTCATCAATGGCAGGAAAAAGAAAAGATGATTTTGCGTTTTTCAATTTTCTTCCGGGCATTTTAAGAAAATCTGTATAAACCTTGTCCTTTTCGTTTTTAAAATCCAGAAAATCCAAAATCAATTGCCCTAAATCCAAAGCGTGTTCTTCAACGTTTTCATACTTTAGCATTGCTTCCGGCAACTTCATTTTATGTAATGGATAACAAAATGCA
>JANQFJ010000131.1 GCA_028277915.1 Saprospiraceae bacterium
ATTCACTCTGTCGCCTGAAGATTATGACAAACTGACTCGTTTAATTCGGATTACGCGGGATGCCGAAGAAGTTTTATTAAACAGCAAAACGCTCAAAAGGGAAGTTGAAAGATATGCAGCGAAAAAGAATAAAGACCTGGATGATGAATATGTCAAAATTCAAAGAGCGGTCATAGATCTTTTAAGAATGTTTTTGACTGCTTTTGATGAGATGACTCTTGATGAAAAACAATTGAAACTTAAAGAGCTTAAAAGATTTGCAAAAGAAGGGGATAATGAATTATTGGAAGATATTGATAATTTGATCAGAGAAAAGAAGATTACTTCAAACCAGGGTATTTCATTGATAACTTCCAGCAAAGCAGCATTGAGCATATATCGATTGTTGATACGGGCTACAAAATTCCTTATGCTGAGTTCAGAATTAAAATCAGCGAGTGAAATGCAGGATGAATTGGTCCATGAAGAAGAATTACAGGAATGATATGATTTACGATTTCAGCGTAGCCCTTCAAAAATATCTGCTTCTAAAACACGCCCTCCGTTTACTGTACTAAATACCCTGTAAAAACTTTGGTTGCCCCACAGGATTTGATGATTTTGCTTAGAAAGGCTCTTTAGTTTGTTGTAAATAGATATTTGGGTTTGATGGCAATTTACTGCCTCCCAAACCTGCCTCCAGTATTTCGCTGTATTGATTTTTGTGGTGATTGACCAATTAGGCCAGGGTATTGCTTCGCGCGTTTCGTCATCAACTTTGAAAGCCATTTGTTTAAAGGCTTCTTCGTAAGCACCCATAATTTCCGAAGGCCAGGCAAGGTAATAAAACTTTGAAACTGCCCATGGAAGATTATTGTCAATCGGGGATTTGGAATTAGCATTCATTACAGCTGCCAATGAAAATTGTGAAATTGCAATGTGATCAGGGTGACCATAACTTCCAAACGGATCAAAGGTCAAAACGACTTGTGGCTGGATTTTGCGAATCAGATTTGTGATTTTTTCAATGGCTTCTTTTGGTGGAACTTTGTCAAGATCCCCATCGATATAATCTAAAAAATGAACTTCTTTTATGCCCAAAATATCGGAAGCAGCAAGTACCTCCTGCGTTCTTGTTTTACCAACAATATCCAATCCCGGTGATTGAGGAGCATCACCAAATCGCCCCCTTTCTCCTCTAGTTGCAGTAATCAAATAAGTTTCAACACCTTCATCAGCATATTTTGCAAAAGTTCCACCAAAGCCTAAGGATTCATCATCGGGGTGAGCTAGAATTGCGAGCAGTCTCAATCTTTTATTCATTTTCCAGTTACTTTGTGTTTTTAAATCCAAATAGCATTTTATACAAAACCGGTACGAAAAGCAAAGTGATAACAGTTGCAAAAAGTAACCCGATCATGATTGCTATTGCCATAGGTTCCCACATCAATCCTCCTCCTAAATAAAGTGGAATTAAACCCAAAGTTGTTGTAAAGGTGGTCAATAATATTGGCCGGAAACGTTGAAAAGCTGCATCAGAAATTGCCTGGATGAGTGGTTTTTCAAATTCTTCTTGCTCCAGTTTTATTCGATCAATTAAAACGATTGCATTGTTGATCACAATTCCCGCCAATGAAATCATCCCCAGGAACGCCATAAATCCAAAGTAAGATCTGAACAACAACAAACCTAGAACTACCCCAATAACCCCCAAAGGTATTGTACTTAAAACAATGAAAGTTTTGCGGAAAGAATTAAACTGTGTGACCAAAAGGAGTAAAATTATAAAGCCTGCCAATGGCAATTTTGCTGCTACTGCCCCCATGGCTTCGCTACTGCTTTCAGATTCACCGCCTAACTCGAAAGTGTAGCCAGATTTCCAGTTTTTTGAATTTTCTTTCAACCAGGGATTGAGAATACCTGTGATTTCTGAAGCGGTATATCCGGTTCGAGCATCACAGCTTATAGTCATGGTTCGGTATAGATTTCTTCTCAATATTTTAGCATATTGCCATTCTGGGATCACATTGGCAACTTGAACCAGTGGGACGTTTTTACCTGAATTTTGAGCAAAAATATTCATTCCTTCTAACTGCCGGACCTCCATTTCCTGACTTCCTTCACTTCTCATAACAATCGGAATATTGTCCTCAGCATCACGAAAATCTCCAGCATTGAAACCTGATAAAACTGTCTTTAAGGAAATAGCAATATCTTGATTTGTCAATTCAGCGCGATTCGCCTTGTCCTGATCAATATCAATTACAAACTTTTTAATTTTTGGTCCCCAGTCATCTTTTATATTTTTTACAAAAGAAATGGAGTTCATTTTCTGCTTTATCTGTTCTGAAAGTTCGAATAATTCTTCCGGAGAATCTCCTGAAATTCGTACTTCAACGTCAGCGCCAGAGCTTCCGCCACCTGCCAATGGTTTGATATCTACCTCAGCATCTGGAAAAGAATTGAAACAATAATCGTCAAGAACATCAATCATTTTCTGATTGATTTCAAAACTTGATGTGTTAAGTAAAAGATGTGCGTAACCCGAATTCGCTTCACCAGGCTGATAACCCAAATCATAGGATTTTGGGCCTTTGCCTATAAATGCAGACCAATCATAAATCCCGTCTTTTCGAGATTCATTAACCAGAAGTCTGTCTTTTATAAAATTTTCCAATTTATAAACAAGTTCATCAGTTTTTTCAATTTTAGTACCAAGCGGCAGGTTGATATCTACAGTAATCAAGTTGCGATCGCTATCCGGAAAAAAGATAAAAGGAAGTTTTGTGAACAAGAAAAAAGAAAGAAAAAGCATGCCTAACAAACCTAAAGTGAAAACCAAGGGTCGATTCAAAGCACGATCTAAAATCACCTTGTAATAAACAAGGAGACGATCAAAAATTGAATTATCCTGAGTTTCATCATGCTTCTTTTTCAATTTTACTTTTATAAAAATGACACCCAACATGGTCACTAAAGTCATTGACATAATCCATGAGGACAACAATGCTAAAGTGATAACACTGAAAAGTGGTCCCATCATTTCGCCCATGGTGTTCTCTGCTAAAAAGAAAGCAAGAAAAGCAGCGGAAGTTGTTAATGAGGAAACCAAAAGTGGAATGATTAATTCTCTGCTGGATTCTATAGCAGCTGTTTTTGCATCGCTTCCTTGTTCCATTTTTACCATCATAGATTCCGAGACGACAATTGCATTATCAACCAGCATTCCCAAGGCCATAATAAGGGCTGCCAGAGAAACCTGGTTGAGTCCTATATCAAAAGTGCCCATCAATAAGATGGTCATCAGCAACGCCATCGGGATTAAACTCGCAACCACAAGACCCGTCCTAAATCCTAGGAAAAGAAACATGACAAGCATCACGATTACTACAGATTGGATGACATTCGACAAAAATCCACTTACTTTGGTATCTACATAATAATCTTGATTTGCGATTCTTTTTACAGAAATTCCAATGGGTAAAGTTTGGTTGTACAATTCCACTTTTCTGTTGATTTCTTCTCCTAGTTTGATGAGGTTTGCTCCATCTTTTAAAGCGATTGAAATACCCAATCCCTGATTGCCATCGATTTTTACAATTCGATCTACGGGATTTTTGTAAGACCTGCTGATTTTCGTGACTTCCCCTAGTTTAACAGTCTCGCCTTCTTTTCCAATTGGGATTATGGTGTTTTTAAGATCTTCAATTTCTTCATAGTTCCCTGTTGGTTCTAAAACGATTCGTTCGTCTTCAAGACTTACCTCTCCACCAGGAAACACAATGTTTGTTGAGGCAATAATATTTTGAAGCTGACCTGCGGTAAGGCCAAGTTTAGCCAAACTGGAATTTTCAAACTCAACATAGATTTGTTCGTCTTGGATACCACTTATTTCAACTTCGGATGCGTCTTCCAATTTTATCAAATCATCACGAATATCATCAGCGTATTGCTTGAGTTCATAAAAAGAATATCCGTCACCCTGAAGCCCAAGTACGATCCCATAAACTACCCCGATACCGTCATCCTGAATATCTGGTTCTTGAATGTCAGCTGGCAGCTCATCTCTAATACCATCGATTTTTCTTCTCAACCGATCCCAAATGTCCTGTAAATTTTCTTGTTTGATATCAGGAGTTACTTCAATTGTAACTATTGAAAGTCCGGTTCTGGATTCACTACTGACACTTTTCAATTCCGGTAGTTCCTGAGCGACCTTTTCAATTTTATCAGTTATCAATTTTTCAACCCGGTCAGGAGATGCTCCAGGGAACACGACAACCACATTACAAACCCTGATCGTAAAAGGAGGCATTGCATCCCTTGATAAATTTCCGTAAGTCAGTAAGCCCATCAGCACAATGATCACCATCACTATCCAGGTTACTCGGTTGTTCTCAATAGCAGTTTTTGTAATGTTCATTTACATAGAAATTTAGTTGCTCTTTGGTTTAATTTTCAATTAATTTTACCTGCATCCCATCAAGTAAAGATTTTAATCCGGCAGTAGCTACAAGGTCTCCTTCATTTAAACCTTCAATTACTTCAAAACCAGTGGATAACAATGTTCCAATTTTAATGTTTTTCTTTTTTGCAATGTAATTTCCATCATCCTGAGCCTCAAGTACGAATACGAAATTGCCTTCATTGTCTTCTCCAACAGCTTTGGTGGGAGATATTAATCTTTTGGCTGAAGGTGCAGATTTGCCTCCAAAGTCAAAAGTTACATTAGCTGCCATTCCCGGTCGGATTTCATCGCTTGGTTTGATAAGTCTAACATTGACCGGATAGGTTGGTGAAGATCCAGCTGCAAAAGATACCTCATCGACAATTCCTTCGAATGATTTTCCTGATAAAACAGAAAATTTTATTTCAACGAGTTGACCTTTTTGAATTTTATTGATAAAAATTTCCGGAACACCCAAATTGACCTGGGGATGAGCTTCTGTGCTGATAACTGCCACTGGACTTCCTGAAGCTACCATTTCATTTTCTTCAATACCAATCTGTGAAATAACTCCATCAAATGGAGCTAGCAATCTTGTATAATTGACTTGATTTTTTGCTGTTTCTTTTTGTTTTCCGGAAGCGATAACTTCAGTCTTTGATGCTTCAAATTGTGCTTTGGTCGCATTGAATTGGGACAAAGCAGCCTCATAGTTTGCCTTTGCCTGCTCATATTCACTCAATGGTACACTATTGTTTTCATATAGACTTTCAACCCTTTGATAATTTGACTTGGACGTAATAAGTTGAGATTCGGCGCTTTTGATTTGTGTTTCAGCGCTAATCATACTAGCTTCAGCACCCTTCTCCCGAGCCAGTGCCTGATCAAATGAAATATTATAGTCGGAGGGATCGATGGTCGCTAAAAGCTGTCCTTTTCGTACTCGATCACCCAATTTTATATTCACAGACCTTAAAGTACCTGACACTCTGAAGCTAAGATTTGTTTCGTGGTTTGCTTTTGCAGTTCCGGAAAAAGTGTAGGTTTCGTTTCCAGAAGACTTTACAATTTTTCCGTATTTTATTGGGCGAATGATTGCTTCTTTTTCAGGCTCTTGTTTACTACAAGAAGTAATTAAAAAGGCAAATAAAACTAATAAAATTATGTTTTTCATCGGAGATGATTTTTAAAATTTATTGTCCTAATTTTAATTGTTTTTAGACATAAATTGTATGTATCGTTGGACAAACGCTTGTTGTTCTTTTAAAGGAAGTAAAAAGTAATATCTACCAATAGCTCTTTCTATTCCCATGAAATCTAGCATAAACTGATATTTTGCTGCTGTAACATTCAATTCGGATTGGAGTGCAGCATTTTGTGCATCAATCAATGAAGTCACATTGAGCAAGCCTTGCTGGTAAGAATTCTGGGATATTTCAAAGTTTTTTTGGGCAGCAGCAGCTGCTTCAGTGGATAACATCCAATTGCTGAAAGAAGCTCGCGCAGTTTCAAGATTTGATCTCACTTGAAGCTCCAGTTTATTTCGAAGGTCAGCCAACCTATCCTGAAATTGCAAAATTTCAATTTCCGTTTGTTGCTTTTCTTTGTTTCGTCTATTTCCCTGAAAAATAGGCAATTGCAAAGCAATTGCTGCATTCCAGGTAGGGTAGATGTCCTTTATTTCCTGGCCTGGCAATGGAGTAACGCCCAATCTTTTTACATCATAATCATATTGTCCGTTCAGTGAAATAGTTGGGAGATAATAAGCTCTTTTATTCGATAAAAGTATTCGATTTTGTGCATCTATTGTCTTCTCCAATTGTTTTATCTCAGGGAGATTCGTGAAAGCTTCACTGACTAAAAAATCACCATAATTTTCTATATCCTTTGGATTTTTAATTAATTCAATAATCCCAAGATAAGCCTTAAAATGATCGCTATCTGTTTCGTTGGAATCTACTGTAATAAATGATTCACTTATTGGACGATTGAGGATTTGGTTCAGATTAAAACTGATTTGATTTAGCTGTGCATGACTATCATTTAAATCAATTTTGTTGAGTGCCAATTGACTTTGCCATCGGTAAACGTCAGTAGTACCTGCATAGCCCACGGCTTCTTTGGCTTGTGCGATATCATAGTTTTTTCTGGTTACAGTCACATTTTCACTTTGGATTTTAACAAAAGCTTCAGCTAATAACACCCCAAAATACGCTTCCGAAACATCCAAAATAATATCTAGCTCGGTAGCATCCTGGCTATATTGCTGCGTCTCCAGTAAAAGTT
>JANQFJ010000150.1 GCA_028277915.1 Saprospiraceae bacterium
GGTCAACAACGATTTTAATGCTTTTTCACCAAGGAAGCCAGCAGTATCATATTTAAAAAGGTCGGCTCCACCGTAAACGGTGTGTACGGGTTGGCGATCAGATCGATCACCGGGATATGTTTTTTGGAAAGCGAGATTGGCCTCCCGAAGTTTTGAAAAGATCTGATCTTTTTTTGAAGTAGAAACACTGAGATTCATACGTTGAAATCTAAATTTTTAGTAAAATTAACTCCCGCGGTACGTGGAATAACCATAAGGATTTAACAAAAGTGGAACGTGGTAATGGCATTCATCAAATACTGTAAATTGAATACTCACTTGAGGGTAAAACCCTGCTAAGTTTGATTTTTCAAAATAATTTCCGGTTCCAAATATGATTTGATAATTGGCTGGTGCGAGCATTTTCCAGGCAGGTAAAAGATCGCCAACACGGCCGTCATCATCAGTAATCCCAATGGCTATGTTTTGCCACTTTTCATTATGCAGATTTTGCAAACGAACTAAAATTCCTTTCCCAGGAGAGCCAACGGAAGTATCTAAAACGTGCGTTGTAATATGACTTCTTTTGTCTAATGAAACATCTTCGAGTAGTTTTTGCAATCGGATCAAAGTGATTTTTTGTTGCTCTGCCATTGCGAGGTTAATTTCGGTTTCCGGATCATTTTTTAAGCGAGCTTCAGCCAACTGCAGCATTTCCTCAGCGCTTTTCCCAGTTGCACAAACGATAAAAATATAACCGAATTTTTCTTCGTATTCTTTGTTGACTTTTGCTAAATTTTCAATCGTTTTCTCAGAAGCAGATTCAACTCCTGATTGTTCGCCTGAAGCCCAGTCTTTGGTTGAAGCATACTTTTTTTTCAGACTTTCAATGTCTCCGATTTTAGGATGATATTGAAATGCTTCACGCCAGTTATTTTCATCACATTCATTGTACCAAATATTGGTTGCTTTTTGGAAAAGGGAATCCGAATTATGAAACGGGAAATGTTCGATCATTTTATCCACCCACGATTCCGAACCACAACATTTCAGCAACTCCACTTTTGCATCACTAGGTTGTAATCGGTTAAATTTTTCGAATGTCATTTGTCATATTTTATTTTAAAGAGGCTCCTTGATTGATCCAGCATCTGATCAATTCGCGTTCTTCGGGAGTCATTCCTGTTTGGTTGTTTTGAGGCATCGTTTTAGTCACCACAACACGTTGCATGATTTTGTCGGTCATATTTGCAATGTCCTCTGGTGTATCGTAAACTACGCCGTTTGGAGGTGCCGTCCAAACTTCGTCAGTAGGTTTTGAAGAATGACAGGTATTACATCTTTCGGTGAAGATTGTATAAACTTGTGCAAAACTTACTTCTGTGTTGCATTCATCTGTATTCGATTTTGGGGCGGTTACAAAAGCAACTCCAAGCAATATCAAAATTGAAATTGGCAAAACCATGACAGACAACTGCCCCTGCTCTTTCAGATTTAAATAATGTTTTATACCTGCTGTCCCTAAACTAATAGCTGCTAAAACTGCCCATTGATATTCGTGACCAAAGGTGCTCGGAAAATGGTTGCTGATCATCACAAAAAGTACCGGGAGCGTGAAATAATTATTATGCAAAGACCGTAAACCTGCGTGTTTCCCAAGGCTCGGGTCAAGAGGTGTTTTGTTTTTACCGGCTTTGACCATTGCTTTTTGAGCAGGTATTATTATGAAAAAAACATTGGCAGCCATGAGTGTTCCAATCATAGCGCCAAAGTGAATGTAAGCGGCACGGCTGCTAAAAACCTGACAATAAAACCATGCAAAAAAAGTAGTGAGAACAAATCCAACGATGGCCAGCCAAATTCCACTCTTTATCAATGGTGTTTTACAAATCAAATCGTAAATAAACCATGCAATTACAAATGATCCTATGCCTATAGCAACTCCGGCAGTAGGTGAAATATCTAAAATATTTGGGTCAATTAAAAAAGCTTTGGCATTGAGATAATAAACCACAAAAAGCAAAGCAAACCCTGTAAGCCAGGTAAAGTAAGCTTCATATTTGAACCAGTGCAAATCGGAAGGAATGACCTTCGGGGCCGTTTTGTATTTTTCCAAATAATAAAAACCACCTCCGTGAACAGCCCAAAGATTGCCAGCAAGCTCATCTCTCAAACCTTTAGTTCGGTTTAAAGAATTTTCCAGAAAAACAAAATAAAAAGAAGCACCGATCCAGGCTATTCCAAAAGTAATATGCATCAAACGGATGGCAATATTCAACCATTCCCTAAAATGTCCTTCATAAACAGATCCTTCAATCTGCGTGTAAAAAATGAATAAGATCGCGATTATTGTAAAGACGATTCCAAAATAAACGAAGCCTTTTGCATAATTCAATTTATCTTTCCAACGCTCTTTTTCTGACTCCGAAAAATCCTTTTCAGCCACCTCTTTATTGTGCTTGAAAATGCTTTCAAACTTATAGGTCAGATAAATCAAAAACAATAAAATAAGACCAGCAAAAAGATATATAAAAAAATAACCCATAGTTTAGTGAAGAATTTTTCCAAAAAGTCTCAACCGACTGATCCCTCCATCGGGGTAAATATTCAACCGGGCGTGTGTCACTTCTGAGTGAGAATCAATTTTTGTGTAAATATGTGCTGTATCCGCTTCTAGTTTTTGCCTGGATAAAAGTGGAAACCAGTTGATTTGTCCTTCTAAAACGGCACTATCTTTAAGGCTTGAACATCCTTCGATCATGCAACTTTCAGGGTAGTTTCCTTTAAAATGCTTGGTATCAATAACGATTCGCGTTATTTGACCTTTGGTTGCTAATTTGATGATCACCCAGTCGCAATTATCTGGATTTCGGTTGCGTTTTGTTTCCCAACCATCGCCCATATTTGCACCTCTCCCAGGCATAATCAAATTATTCATTGAGCTAAAAAACATATCGTTGCAATGAATTGATTTTCCGCCGTTTATGGCTGCTGCGAGATCGATTTCGTCTTCCGGATCTATATCTTTCCAGTTTTTGAAAACCTTCCCGTAAGCACGAAACCGTGCAACCCCTCCGTCCGGATAAATATGCAATCGCAAATGTGAAAAAACTTCGTGATTGATGCTGTCAAACAGGTTTTGACCCCCTGGATTCAGCGGGCTTTTCGGTAAAACTTCCTGCCAGTGAATGTCATCTGAAAGTATTTCTTCGTCATTCGGAGAATGATCGAGCAGTGCTCCTTCAACTGAGGCTTGAAGTGGCGCATTTCCCAAAAAATGATTTGTATCAATATTAAAACCAAGCAAAGAACCAGGTGTTGCCAATTCAATCACACACCAATCATTTCCAGGAGTTCTTTTTCTACGAGACTCCCAACCGTCCATCCATTTCCCCCTGTCGGTATATTTATCGGCGATAAAAATTCCACGCCCTTGCTTGATTAGATTTTCCTTTTCTGCAAAAAATTCATCAGTCGCATACAACACTTTGCCACCGAGTTTTTCAGCAGCGAGATCTGTAAATTGATTATATTTTGAACTTACAGCTTCAGAATGCGTCATTGATGCAAAATTGTATTTCCTGCATTAAAATGATAAAACCAATTATCACCAAAAACTTTTTTTCCGTTTACATAAGTTTGGTAAACTTTCCCAAAAAGTTTTCGATTCAAATATGGCGTTATTTTGTGTTTATGAAAAATAACATCTTTCGATACGACAAATTCTTCGTTTGGATTCCAAATTACGAAATCCGCATCAAAACCGACTTTTAAAAAACCTTTTCGATTATTTAATTTTAAAAACTGAGCAGGCTTTTCAGTTAAAAGCGGAATAAAGGCGTCTAAAGAAATTTTATCCTTTAAAGCTGTCCATGCAGCTGGGAGTAAAAATTGCAAACCAGCAATTCCGCCCCATGCTTTTTTGAAATTTCCACTTTCCAATTCTTTGATCTTTGGTGGAGCAGGGGAGTGGTCGGTTGTCAAAAAATCGATTACTCCTTTTGCGATCGAAGCTTTTAAAAGATCATTATTCTTCTTTTCGCGAATTGGGGGAGCACATTTAAAGCTGGTACCTCCGTTAGGAATTTCTTCAGCGTTGAAAAGTAAATAATGCGGACAGGTTTCAACGGTTATTGGCAATCCTTCTTTTTTCGCTTCCACAATATCTTTTAATGCTTCAGCGGATGAAAGATGCACAATGTGAACTTTGCAATTGTATTTTCGACAGAGTTTTATCATGAACTTGATTGCATTATTTTCCCATGATTTTGGTCTTGAGTTGAGATAGGCTCTGTAGTTTTCAGGCTTTTGGTTTAAATCCTTTTGAGGTTCATAATTATCATCATCCAATTCGCAATGAACTAAAAGTGGGATATCATAATTTGAAATTATTGCCATTCCTTTTTCCAAATCATTTTCCGTCACGTTCGGAAAATCATTAATACCGGAATGCGTTAAAAAAGCTTTGATACCTAAAACGCCAGCTTGAATCAACTCTTCCAGCTTATCAATATTTTCCGGAACAATTCCACCATAAAATTCACAATTGACATTTAATTTTCCATTTGCTGCTTTTATTTTTTGATCAAGAAATAGCCTTGATGTAGTGACGGGAGTTGAATTGAGTGGCATGTCAACCAAAGTGGTTATTCCTCCGGCAGCAGCAGCTTGTGTTGCCGTTTTGAAACCTTCCCAATCTGTTCTTCCTGGCTCATTGATATGGACGTGTGCATCAATCACACCTGGCATGAGAATGCTTTCACCTGCGTCTTCAAAAGTACCTTGCGAAGGAATTACTTTCTCAGGTTCAATTCGCTCAATTAAGCCATCTTTCACAAAAAGAGTAGCAGGTCTTAACTTGTGGTCTATCCAACATTTTTTGGAAAATATGGCAAAATCATACTGCATATTCAGGACTCAGATTTATCGTACAATGCCATCAACACCTTTTCAGGAGTCATTGGTGCATCGTAGGGAATGACTGCATTTGGATTGTAGGCTAGAATGGCATTTCTTAATGAAAAATAAGCACCGATACCGTACATCAATGGAGGCTCGCCAACGGCTTTTGATTTGAAAATGGCATCTTCAGGACCATCGGTATTTAAAAAATGGACATTAATTTCTTTGGGAACAGAGTAGATGTCAGGGACTTTGTATGTTGACAATGCATTGGAAAGTAGTCTGCCCTCATCATTGTATAGTAACTCCTCCATCGTCATCCAACCGATACCCTGAACTATGCCCCCTTCGGTTTGACCAAGATCGATATCGCGATTCATACTCGTTCCAAAATCATGGACGACATGAACGGACTCTATTTCGTAAATCCCTCGAATACAATCGATTATGCTAATTATTATTGCAGTTCCATAAGTGTAATAAGAGAAAGGATGACCCTTTTCTTTAGTTTTATCAAAATGGATGATCGGTGTAGCGTAATGCCCTTTTGCACTTAAATTGACTCGAGTTGTAAAGGCGACTTGGATGAGCTGTTCCCAGTTTAATCCAGTTTGGTTACCGTCGGCAACAATTCTTTCATTGATTATTTCGATAGAAGCTGAATCACTAAGTCGTAAATTTTGTTTTGCCGTTTTTTTCAAACGATTTAGGATCTGACAGCAGGCATCGGCGAGGGCTTTTCCATTCAAATCAGCGGTTGAACTAGCGGCTGAAGGAGAAGTATTGGCGACACGGGTGGTATTTGTCGTTTCAATTTTTATTCTGTTTTGATCTATTCCAAAAATTTTTGCAGCTACTTGCAGCATTTTTGTATTCACTCCCTGGCCCATTTCTACAGCCCCGGTACTCACTCCAACGCTTCCATCAGAATAAACATGAACCAGCGCGCGCGCATTATTCATCATGGTGTTGGTAAACGAGATGCCAAAACAAACCGGCATCATGGCCATTCCTTTTTTTAGGGAAGGATTGTTTTCATTAAAATCAGAAATGTCGCTTTTTATTTTTTCAAGATTATATTTTCTTGAAACTTCATTCCAACAATTGACAGCTTCGCTATCCTGCACAATTTGTCCATAAGGGAATTCATCTCCGTCTTGCAATAAATTTGCTTGCTGTATTTGGTGAGCATCAATGTCTAACTCTTTCGCTGCTTGATCAATTGCGGATTCAATAACAAACATCCCCTGTGGGCCGCCAAATCCCCGAAAGGCTGTATTTGGTGGTAGATTTGTTTTGCAGCCATGTGCAGTGACTTTCACATTAGGAGCAAAATAACTGTTGGTCGCATGAAAGAGGGTTCTTTCCATAACAGCTGGCGAAAGATCAGCAGCAGCACCGCCATTTTGATAAAAAGTGGCTTCGTAAGCAAGGATTTTATAGTTTTTATCCAAACCGATTTTAAAGTCAGCTGAATAGGGATGACGTTTACCTGTAATTCGCATATCTTCCATCCGATGCAAGACGTATTTGACTGGCCTTTTGAGCAGATGACTTGCCAGTGCTACCATGACTCCCCAAGAAGTTGCCTGATCTTCTTTACCCCCAAAACCACCTCCAAGTCGAGTCACATCGACTTCGATTTTATGCATGGGAAAACCCAGCACTTTCGCGGCTGTTCGTTGCAAAGCAGTTGGTCCTTGAGTCGAACTATTAATTTTAATATTCTCATTTTCAAGAGGATAAGAGTATGCGCCTTGGGTCTCGAGGTAAAGGTGTTCTTGTCCGTTGACATCTGCTTTACCTTCAAAAACGTATTTGCACTTTTTAAAAGCTTCATCAACATTTCCTATCTTAAAAGTCCTGGAAGCGTGTAAAAAATGACCTTTTTTAAAAGCTTCCTGTGGATCGGTGATAATTGGCAAAGGATTAATTTCAACAGAAATCAAGGGAAGAGCATCTTCAGCAGCGTGCTCAGATTTTGCTACAATGATCAAAATTGGTTGCCCTTGAAAATGAACTTCTTTTTCAGCTAAAAGAGGTTCATCAGGAATAATACCTCCGATTTGATTTTCTCCCGGGATGTCTGTTGCTGTGATTATTTTTACAACGCCATCTGCCTTTTCGGCATTTGAAAAATCGATGTTTTTTATGATGCCATGGGCAATAGGTGAACCGAAAACTTTTGCGTAAAGCGTTCCTTTTCTCACAGGAATGTCGTCTACAAAAAGCGATCTTCCAGTGACATGATTGGCAGCGTCAATGTTTTTACTTGTCATCGAAAAAACGGTATTTGGCCTGTTTTCGGTCATAGGGTTGCAATTCGTTGGGGAGTGAGCAATTGAGGGAAAAATTTGAGTAAATGTGCGATAAAAAGCTGTCTCAACAAAAGCTTTTTATAATCGGCACTCCCTCGGGCATCGCTGATCGGGGAGATTTCATTTTGCATTATTTCAATTGCTTCTTTGATTATTGTTGTCTCGGTTTTTTTACCTTTTAAAAAGGTGCATGTTTTGTTTAAATATTTTGGAATAGGGCCAACGCCACCAGCAGATAAGTGAATTTTTTGAATGACTTCATTTTCAATTTCCATCAAACAGGCAGAATTGACACTTGCAATATCAAGGTGTGTTCGCTTACTTACTTTTTCGAAATTAAAAAATGCTTTTTTATCAGGGATTTCAAATACGATGGATTCTATAAATTCATCAGAAGCTTTGTCCATTTTTTTATAATCGAAATAAAAATCCCTTAATTTGATGGATCGATTTTCCCTTTTTTGATTCAAAATAATTTCTGCATCAAGCGCAAGAAAAAAAATGGTCATATCACCAATTGGAGACGCATTGGTGAAGTTACCGGCGATGGTGGCCATATTGCGGATGGGTGTGGAAGCAATGAGTTTGATGTACGAATTTATTTCGGGGAAAATAGCTCGTATCACTTCTGAATTTCTCAAATCTGATGCTGTCATCGAAGCTCCGATGAAGCATTTTCCATCTTTAGTTTCGATTTGATTTAAATTTGGATGATCGTAGAAGTTTGTCAACTTTTCTTTTCTCATCTTTTCGGGTTTTTGAACAAAAAGATCCGTTCCGCCACCCAATACAACTTTTTGGATATCAAATGGTTGAATGGTTTTTTGTTTTCCTTTTAAATCATTCAACTTACCTTCAATTTCCAAAAAATAGCCAGGTATAAACTTATTTTCAATCAGCCAGATCAATCGATTTTGTACTGGTTTCCCTTCCAATTTAAGAACTAAATCTTTTGCAGCTCTTTCAATAGATTTATAACCCGTACATCGACAAATATTGCCATCAATTGAGCTAATTGCTGAATTATAATTCAAATTTTCACTCAGCACAAAAGCCGTCAATGACATCACAAACCCCACTGTGCAAAACCCGCATTGCGTTCCGTTGTTTTCAATCATAACATACTGTACGGGAGATAAATTTTCCATATTGATGCCTTCAACCGTTACAATATGTTTGCCATTTGCATTGCTCAATGGCATGAGGCATGAGGTCATCGTTTTGTATTGCAAATTGCCATTTTCTAAGCTTCCGACTATAACCGTACATGCGCCACAATCACCTTCCCGGCAACCAATTTTTGTCCCGGAAAGGTGTCGGTGGTATCGAACAAAATCCAACACAGTTGTGCCGGAAGGCAAGACAGTTTCAATTTTTTGGCGGTTTAAAATGAATTTGATCAAATCGGTTTAATCATTTAAAATAAGAGCTAAAAGATATTAAAATTAAAGTTCATATGCTTAAAAAGTACGAAATTCCTGGACAATTTGATTCGCGAAATCATAATCTAATCACCCTAGGTTTATGTACATTCAAAATATCAAAAAAGAAGAGGGCAGAATATAACAATAGATTCTGCCCTCTTTTAATAAATAATTCAAGTTGCGAATAATTAAATTACCCGTTCAAAAGTATAGGCGCAAATGAATAGAACAATTTTCAAAATAAAACCCTGAGGTGTGACTGC
>JANQFJ010000157.1 GCA_028277915.1 Saprospiraceae bacterium
TTTTTTCAATTAACATTTGCCGGAAAGCAAAAAAAACGGCAACGCAATTTTGATTTTTCAGTCCCGGTTTTGTTTTCCAACAAAGGATAGCCTCGTCTCCAACGTATTGATAAATCTCAGCGTTAAACGACGGAACAATTATATTTAGATCGTGAAAACAATCCTGTATCAATTTGCTGAACTTCACATGCCCCAACCGCTCCGCATAAGTCGTTGAATCCTTTAAATCTAAAAACATAAAAATTCGTTCTTCCACTTTTGGCTGATGATACTTTCCAAAAAATAATGGTAGCAAAATGCCAGGCCCAAATTTCCGGTTGACCTGACTGACAAAATTGATTAAAACTGAAACGAAAACTGAATAGACAAAAGTAGATGTAAACCGAAATTTGGAATGGATCAATTTTTCAACAAATGTTTCATTTCCGTAAATGGTCACCCAGGTTGCCGCTCCAAGCAAGATTGTGATTAGGATAGTCAAACTGTAAATCAAACTTTTAATAAAAATCACAAAGCCAATCGATCGCTTGGAGTTGATAATTCGCTTTAAAAAAAAGTAGTCAACTAAACCAAGCACTAATCCAATAAAAATGCCTACATAAATCCCCCACAGAATCAGTTGAATAATACCAAAGTCCCGAATTTGGCGAGTGGCTTCGTTATCCAGAAAAACCAAAAAAATGATGACTGCATAAAAAACATATGCAATCACCCATGCCAAAACATGTGGCAATATTGAGTGGAATAATTTTCTCACGCTTAAATTTAACAAGAAAAAAACAGATTAAAGTTGATGTCATCAGCATTTGTCATTCTGAAATCTTTAGTATCTTGCAAAAGTCAATTTGAAACTAATTTTAATAAAATTCGACAATGAAATATTTTTCTGGAATTGCAGGGATCATTGTCCTGGGGTTTGTCCTTCAATCCTTTCTTCCATGGTGGTCAATTGCGGTTGCAGCTGGGATTGTCGGAGTTTTTTTAAAGCTGAACAATGTACAAAGTTACCTTGTTGGATTTTTAGGTGTATTTTTACTTTGGGGAGTTTATGCAGCTTTTATAAATTCAGCTAACCAAGGTATTTTAGCTGATAAAATCGGTGCACTTTTTGGAGGATTTGGAGCGTTTCAGATGGTTTTAATTACTGCACTTTTTGGAGGTATCATCGGGGGATTCGGAACATTGACCGGAAGATTGGGAAGAAAGCTATTTAGCTGATATTTTAAAATTTTGTCGTTAAAACCCCTACTCTTCGTAGAATGAAATCAATGCTCCGGTAATTATTTATTAATTTAAGATCAAAAAATAAAATGAGGGAAGATATCTATTTTGAAGCCAAAAAAATAGTTAAAAAGAAAAAAGGGTTTTACAGACATCTTGGTGCTTATATCGCAGTAAATGTAGTCATGTTTTGTGTCATATTCTTTCAGGAAGGAACCTTCGAATGGTTATTCCCTGCTTCCTTTTGGGGAATAGGTTTATTTATTCATTATACTAGCGTATTTGGTTTTCCGGGTCGTAGTGGACTGGGAGGCAGCGAATGGGAACAACGTGAGATCGAAAAAGAAATGAAAAAACTTGGAGCAAGTGACGATTTTGATATGCCAGAATTGATTGACGACGATGAACTTGAACTGAAAGAAATGAAGCCAATCCAAAAAGACAAATGGAATGACTCAGACTTAGTTTAATCACAACTCACTAGTAGTCTTATGACCAAAGATCCATTCAAGGCAGCAAAAAAGAGAGTCAAAGCAAAAAAAGAATTTTACAGACATCTTGTGACTTTCATTATCGTAATGCCATTTTTGTTTGCAATCAACATACTCACCTCACCATTTTATCTCTGGTTTTGGTATCCGCTTTTAGGATGGGGTGTTGGGCTGGCTATTCATTTTTTCACAGTATTTGGTTTTCAAGGCCGTTTTTATGATAAGTGGGAAGCCAAAGAAATTGAAAAAGAATTGCGCCGGATGAAGAAAAAGAATGATGAGTTTGATCCCGGTCCCGAAGAAGAACTAGAACTCAAAGAGTTTAAAAAACTCCGTAAAGACTGGGAAGATTCGGATTTTGTTTGAAAATTCAATAATTCTTCCCATATAACATCCTCTCTTCAATACAAATTACCCCTTATAAAATATTTAATCGGAAAATTGAAACTATACCTGAAGATGTTAAGATTTGGTATCGAAAATTAATTCTAACTTTGCGCCAGTACAATTTCAAACTATGGATGCAAAGCACTTACAGATCATTTCTGATCAACTCTCAATTTCTTATAAAAAGATTCAAAACACTACTGAATTACTCGCTGAAGGAGCTACAATTCCTTTTATAGCCAGGTATCGAAAAGAAGCCACCGGATCTTTGGATGAAGTTCAGCTCACCGAGATTAAGACCCAAATTCAAAAACTGGAAGAGCTTGAAAAAAGGCGATTGAGCATCCTTAAATCCATCGAAGAGCAAGGAAAACTGACTGACGAGTTGCGACAAAAAATATTGTCAATCTACAATCTGACTGAACTAGAAGATGTTTATCTGCCTTACAAAAAGAAGCGCAAAACCCGTGCTTCTGTCGCCAAAGAAAAAGGACTTGAGCCATTGGCAAAAGCTATCTTCGAACAAAGAAATCAAAATGCTGAAAGTCTTGCTTCCAATTTTTTAACTGATAAAGTCAGCACCACTGACGAAGCTCTACAAGGTGCTCGAGATATCATCGCCGAATGGATCAACGAAGATGAAAAGGCCAGAAACAAAGTTCGTTTTTCTTTTCGACGCAATGCGACGATCCGCTCGAAGGTTGCCAGAGGCAAAGAAACAGATGGTGCAAAATACAGTGACTATTTTGACTTTGAAGAACCACTCAAAAAATGCCCTTCTCACAGGTTACTGGCAATTCGTCGTGGTGAGGAAGAGGGCTTTCTTCGGGTTAGTATCGCTCCCGATGAAGAAGAAACTATTTATCATCTCGAAAAACTAATTCTAAAGGGCCATGGCAAATCCACAGAACAGGTCAAAGAAGCAATAGCCGATTGTTATAAAAGATTGCTTTCTTCTTCAATTGAAACAGAATTCAGGAATCTGGCAAAAGAAAAAGCAGATAACGAAGCAATTGAAGTTTTCGTAGAAAACCTTAAACAATTACTACTATCTCCTCCATTAGGCCAAAAAAGGATTTTGGCCATAGATCCGGGTTTCCGGACAGGATGCAAATTGATTTGTTTGGATCAGGATGGATCTTTTTTACATCATAGCACCATTTTCCCGCATCCCCCGCAATCACTGGAATATGAGGCTATCCAAAAACTAGAGACTCTTGCTGATCGATATAAAATCGAAGCATTGGCAATTGGCAATGGAACAGCAGGAAGGGAAACACTGGCCATTTGTAAAAAATGCAATTTTGATAATCCTGTTGAATTGTTTATAGTCAATGAAAGTGGAGCTTCCATCTACTCTGCATCTGAAATTGCAAGGGAAGAATTTCCTGATTTGGATTTGACCGTCAGAGGAGCTATTTCTATTGGAAGGCGATTGATGGACCCACTTGCAGAATTGGTAAAAATAGACCCAAAATCAATTGGTGTCGGTCAATACCAGCATGATGTCAACCAAAATCAATTAAAACAAAGCCTTGACAGAGTAGTGGAAAGCTGCGTCAATTCAGTTGGAATAAATCTAAATACAGCAAGCAAACATCTTTTGACTTATGTTTCCGGATTAGGTCCTATGCTTGCTCAAAATATTGTGAATTACAGATCAGAAAATGGCCTCTTTCAAACACGAGCCGATTTAAAGCAAGTGACTCGGATGGGAGAAAAAGCTTTTGAACAATGTGCTGGTTTTCTTCGAATTCGACATGCAAAAAACCTATTGGATAATACTGCCGTGCATCCTGAAGCATATCATATTGTTCGTCAAATGGCTAGCGATCTTAATGCCTCCGTCGAAGACCTCATCAAAAATGCAGCACTTCGAAAACAAATAAGAGTTGAAAATTACATCACAGAAAATATAGGTTTACCCACTTTGAAAGATATTCTGGAAGAACTTGAGAAACCAGGTCTCGATCCGCGTGGTGAAGTCAAAGCTTTTGAATTTGCAAATATCAGCAGTATAGATGATTTGCAGGAAGGAATGGTCTTACCGGGAATTATAAACAACATCACCAATTTTGGTGCTTTCGTTGACATTGGTATAAAAGAAAGCGGCTTGGTGCACATTTCACAATTGTCCAATACTTTTGTCAAATCTCCGGCGGATGTAGTAAGTTTGCAACAGGAAGTACGCGTCAAAGTACTGGAAATTGACAAAGCGAGAAAAAGGGTTAGCCTTTCTATGAAGCAAGTTTAGTAAAATGTTATTTCAATAATTTTAAACCAGCATGCGTTTTTACCAATTTTTAATCGCAATAATTTCACTGTGGTCATGCAAGACTTCAGAATATATATTGACTCCACAACTGCAATTGTCAGAGGATCAAAAGATCCTTTTTCTGGATTCCACAAACGCAGCAGCGGCAATTGTTTCTGATACTTCTGAGTTTTTCTTTGAAAAAATCAACAAGTTGGATATGAGCATCCAACTCAACAGAAAATTGAATCCCTTGCAGGACAGGGCCAATCTTTTGGAAGAATACAAAAATGACTTGAGGGAGGATGTTTTAAACTTCACTCCTGAGGAAATAGATTTTATAAAAAAGATTTTTCAGGAAGTGTTTAGTGAATGTGTTGTTTTTTCAAAAAACATTTTCCCGGATGAGATTAAATTGATAAAAATTCGGGGTAGTCATTATGGTGAGGGCACTTTTTACACCCGGGAAAATTGTATCATTATTCCAAAATCTGATTTGTTAAATCCTGACGATCAGTCTTTTAAAAAAGTTATGCTCCACGAGTTGTTTCACATTTATTCCCGATTCAATCCTCAGAAAAAGTTGAAATTGTATGAGCTTGTCGGCTTTAAAAATATGGTCGAAACGCATCAACTGGAAATTCCAAAGGATTTGAAAGATAAAATGCTACTCAATCCCGATGGCATCAACTATGCATATTCTATAAAACTTCATGGAGAAAATGACACTACTTTTGAGGCACTTCCAATTATCTTTTCCAATGAAGCTGATTTTGATGAAAACAACCCCGAGTTCTTTAGTTATTTGCAATTTGAACTTTTTAAAGTAATTCCTTCCCTTGACAAAAAAGCCAAAGTGATATCCAAATCAGACGGAAAAAGTACGATTGATTTTAAAAATCATCCTGAGTTTTTCAAACAAATTTCTGACAACACCAATTACATCATCCATCCGGATGAAATATTGGCTGAAAACTTTGTAATTGCCATTCAATCTCAAGGCGATACCTCCAAATTGGAAAACCTTTCTGATTCCGGCAAAAAACTGATCAAAAAATTAGTTAAGGTTATCAGTGATTAGATTTTTTGACCCAAAACTTCTCTAATGTTTTTACAAATTTTTATTCAGTTGTAGCGTTTACTCAATAACTGGTAACCTTTAAAATGTTCCCTGAAAAATATACTATCAAAAAAGTATCTTGTAGTTGATTCAACGACAATAAATATTTATAAAAATTGATGCGCAGATTGCAAAAAGCATATCATTTCTTTTTCAAAAAACATATTCGAAAGACCTTAACCTTTATCGGATTGTCAACCCTCGTCTTTTGTTTTTGTTTGCCATCGCCATTATTTGAGGACCCGACTTCCATGGTTTTGGAGGATCGCGATGGAAACTTGCTTGGAGCGCGAATTGGTGCTGACGGCCAATGGCGGTTTCCTCATAATGATAGCGTTCCAGATAAATTTCGAAAGGCTATCGTCGAATTTGAAGATCGCAGGTTTTACAGTCATGTTGGCGTTGATCCAAAAGCTATTGTGAGAGCGGTTAAACAAAATTTCAGCGCCGGGAAAGTTGTTAGTGGCGGAAGCACGCTGAGCATGCAGGTTATCCGAATTTCCAGGAAAGGAAAACCACGAACAGTTTTTCAAAAAATCATTGAAATCATTTTAGCTACTCGTCTCGAAATCAAATACTCCAAAGACGAGATTTTAGCCTTTTATGCATCAAATGCTCCTTTCGGCGGGAATGTCGTTGGAATTGATGCAGCATCTTGGCGATATTTTGGTAAAAATCCAAAATTATTGTCCTGGGCGGAGGCTGCGACTTTGGCTGTGTTACCTAATAGTCCATCCCTCATCCACCCTGGCCGCAACCGGAAAGCATTGTTTGAAAAGCGAAACAGGTTGCTTGATCGTTTGTTGAGAAATGGAACGATCAATGAGTTGACATGTGAATTGGCAAAGGAAGAAAGCCTTCCCAAAAAACCTCTTGCTTTGCCTCAACTGGCCCCTCACCTACTCGACCGGGTCTATTCCGAAAACTTTAAAGGTAAAGACCACCAAAGAACAAGATTTAAATCAACAATTCGCACCGATTTTCAAAAACATGTCAATCGTATTTTAAAAAATCATCACCATCGACTGAAAGATAATTTGATCCACAATCTTGCCGCCATCGTTGTGGAAGTGGAATCGGGAGATGTGGTCGCTTACGCCGGTAATGTAAAATCTGGCAATGAGCACAACGAAGCTGTTGATGTCGTTAAGGCTCCTCGCAGTACTGGAAGTATTCTGAAGCCCTTTTTGTACGCCATGATGTTGAACGAAGGTGAAATTCTTCCAAATGGCTTAATGCCCGATATCCCTACCAGAATGAATGGTTATCATCCTAAAAATTTTCATGATACTTATGACGGGGTCGTTCCTGCAAAAAAAGCACTGATTCGTTCATTGAATGTCCCGATGGTGCATATGTTGTCAGATTATGGATTGGAGAAATTTCATTTTGGTTTACAAAAACTGGGTTTTTCAACGATCACTAAATCGGCAAATCATTATGGACTGACATTGATTCTGGGTGGTGCTGAAGGAAAACTTTGGGATATCACCAATGCCTATGCAGGCATGGCCAGGACTTTAAATCATTTTCATGAAAACGATGGAGAATATCTTATAGATGACTTCAGAGATCTGAATTATAGATGTGAAAATAATATTTTAAAGGCTGACAAACAGTTTCTCAAAGAAGCTCCAATTTTATCAGCCAGTGCGATTTGGCAGGCATTCAATGCAATGCAAGACCTCGAAAGGCCGGACTCGGAAGGTAACTGGCAACAATTTCAATCCAGCAACCGAATTGCCTGGAAAACGGGAACCAGCTATGGTTTTCGAGACGCCTGGGCTGTAGGAGTTACATCCAAATATGCTGTTGGGGTTTGGGTAGGTAATGCTGATGGTGAAGGTCGTCCCGGCCTGATAGGAGTTGTTGCAGCAGCTCCGGTACTATTTGATATTTTTAAAGAGTTAGATTCACCGGATTGGTTCGAACAACCTGTGGACGAAATGGTAAAAGTCCCTGTTTGTAAGAAAAGTGGCTACAGAGCTTTGGATATTTGTGAGGCTGATAGCATCTGGATTTCAAAAAATGGATTAAATGTTCCTCCATGCCCTTTTCACAAAATCATCCATCTCGACAACACAAAAAATTGGCAAGTATCCAGCAATTGCGAAAACCCTTTAAATATGATTCACCAATCGTGGTTTGTTTTACCGCCAGTAGAAGAGTTTTACTATAAAAACAGCAATCCAAACTATGCCATACTTCCACCTTTTCGGGCAGATTGTCAAAACAGTGGTCTTGTAAATAATCCAATGCAGCTAATCTATCCAAAACAAGCTGCCAGGATTTATGTTCCAATTGATCTGGACGGCGAGCATAGTCGCACAGTATTTAAAGTCGCTCACCGAAAACCAGAAACCACAATACACTGGCATCTTGACAACGAATTTGTAGGAAGTACTGCTCAATTTCATCACCTCGAACTACAACCCAGTCCCGGCAAACACCAACTTACGCTGGTCGATCATGACGGTTTCAGATTGAATCAGTTTTTCGAAATCATTGAAAAATGATCAGATGGGGTCAAAAAAAATCTCCTACATTCGGAGGCTGTTGAATGTAGGAGAACTAAACATACTATGAGAAAACTACACGTTCGCAATATAGAATGATTTTTTTTAATATAAAACTTCCATTTATGAAGAGGAGATGATTCAAATACTACTGGTATGACTTCATTAGAAAATGGTATTTAAAAAATTATAATATTTGTAAGACAGAATGCTTCAATCAGGTTATTTAAGCTAAAAAATATAGATTAGAGCAAATTTGAATTGGTCAGAAAATCAAAAGTCAAGATTGGCAAAGAAATTGAATATATTGAAAAAATTATAATTTGTTTTGTTTCGGATACAGCAAAAAAAAATCCCTACACCACAGAAGGGAGAAGGTGTAGGAAAATTAAACATACTATGAGAAAACTGTATGCAAGTTAGCACAGCATAAAATTTCTTGAAAGGCACATTTAGGAAGTGGTGCAAAATGACAGGCCAGTGGTCAAAATTCTTTAGAAAACGGTATCGATAAATTGAAAACTTCAATCTGTTAACTGAGAAATCTGTCAAATTTGAAAGGAAAAAAATTTCCTGCACCTCAGGAGGGAGCAAGGTGCAGGAAGATTAAACAAACATACTATGAGAAAACTAGGCTCAAGATATGTTGATTTTTTTAAATATTAAAATACTGTTTACGTAGTGGGGAGCTATTGGGAAAAAGTGGGTGATTTCAGCGAGATAACGGTACAATTCATACATCAACACCTTTTTTCTGGATGATTTCGATAGGCACTTGAATCTCAACCCTGGTGCCTGCTGCTTTGTTTGTTTTTTTATCCTTCAGATCAATTGTTTTAATAAAAACTCCTTTCTTTCTGGATTTATTCAAAATCTCCAAACGCTCTTTGGTGATCCTCGTTCCTTTGGATTCATGGACCAAACTATATTGATCAAGTTCTTGTAATTCTCGCACTTTATCGCGTCCAATTCCGTTATCTTCAATAACACATAAGATAGTGTTATCATCATACAATTTGAATTCTACTTTTACTAAGCCGTCTTTTTTTGATCGAAGACCATGTTCAATTGCATTTTCTATATAAGGTTGAATGATCATAGTCGGAATTCCCATTATATCTTCTTCAATTTCATCATCAACTTTGATTTTGAAACGAATATTATCTTCAAATCGTAGTTTTTGGTTGATTAATAAATAATTTTCCAAAAACTCAATTTCTTTTTCTAGACTTATGATCTCCATATCAGAATAATCAAGACTTTGGCGCATCAGCTTGGCAAATTTCGCCAGGTATTTTGCAGCATCGGTCACTTCATTGGAGGTTATAAAGCTTTGTATAGCGTTTAGCGCATTATACATAAAATGAGGATTCATTTGAGACCTCAATGCTTTTAATTGCAATCCTGTTGACTGATGGCGAAGCAATTCCGCTTCCTGTTTCTTTTTCTCTGCTTCATACTTAATTTCGAGCTCTGTAACCCTTCTGGTATTAATTTCTTCGACATGGCGTTCTCTGATTTGATCATGCAGTAAAAGATATTTGTATGCGGCTTCAAAATCCGCCTGATCCGCATAAAAGGCAGCTATGTCTTTACAAACTTTTGAAAGCTGTTTGTAATCATTTTCTTTATTTGCATACTCAAGCGATTTTACAAAATGTTTTTCCGCTCTTTTCTTTTTGTTGCGCACAGCAAAAAGCTGAGCTTTCATGCTTTCGATTATTGAAAAATTAGTGTAATCCTGACGGGATTTTTGCATATAAATCCGCCTGGCCCGATTATAAAGTTGGAGCGCTTCGTCGTATTTTTGAGTTTTAAAAAAACAATACCCTAAATTAGCATAAGCACCTGCACGGGCATTTTGACTAATATCATCTTTTATCTTGATCGCTTTTCTAAAAAACTCTTCAGCTTTCTCGGTATTTTGAAGGGCCATATAACCGTTTCCTACATTGAGGTAATGCCAGGACAGCCTCGTCCTCATTCCCATAGTTTCGCACCATTTTACTACATTTTCATAGGCTCTCACACTTTTCGGGATTTCATCATTTCTCTCATAAATTCTTCCAAGACCACTGTAAATTAGCGTCCGGAAATAATAATCTTTCAGGGAAAGATCTGACAAGGCATTGATCCGCTTGTCTGCCTCCAAAAGTAATTCAATAGCTTTTGGGTAATTGGAGTAGTGCAGGTTTAAATAACCTTCTCTTGAAATCAATCTTGCCTCCAACTGTGTGTCCGGAAAAACCTCTAACAATTTAGCAGCTCTATCTAAATAATTGGTGGCCTGATCCATTTTATTGAGGTTGATACAGGTGCCTGCATAATCGATATAAGCTTCAGCCTGTTGTTTGACATCACCACGCTCATCCAATATCTCAAATGCTTGCTTAAAATGAATTTCCGCTAAAAGATAATTATACAATTGATTTTCTATAATTGCAGTATTGAGATGGTAACTCAATTTGAAATCCCGTTCCTCAAAATTTTTTAATATCGATACCTGTTCTGCCAGATGTTTTTGGGCTTTGCGGTAGCTCGTGAAGGCATAATGACTAGCCAACTGATCCAAAAGAATCAAGCGCTGGTAGGGATCCTTTTGCTTATCAAGCTGAGTTTCAAGGCGTCTTAAATTCGAAATTTTTGCAACAAGAGAGGCCATCAATCATTTTTATTTGCCACGTGGAATAACTCAAGTCTGAAAATAAGTAAAGTGTAGAAAAAAAGACCAATCTAAGTTAAGATTTAATTTCGTTTTTTAACTACCTCAAATATATTATTACTTAATTTAACAAAATCACTTATATGAAAAAAGGCTACATTTTAAGAGAATGTAGCCTATGAGTTTAGCTCGAAAGAGTAATTTCTTTATTGAGGAACAATTCCACCGCAGCCCCGGTCGCCCTGAGAAATTTGATGTTTGCTAGTTCCTCCGATGATTTTGGTCATATCATCACTTTGCATAACCTGCTCCCGCAAGTCAATTATTAAGTCTCTTAGATTTTTGCTTTTCTTGTTTCCCATAGCGTTAGTTTAATTCATTCATGGAAATAAGATTAAAGTGCTTGTTTGTTTATTCAATATAAATTTACAAACTTATTGTATCACTCCCAAATACTTTAGCGCCTTTTTGAATAAAACATTGTTCTATAAATTAATCGTTCAGGAACACAAAAAAAATATTTATAACTTATAAATTTCTATATTTCAATACTTTATATACTTATTCTCGTTTGAAAAAGTTAAACATTTAAATTGGCGTTTTAAAACCAAAAAGTCCCGGAGTCTATCACAATCCTTCTTGTAAACGCCTCATTTGCTCCATAAAAGCAGGTCTTCTTCTGCGTGAAACTTCAATTTTCTTTTCATCGTCCATGATGAGATAACCTCCGTCCCCTTTTACAAATTTTCGCATATAGTTTAAATTGATGAGGTGACTTTTGTGAACACGATAAAAGTTAACTCCTGAAAGCAGTTCTTCATAGGCCTTGATTGTTTTAGAAGCTGTTATTTTATCACCGTCTTTCAAATGAATGTGGGTGTAATTATCTTCTGCTTCACAACGAACAATGTCCCGAATATTGATAAAATAAATACCATCCAACGCCGAAATGCTCATTTTTTCAAAAGCGTTGGGGTTGTTATAATGCTGAGCAAAAAGATTAACCCTTTTTCGGATTTTATTGTTTTTTCCGGGAGTAATTCGGCTCACCGCTTCTTTCAATTCATCCGGATCTATGGGTTTAACAATATACCCAATGGAACTATATTGACAGGCTTTAATAGCGTATTTTTCAAAAGCAGTAACAAAAATGATATCGAAATCAATTTTTTCTGCAAAGTCATTAAGCATATTAAAGACTAACCCATCAGGCAAACTTATATCCAAAAAAGCGACATCTGGTTTAAGCGCAGGATTGTTCAAAACCTTAACCCCTTCTTTAATATTTCTGGCATCAGCAATGACTTTCACATCTTCACAATGAGTAGATAGTAAATTTTTTAGGTTATTGAGACCACTGATTTCATCTTCAATTATAAAAGCTTTTATCATCCTCCTGGAAGTTTTGATTTTAGTGAATGTTTTAATCTTACATGCTAAATTACCAAAAAAGTGACATTAAAGAAAGTGTTGATATTAAAAAACAATTCATAAAAAGAAATTTATTTAATAATGGTTAATGGTCTAACTGATTGATTGTGCAGAAATTTCTCAAAATATTAATTTCGAATGACTTTCATCAAAGTTATATCGCCGATATTTATTTACATTTGCGCAAACTTTTAAAGTTATGGAGCGTAAAATTGGTCCTTTGCAGGAAAAGATATATTCTGTCATTTTCAAGTTTGACACTCCTGCAGGAAAAGCATTTGATATAGCCCTGCTTGTTACTATAGTTGCAAGCGTTCTTGTGGTGATGCTTGAGAGTATTCCAAGATTAGACAAATACCACGATGTTTTTTATGTGCTAGAGTGGATTTTTACAATATTTTTCACCATAGAATATTTCTTAAGAATTTATTGTGTTTATAAACCCAAAAAGTACATTTTCAGTTTTTATGGAATAATCGATTTATTGGCAATATTACCTACTTATTTAAGTCTTGTCATCGCCAGTTCCTCCTATCTTTTAATCATTCGGGCACTTCGCCTCCTGCGGGTTTTCAGGATATTTAAACTCGCTCAGTTTTTAAAAGAAAGTACTGTGATTCTCAAAGCGCTCCGGGCTAGCAGTAGAAGGATTATGGTGTTTCTATTTTTTATTCTGCTCATGGTCACTGTTTTTGGATCAATAATGTACCTCGTGGAAGGAACAACAAACAAAGAAGAGTTTGATAGTATTCCAAGGGCCATTTATTGGGCAATAGTCACGTTAACTACTGTTGGATATGGTGATATATCCCCGAACACATCAATTGGCCAGTTTTTAGCGGCAATAGTTATGATTTTGGGTTATGCTGTCATAGCAGTTCCAACCGGGATCGTATCTTCAGAAATGGTAAAAGCAGGGCGAGAAATGCAAAACATTAAAATCGTCCGATGCGATAAGTGTAAAAATGAAGAACACGACAAAGATGCATCGTTTTGCAAATGCTGTGGCAGACCACTTGACGAATCTTAAGCGATTTATATTCTTTCTATCTTTTTACAATAGTTGTTGCAAACAACCTCCTGACACTAAAACGCCCACTGCCGTTGATTATCAGGAGGAGTAGTCCTCCAATTATGGCAATGTTTTTCATAAATTCGATTGACTCTTCCCGCTGAATTTCAATTGGGTCATTCCACCAGGAATGGGCAATGAAAGTTACCGGAATCCAGTAAATCAATAACAGGCTGGCTCCAAATCCGGAACGATAACCGATGAGCACCAAAATCCCCCCCAAGATCAAAAGAAAAATAGCTACACTCAAAAGCATATCCTGTTGCCAGGTAATGCCATACGCAGTCATGGACTCTTTGGTGCTTTTAAAAAATTTGATCGTATCGTATGCCTCAAAAAGAAAAATCAATGAAATGAAAATTCTTGCAATTAAATCAGTTGTATCTTTCACGGATATGTATTATTTCGAATTATAAATACTGATGAACAAATGTAACTAAATAATTCAAGTTGTAGATAACTTTTATTTCAATCGAAATCGTCTAATTGTTGATCAAGATCAAAGATTTTTAACAAAATTCTTTGTTTGGGTTGGACTAGTCTACTTGGGGTAAAAAAACTGTTAAACATGACATTTTCCATCATTCCAGATAGCGTTTTACCGCTCTCGCTACATTTTGGCCATCCATTGCTGCGGAAATAATTCCTCCTGCATATCCTGCCCCTTCTCCACATGGAAATAAAGCTTCTGCATCCTCATGCATTAAATTTTCTTTGTTGCGCGGAACACGAATCGGGGAACTTGTTCTGCTTTCGGTCCCGATCATATTAGCTTCTTCCGTAAAATATCCATTCATTTTTTTACCGAAAGCAATGACACCTTTCGAAAGCTTATCAAAAATGCTTTTCGGGAGTAGGTCATGCAATGGTGCAGCATGTAAACCCGGAATATAACTTGAACCCGGCAAATCCTTTGAAATTTTTCTTTTTACAAAATCCGTCATTCGCTGAGCAGGAGCATTTTGACTCCCATCACCACTGGCAAACATCCTTTGTTCGACCATTTTTTGATATTCCAGGCCTGCAAATACTCCATGTTTTTCAAAGGGAATTAAGTCTTCCAATTCAACACTAACCACGGTGCCACTGTTCGCAAATGGAGAATCACGACGAGATAAAGACATTCCATTGACTACTATCTCCCCCGGTGCAGTAGAAGCAGGTACCACCAATCCTCCAGGACACATGCAAAATGAAAATACCCCTCGCTTTCCAACCTGACAGGCCAGTCGGTAACTTGATGCCGGTAAATGCTCATCTCTAGGAGATTGACCATATTGAATTTTATCAATCAGCGATTGAGCATGTTCAACCCTTACTCCCATCGCGAAAGGCTTTGCCTCAATTCTAATTTCTTTTTGGTTTAACAAATAATAAACATCTCGTGCAGAATGGCCTGTGGCCAAAATAATTGCCTCCCCAAAGAATTCGTCGGATTGATTAACGACAAGCCCCTTGGCTTTTCCTTTATGGATTAACAAATCAGTTACATGAGCATCAAAATGTACTTCTCCTCCGTATTGTTCAATTGTCCTGCGAAGGTTTGACACTATTTTCGGAAGTTTGTTTGAGCCAATATGAGGGTGTGCATCCACCAAAATATCAGAATGGGCTCCATGCTCAACAAACAATTTTAAAATTTTGTAAATATTGCCCCTTTTATGAGATCTAGTGTAGAGTTTACCATCAGAATAGGTGCCTGCTCCGCCTTCTCCGAAACAATAATTTGAATGGGGGTTTACAATGCCAAATTGCTGGATAGCCCTTAAATCCTTTCTCCTGCTTTGAACATCTTTCCCACGGTCAAAAATAATAGGTTTTAAACCTAGTTCGATCAACTCAAGCGCAGCAAAATATCCTGCTGGTCCTGCACCAATGATCAATACTTCTTGTCTTTCATGCACCGGTGATAATTGTTCTAAAAAAGTAGGTTCCGGATCAAATTTTTTATCCGTATTAATCTCAATACGCAATAAAACCTGTACTGTACTAAACCTGGCATCTATTGATCTTTTAGTTATTCGCCAATCTTTAAGCTGAGACATTTGAATTCCTGCCTTATCCAAAAGTTTTTGTCTGACGACAATCTCGTTTGCAGCCTCGCTTGGCAAAAGTTTTATTTCAATTGTTTTTAGCATTATTGGACAAAGGTAGGTAATCAAAAAAAGCATCTCGATAATACCAAGATGCTTTTTTCGAAAATTGATTGTTTAATTATTTTTTAATTTTCGGAGTCAACAACACGAACCAGTTGAGAAGGGTCATCAATATTAAAATCATCTGGCACAAAAATCTTCACTTTTATAAATTCAAAACACTCTTTATCCGTTTCTTTGTTTTTGATAGCTTTTCTTTCTGAATCATTCGAAAAAAGTGAAGCTGAAATGTCCTTTACCTCAGCAACGATATCATACCTTCCTTTCTCTTCAACAAAATATTTAAAAATGCCGGGCGTAGTTTCGTAAATTTCAATCTTTGTTTCAGTAAGGATATTATTTCCAGCCCATTTTTCAATTTCATACTCACCGACTAAATCTATCGAAATCGTTTGTACACTATCAATTTCAAAGGTTTGGTGAAGGACTTTAGTCAATTGGGCATTGGTCACATGGAAACAGCAAAGCGTAAAAAAAACAAATGAAATAATTCTCATAAAAAATCTATTTGATGTTCTAAATCAACCAAAAAGAGTCCAAAGATATTGCCGTAAAGAGTAAATTAAAAATAAGTTTGGTAAGTTATTTTAAATAATTTAACAATCCCTAAAAATAAAAGGGTATAACCAGTGGGAAAGCTATACCCTTTTAAGAAGAAGGAAAGTATATAATGTTAAAGTGAAGAGGACTCTGTTTGAGGAGAGGTTTCAACATCAGTTGATGCTTCGCCAGCCATCCTAACAATAACATTTTCGGGTGCATACACTATGTATGAAATGTTTTCATTCAAATCCTGACCACGAACTTTAAACTCTTTTTTAGTTCCAGGTGCAAAAATCTTAAAATCTTCTTCGCCAACTTCTGAGTAAAGATTATACCTACCAGTCCTGACCAGTGATTTAAGCATTGAATCGTTGCCTTTGTCAATCATAATAGTCAATTGCACGCGCATAATGGAATTCTTCCATTCTTTCACCTCCACATCTCCATCGATATCCAAGACAACTACTTGCATTCCTTTCAAATTAAAAGACTTTACAAGTGTCTTTTCAGCCTGTGCAATTGTAATTGTAATTGCACAAATTAATGTCAAAATTGTTAAGAATGCTTTTAAGGATTTCATATCGACCTCCTTTTTTTATTTAAGATTAATATAATATATTTTTCCGTCAATTTCAAGTAAAAAACAATTTAATTTCATCTAAACAATACTACGTCTGATTTTTAAAACTTTCTCCAATAATCCTTCCAACTTATCCAGAGGAAGCATATTTGCCCCGTCGGATTTTGCTGTCGAAGGGGCCGGATGTGTCTCGATAAACAGGCCATCTACCCCCACTGCAATTCCTGCTTTTGCTATTGTTTCAATTAAATCTGGCTTCCCTCCTGTGACTCCACTGTTCTGGTTAGGTTGCTGTAACGAATGTGTACAATCTAGCACCACTTTAACACCCAAGGACTGCATTTCAGGAATCCCTCGAAAGTCAACTACAAGGTCCTGATATCCGAATGTGGTTCCTCTTTCTGTCAACAGTACTTTTTCATTTCCAGATTGAATCACCTTGTCAATTGCAAACTGCATTGCCTTTGGACTCAAAAACTGACCTTTTTTTATATTTATAACTTTGTCAGTTTTAGCGGCAGCTACCAACAAATCCGTTTGTCTGCATAAAAAAGCCGGGATCTGAATGATATCAACATATTTTCCGGCTATAGTTGCCTCTTCCTCTGTATGAACATCCGTTGTCACCGGAATACCAAGGTGCTTGCGTACTTCATTTAGTATGGTCAGCGCTTTCAAATCACCAATTCCTGTGAAGGAATCCAACCTTGAACGATTAGCCTTTTTGTAAGATCCTTTAAAAATATAAGGTATTCGAAGCCTATTACAGATATCCGAAACCTTTTCAGCAATTTCAAAAGCCATTTCATTACCTTCAATTGCACAAGGACCAGCTATAAGAAAAAAGTTATTTTCTTCGAGGAATTTAATGTTTGGTATTTGCTCCAGCATGTTTAGTATGGCTTGTATAAATTGACTAAGTGAAAACCAAAAAGTTTAACCCGTCACTTAAAAATGAGCTACAATAACTCAAAAATTCCTATCTACACTTCCCTTTCAATTCGACGATACAAAGATATTTCAAAAACTTTAATTAATCAACTTATTTTAAAATAATATTCTGTTAATTAAATATTAAAGCATGTTTATCAGAATATGATTTTAAAATACTCCCTATTTAGAGTTATTATTTCGCAAACTGCGGACTTTCTAAATTTAAAATTGTCACATTTTGATTTACCAAAATCAACAAATGTTAATAGATTTTTTAAAATCTCATTTAATTTCTACACAAAACGAAAAAACCCAAACACAAATGAAGTGTTTGGGTCAACAAATATTAGTTTTTATAATCTTTATTCGTTCAATATCCAGGCTCGATGATCAACTTTTTCTCGAATGGCACGAAGCATATTTACAATTTCGGACTTTTGTTCATATTCAAACTGCACTCCTACCCTCGTCAGCACTCCTTTTTTATCCTGATAAGCCTCGTAACCAAGATCGTAAACGTGCTGCACGCTTTTTTCTATGCCATTCCTTTTGCTAAATACACCAATGATAATTATACATTTTTTCGGACGATCTATGATTGTTGAGCCTTCTGTATCTATCTGAGAAAGCCCATTTTGATTTTTCTTAGGCTGTACATCGGTATTTTCGGATTTTGAAGATCCACTAGTCCAGCTTTCAGGGATAGACAAATTATCTAAAGATGGCTTCTGATTAATTCGATTTTCATTGATGGAAATTTTATGAACGGCTATTCCGTCAGGATTTTCATTAACCTGTTTTTTGTATATCCCAATCGCAATAATGGTAAAAATAAGACCTAAAAATATTGGTAAAAAGACGCTGGCAATTTTTCTGGTAAAAGATCTTCTGATACCAGGTTTGTGTTTGTCCGAAATTATCTTTACCGGTTTGTGGGCTTTTGGCTTGGGAGGCTCCTGAGTTCTAAGAATGGGATAATACGCTAAGGTTGGTAAACCAAAAACTTCAGTATTGAAATTAGTAGTGTCTTGCAAAAACCGAAGATTGTTTTCATAATCTTTGTACAACCTGCCAATTTTAGGAAGAATAACAATCTCCTGATTATTTAATTTTTCCCTGGTCTGCAAAACAAATTGACTGATAGCATTCACAGATTCCTTAAGTGTTATATTATTTTTACGTTTAATATAATCTACAAGCAACCCGTCATTCACCAAAATATTTTCATTGAAAGTAAGCTTTTTTGAAGGAGGGTAAATCAAGCCTTG
>JANQFJ010000176.1 GCA_028277915.1 Saprospiraceae bacterium
TCTTTGATGTTATGATGCCTAAAAAAGATGGTTTTACGTTAGCAAAAGAAATTCGTGAGATGGATGGTGAAATGCCGATCATATTCCTCACCGCCAAAACAATGAAAAATGATGTTTTGCAGGGATTCAAAATAGGCGCTGATGATTACATTACAAAGCCATTTAATTCTGAGGAATTACTGTATAGGATTCAGGCCATTTTAAAACGCAGCCAGCAAAAGGCGGATCCCCGCGAAGAAATAAAGGAATTTAATATTGGCAAATATCACTTCAATTATCCGTTGCGCATTTTGACATTCAACAGCGATGAGCCAGGTGAAGAAGATAAGGAAAAACTTTCTCCTAAAGAAGCCCAATTATTGCGGATGTTTTGTATGTATATGAACGATATTTTGCCACGGTCAGAAGCCCTCACAAAAATTTGGGGGGAAGATAATTACTTCACTGCCAGGAGCATGGATGTTTTTGTTACCAAGCTTCGCAAGTACCTGAAAAGTGACCCGAATATTGAAATTGTTAACATTCATGGAAATGGGTTCCAACTTTTGGTGAGAAGTAGCGAAGAAGTTTAAAAAAAGTAAAGTATATAAAAACCAACAAAAAACAGGGTTAATCCATTGGATTAACCCTGTTTTTTGTTGAGAACAATTCAATTAAAGTGTTCTATTCTTTTTCACTTTCTTCATTCCCGCTGCCATCAGGCAAGTCACTTGAAGATGTCCCTTTTTCGATGGCATCTTTTTCGGCGGCTTCTTTTTCAGCCTTTGGAATTGCATCACTAGGACGAGGCCCAATCAATCTTTCGACATCCGATTTTAGTAAAACTTCATTTTCGAGCAATGAATTGGCCAAAATTTCCAATTCGTTACGCTTTTCTTTGAGTAATGCGATAGCTCTTTTGTATTGGGATTCGACAAGCTTTCGGACTTCGTCGTCAATAAGCGTGGCTGTTTCATCGGAATAAGGTTTGTGGAATTGATCCTGCATCCCATAAAAAGATACATTTCCGACTTTCTTATTCATCCCAAAAATGGAAATCATACTATAAGCCATTTTTGTAACCTGATCGAGGTCATTTTGTGCCCCTGTGGATATTTTATTAAAAACTACAGTTTCGGCAGCTCTTCCTCCAAAGGTCATACACATGCGATCCAAAAGTGCCTCAGTGCGGGTAATGTATTCTTCTTTAGGTAAATATTGCGCATATCCCAATGTTCCTATTCCACGGGGAACAATCGTAACCTTAACGAGTGGCGAAGCATGTTTCAAATACCATCCACATATTGCGTGGCCTGCTTCATGATAAGCAATAATTTTTTTCTCGTCGGGCGAAATGATTTTGTTTTTCTTTTCCAACCCCCCAATTACGCGATCCAGTGCATAGTTGAAATCAACCATTTCTACACTGTTTTTGTTTCGACGAGCAGCTATCAATGCCGCTTCGTTACAAACATTGGCGATATCTGCCCCAGCAAATCCAGGTGTCATCTCAGCCAAGGTGACCGGATTAACTTCTTCGGCGGTTTTAATATGTTTAAGGTGAACTTTAAAAATAGCCTCTCTCCCTTTTATATCAGGGCGGTCAATGCCAATTTGCCGATCGAATCGCCCTGGACGGAGTAATGCGTTATCCAAAACATCTGGTCTGTTGGTAGCGGCCATTAAAATTACTCCTTTGTCAGTGCTGAATCCATCCATCTCCACGAGTAATTGATTCAGGGTGTTTTCCCTTTCATCGTTTCCCCCTTGAAAAGACCCTTTACCCCTGGCTCGACCGATCGCATCAATTTCATCGATGAAAACAATACAAGGAGCTTTTTCACGAGCTTGTTTGAACAAATCCCTTACCCTTGAAGCCCCAACTCCAACAAACATTTCAACAAAATCAGAACCTGAGATAGAGAAAAAAGGAACGGCAGCTTCACCTGCAACAGCCTTCGCGAGTAAGGTTTTACCGGTTCCCGGAGGGCCAACAAGCAATACTCCTTTTGGAATTTTTCCGCCTAGAGAGGTATATTTTTTCGGTTGTTTAAGAAAATCGACAACTTCCATAACCTCTTCCTTTGCTTCATCGAGCCCGGCAACATCCTCAAAAGTTACAGTCACTTTTGAATTATTATCGAAAAGAGTCGCTTTTGATTTACCGATATTAAAAATTTGTGATCCTGGTCCTCCCGCTCCACCACTCACACGCCGCATAATAAAAACCCAAATCGCTATGATTATGACAATTGGCAAAACCCAGCTTAGTATCGGAGCCAGCCAATTTTGACGGGTTTCATTGATCGGATACAATCGATCGGATTCTTTAATCCCTTCTTCCTCCTGAATCCTTTCTAACTTTTCTTCAAACCCTTTTAAAGTACCGATTTGATATACGTAGTGAGGTCGTGTAGCATTAAACTTGCTAACGGCAGCGTCAGGATACTTGTTGATACGATTTTCTTTGATGTAAATAGAAGCGTATTCTTTATTGATCACCTCCAATTTCTCAATATCCTGATCCCTTACCATTTGAGCAAACTTCCCCCAGCTAAGCGGTTCGTTGCTAGTACTAGTAAGGTTGTAAAAGTTTAATACCAGAAGGAACAAGGCCAATAACCCATAAATCCAATAGGAATTGAATTTTGAGTTATTTGGTTTTTTATTTTCTTGATTTTTATTTTCCATTAATTTGGTTTAAAACAAATTCAAAATCTTTTTTATCTCATAACGCATCAAACCGGTGATCGTTTTCATCAAAGGGCTAATTTTTCAATTTTTTAAATAAATACCTATAAATTTTGGTATTCTGTAAATATCGCATCACTCCACAAATCTTCTAATTCATAAAACGATCGGGTATCACGATAAAAAACATGAACCACGATCTCAAAATAATCAAGCAAAATCCAAAATGCATTTTGCTGACCTTCATAATGTGATGGCAGCAAACCAGCTTCATCTTTTACTCGCTTGTAAATATTATCTGAAATTGCTTTTACCTGAGTATTTGATTCTCCTTCACAAATAATGAAAAATTCAGTTGGAGCGTCATCAAGGTGGCGCAAATCGAGTTTTACAATATTTTTCCCCTTTATATCCTGTATACTATCTACAATTAAATCATTTAATTGTTCTATAGATAAAGGTTGTTGTTTTGCTTCTTTTTGTGAATTCAAATGATGTTTTAATAATTTTGTGATGTAAATTGAATATATTCTGAGAAACAGGCATTGCTTTAACCCGCAAAGCTACTAAATTATTGGCGTTTGAGTACTAACAATAACACGCTTTTCATAGGAAAAGTTTTACTGCACATCGAGGAGGTTGACTCAACGAACTCCTACGCTATTAATCTTTTATCAAAAAATAATCCAAGCGAAGGAACTGTCATTTCGGCTTGGAATCAAACCCAGGGAAGAGGACAAATTGGCAGCAACTGGGAAAGCGAAGCTGGGAAAAACATCACCGTCAGCGTCATATTATATCCAGTTTTTTTATCAATCAAACATCAATTTCTGCTCAATCAGGCAATTTCATTAAGTGTTTTTGATTTTATTTCTCGATTTATAAAAACAGATGTGAAAATAAAGTGGCCCAATGATATTGTGATCGGGAATAAGAAAATAGCCGGGACTCTTATCCAAAATACCTTGTCTTCCAACATTTTCCAGGCAAGTATTGTAGGGGTTGGAGTTAATGTAAATCAAAGACATTTTACCAGTGATGTACCAAATCCGACTTCAATATTCCTTGAGATCCAAGCTGAAAAAGATATAAACAAGCTTATAGCTATGCTCTGTGGTGATATTGAGAAAAGGTATTTGCAGTTACGGTCTGAAAATCCTTCAATTGTTCGAAAAGAATATTTGTGTAATTTGTTTCAGTTTCAGGAGGATGCGATATATCAACGCATGGATAATGAAGAGATATTCAGTGGTAAAATCGTAGGAATTGATGAATCCGGAAGACTGTTAATTGACCATCAAAAAGGACAATCCGCTTTTTCATTGAAAGAGGTTAAGTTTTTATAAAAAAGCCTTCCTTTCCTCACTTCAAAAGTTAACTTTGCGGCTTTAAAATCTTCATTCTATGGAAGCCATAATAGTAACAATTGGTGATGAAATCCTTATTGGACAGGTCGTCGACACGAACTCTTCCTGGATTGCCCGAAAACTAAACCTTCAAGGGATAAAAGTGCATGAAATGCTATCGGTCGCAGACACCAAAGAGGCTATAACGGAGAGTTTAGAGTATGCTTTTTCGAAAGCAGATCTTGTTTTGATGACTGGAGGATTGGGCCCTACAAAGGATGATATTACCAAAAAGACGATTGCAGATTTTTACGGAGTTGAAATGGAGTTTCATCAACCGACATTCGATTATGTTCAAAATCTTTTTAAAAGGTTGGGAAGGACAACAACTGAAGCGCATCGCTTACAATGTTTTATGCCCACTAATGCAACGTTGATTGAAAACAAAATGGGATCAGCTCCCGGGATGTGGTTTGATGAAAATGAACAGGTTTTGGTTTCGATGCCTGGCGTTCCCTATGAAATGGAATACATCATGGTCAATGGCGTTTTGCCGAAACTCAAAAATCGTTTTATTTCTCTTCCGATTAGTCATCGCAC
>JANQFJ010000252.1 GCA_028277915.1 Saprospiraceae bacterium
AAATCCGGATCCGGTCCGGTCCCCGCGGCCCTGCGCCTCCTGGGACCGGCATTCCTGCTCGTCGCCGTCGCGTGGACTTTCCTGCCGCTCGAGGGGCTGCCCAGCTTCGACGGCGCCAAGCTCTTCGTACTGCTCAGTGGGAACAATTTCTGGGACCAACTCCTCAGAAAAGCCAAAATAATCCATCAGAGATCGGGAGATTGCTCCTTTTTGAAAATCCCAAAAAATGCCTTCAGAAAGACCACTCACCGTGGTGTTGATGTTACCCGTCAATTTCATCGCGATGTAATCTCCGGGCAGCATAAATTTGTAAATTTTTTCAAAAACAACCGGTTCATTTTTCTTTACCCAGACTAGTTTCGAAGCAGTAAAGTTTCCCGGAGAATTTAAAAGTGTCTCCAAAGTATTCTGCTCTCCCAATTCTTGGAGAGCCTGATCACCAATCTGTGTAGCACGACTATCACACCAAATAATTGATGGTCGTAAAACCTTCAAGTTTTTATCCACCACCACTAAGCCATGCATTTGATAAGAAATACCAATCGATTTAACAGCTTGAGCATTAATTGTCGTTTGGCTGAAAAGTTTTTGCGTAACTTTTTGCACATTATGCCACCACATCTCGGGGTCCTGTTCTGCCCAGCCTTCCTGCTTTGCAATAATCGGCATTTCTTCATCTGGATAAAATGCAGAAGCCACACAATTTCCACTTTCCACTTCAAGCAAAGCGGCTTTAACAGATGAGCTTCCAAGATCATATCCGAGTAAATACATCTTCAACGTGATTATCCAATTATCAAAAGGATGGTACTATTTTGACAATATAGCAATTCATTTTTGATTAGGCACATCGCTATTCAAATATTCTTTTTTGAAGGTAAAAACGGTAAGAAATTTTGGTTTAAAGAAAAGGAATTTTGATAGCTTAAATTAGTCATCAATCACCGATACTCTGAGCGCTTTGAGTCCTTCGGCACCCTGAAGTTTTTCAAGTTCCAGCTCTTCAATTTCATCAGAAATATACCCTTCATTTTGAAGGTAGAAAAGGTATTCCAGGTACTCCCTCTTGTCAATTTCATTGAGCCAGACGATGGCAACTTTACCGCTCTGCGTGAGGCGTTCTCCTGTCCCTTTTATAAGGGCTTTGTCTATTCGTTTTTTCAAAATTTCATAACGAACATTATAAGCACCATCCACTTCAAACTGTTTTTCATCCATATGGAATCGAATGCTCAATTGATTGTTGAAAACAAAAACTAGCTGGGCAGTTGTCAACGGAACTGGCAATTCCTTGGACACGCGTTTTACCAATCGTGTAATTTCACACATTTGGATCAGTTGCCAAAGCCGAAAATCTTTTAAATAATACTCATTAAATCCACCATTTTCCAAAAGGGATTCTCCAATGTAAATGTTGTATTCAACACCATCAGTGGTATATTTTTCAAAAAAATGTGGAAGGATTTTTTGTTTTTTTTCATCTTCCAGTTCGAGATGATTAGAAATGGCACGATTCAGCAAACTGACGCTATGTTCGTAATCTTTCCGCTTTCGATACACGATACTCAGTTTAGGATCCAGATATTTAAAATATTTTTCAAGCTCCGATCGAGGAGACTCCTCGTATTTGGTTTGGATTTGTTTTAAAAAAGGATGTATTTCCCGACTCAATAAATCTACAATTTGGGATTCATCACTTGAAACATAAGCTCCCTGTTTTAACCTTTCCAGGTTTTTTTCAACCTTCGACAAATAAACATCAAGCAGATCAAAAGCCAGATTTTTTCTACAAGCCTTGATCACTTTTTTTACCCGCTCAAGATTATCAATTAAATCAGATTCAATGGATTTGTTTCGAAGGGTTGAGGATCCAACAATATCAGCCTGTGCATACAAAGGATAAATGTTTTTAAAAACAACCGGCTCCAATGGGACATCTTCGTTGTTAAAAGTTTTGCTCCACAAGTATTTTTTACTCACATCAATAAATTTCCATTCCACACTGGGGTGGATGGAGGTAAATTGCTGCTGAATAAACAAATTCACCTGATTGTCAAGATTTTCCAGCCACCTATTGGTTCCTAATTCAAACAGAGAGATCGCGTCTTTTAGCTTTAATAAAGTAATTTTTGAAAACTGAAAATGCTTATTGGATGCCAACTCAAAGACACCCAATGGTTTACCTTCGGAATCAAACAAGGGCGCAAGCAGTAAACTCCTGTAGCCTTTGTCAATCAAAATTTTATCAATTTCTGAAGGATTTTCCAGTTTTTTAAGGTCACCAATTATCAACGGTTCTTTTCCTCCCAACACTTTTCCAAATACCCCTTCACCAAGCGATTCTCTCGGCAACTTGGCCAAAAAAGAAACATCTCCAATGATGGTCCACGAAGTACCTGTTTGCAGCATGTTGTCGATCGACTGCATACTACCAAAAGTTATCTCAGGCATTTCCAGAAAAGAGCGAAAAGCATTGGTCATTTCCTCAAACATCTCATCTGGTGAACTTGTTTCTGGCTCTTCCAATAGTTTCACTTTCAATTGAGACATGATCTCCACATCCGTTACATCGGTCAGATAACCAATCACCAAACCTTCAAATTCAAAGTTTTCAGGCGGAAAACTTTCGAGCCACAAATCAGCATTATCCCATTCGTTCAGCAGTTGAAAAATTTTTTTCTCGCTGAGTTTCTTGAGTGGTTTCAGCGAGATAGCATCAATAAAATCCGTAATGATATTTATTTTATAATGCTTTTCAAGTCCGGTCTTTCGATGGCGGATACTCATCGTCTCTGTAAATTCCATTCCGCTTTTGCCATCATAGTGATTTTGCAAAATGCAGCTTCCAACCTGTAAAACAGTCTGAATAGCTTTTGGGTGCATCATCGACCTTTTCATCTTAAGCTCCCAGTCACCTGAGGTAAACAATTCGTTCATCTTGGGAGTCATAAAAGTGAACTCCTTGGTAAAAGGTGTCCCAATAAACCCAATCTGGCCTTCAAAAAACAACGCCGGAAAAAGAGCTTTGATCAACATTTCGACCTTACGGGACTGGTCTTGTGCTCCTTTCAGTTTTGAAATTTTTATAAACTCTTTTTCAAATTCTTTAAACAAGCCCGTCACGTTTTGATAACCGCTGATTTGATCCTTCTCATAGGCTTCAAATTTGTCAAAAATAGGTCTAAAGCTAAGTTGAGATTTATAATGAGTCTCCTTAACATTGGATGCATGTTTGTGGAATTCCTCTAAAGGGATGTAAAATTCCTGATTAGCCTGGGCTGCCGGCTTGGATGTTGCAATCTTGTTCATCTTTTTATGATGGTTTTTAATAAAACAAAGGTAAGGATTCCAATGTTTCAAACCTTTAAATTATTTCATCTCGTCGCATTTATAGTTGCTATGACAATGTCATGATAGCTTTTCATTTTAAGAATTCTTTGAATGAAATATGGTCACATCAAATAAGTTCCAATTATATTTGAAATCAAATTCAACACCAATGGGATATTTAAATAAAAAATATTATATTTGGCATATTCGATATTTCTTGATAGAAATTTTAGTTATATCTTAATTAATGCTTAGTTTTATTAGAAATATTGAAGTTTAATATAATCCTGCATATCAAACCCAGATCAAGTATCCGGTTTTTATTAATAAAAACCACTGCTTTTATTCAATTCGCTTAATACCGCACAGGTATTCCCAAAAACTTAAAAGTTCCTTTGTACATTATTTTGAGCGTTATTTTCCAAGATAATGTACAAGTTTTAAAATTCAAATGTGAATGGATGACTCACATATAGATTCATCCTGTGGACGTGTGAAAATCCAATTTTTTAACCTCAAAAAACAAGCAATGAAAATCAATTCAAGTTAATCTCATAATCCAAGATCGACAATAGTTATAGGTATAACATTGAATTTCTCGATGTTGAAATTCAAAGGGTTATTGTTATGCCTTTAACACTTTAATCGATCCACTATAGCATTGCAAAAATGAAATTTACAGACAAAACAAATTTTTTAATTAAAACAATTGTAAAAAGATGAAAACAAAAAGAACTTTTACTTTTTCAGGCCTAGGCTCGCTGATGGCTGTTTTCTTTCTGAGCTTTTTTATGGCTTCTGAAGCTGAGGCTTCCCACTTCCGTTTTGGACATGTCACCTGGACGGTGAAAAGTGGAAATACTGCGGAATTTGTGCTCACTGCTGCCTTTCGTCGTAGTGGTTATTCCGGGACTTATAGTGATGGTCGGCCCGCGGTGGGAGACATCATCACAGAATATATCGGAGGTACTGGATTAAGCTTTGGAGATGGGTCATCCACAGGAACATTAAAATTCAAGGTTATTGCCATTGACATTGCACAAGACGTTCTAATTGGTAGGGCTTTGCAACCCGGTTCAAATACTAATGAATTTATCCCACATACTTATTCTGCTCCACTTAATAATGGATCACCTTGGCTTGCACAACTTTCAGGTTGTTGCCGAATAGGTGCTTTACAAAATTACAATGGCGGTTATCATGTCCAAACAGAAGTACGCTTTGATATCACTAATAATTCTCCTGTAAGCAGTTTGCCCACTATCGTTAATGTACCAATCAATACCATTCATTCATTTTTCGTTCCAGGAGCTGATGCAGACGGGGATGCTTTGAGTTTCCGTTTTGCTACAGGTGCTGAAAGTAGCATCTATAATCTCATTGGTCCTGTTGGTGGTTCTGATGCTACCCATGCACCGACTATTAATTCCACTACTGGTCAGGTTACCTGGAACACTAACGGCGGTACTGCGATCGGGAATTTATTTACGATGCAGGTAGTAATTGAAGAATCCCGAAACGGCAATGTGATTGGGAGGAGTGCTATTGATTTTATTTTGAAAATTGTGGCCTTCCAGGGAACTGCACCAACATGTGCATTATCTCCTCCAGGTCCACACAATGTAAATGCAGGTTCAAACCTGACTTTTACGCTTACCGGTAACGATCCTGATAATGGAGATGTGCTGACCCTTAATACAGGGGGGCTTCCAACCGGAGCAACTATGACCCCTGGGTTGCCTCATTCAGGAGCAACTGGTGTGAATTCAACTTTCAACTGGACGCCTACTGTTGGTCAGGCAGGTCCTCACGTGGTCACATTCAACGTCACTGACCAGACCGGGCTACAAGATGTCTGCTCTGTAAACATAACGGTAGCCAACTGTCCTGATGCAGATAATGATGGCGTCTGTGACGCAGATGACAACTGTCCGAATGATGCTAATCCGAACCAGGAAGATGCAGATAATGACGGCATCGGGGATGTCTGCGACGACTGTCCAAATGATCCGGACAATGACGCAGATAATGACGGTATTTGCGGTGATGTGGATAATTGCCCCAATAATGCTAACCCGAACCAGGAAGATCTTGACAATGATGGCATCGGAGATGCTTGCGATCCTTGCAACAAATATGTCCTCTTCGCTGAAGAAGATCTTGAAATCGAAGAAACTATTGTCCACAAAGGTGGTGTAGGTGTATCCGATGACGGTGGAGAAGCCAAAATCGATGATGAATCAATCGTAACTGCTGTCGGCACATGGGTACAAGCCGATGAAATTGAAGTCAAGGATGATAGTGAAGTTGCAGTTGAAATCGAAGAACCGGCAGAGGATGATTGTCTCCCTGCTTTTTGTTATAACCCTCATGATACTGACGAGGATGTTTGTGTTGAAGAAGATGAAACCGTAACCATTACAGGTTGGAACTATGATGATGTCGAAGTTGAAGAAGGAGGAACTCTAATTATTGATGGTCCTAATGAAATCTTTTTCGAAAGCTTTGACGCGGACGATGAAGCAACAATTATATTTAAGCAATGTACTGATGTCAAGATCGAATATGAATTTGAATTAGGAAAAGAAAGCGACTTCAATCCTACTAATGAAAATGTCCGGGTCTTTGCTGAATCAGAAATTCTATTCAAAGGCCGTAATACCGTTTATGGATTATTTTATTCATTGACAGAAGATATCAAAATTAAAAGAGGTAAATCCTATGACCGCAACAAATTCCACGGTCAGTTTATCGCTGAAGATATCAAAGTCGAGAAATACACCGACTTGTACTGCGTGGAATACGAACCATGTCCTCCTCCTCCTGTATATCCAGAATTTGACGGAGAGGATGACATTGCACCTGAAGAAATCCTTACCCTTGAGGAAGAAGAGCCAAAAGTTACAGAACCTTCACCTTTCGAAGAAGTTGAAAAAGCTACTTACACACCAGAAATGAAAGTGGCACCAAATCCATTTAGAACAGCAACCAGGGTTAGCTTCAAATTGGAGCAATCAGATCAGATTTTGATCGAAGTTTATAACTTAAATGGACAACGGGTTGATCAACTATATTCTGGGATGATGGATTCAGGCAATCATGAAATTCGCTGGGATGGTAATTCACAAGGTGGTAACGCACTCGAAAACGGACTATACTTTATTGTTTTGAAATCCAATGAGCAAGTGATCACGAAAAAAGTGAGCCTGCAAAGGTAAGTTCTGATAAACTATCCGAAATTGTTTTTGAGAGGCCTTCTGGCCTCTCTTTTTTTACTCCAAACTAAGCGCCCAGACGATCTCCACAAAACAAAAAAGCTCGTAAATCAATGACTTACGAGCTTATGGGCGCCTCTTCAAGGACTTGAACCTTGGACCTACGGATTAACAGTCCGCCGCTCTAACCAGCTGAGCTAAAGAGGCTTTTCAAAAAGTGTAAATTGCCTAAAACAATTTTAAAAATGCCATTTCTTCAAAATAGCGGGGCAAAGTTATCACGTTCAAAATAAAAATGCAATCTTTGTCCGATTTTTTTAACCAAATTTTTTCTTGCATGAGCTTAGTTACTGTAGGAACTGTTGCATTTGATTCAATTGAGACCCCTTTTGGCAAAGCTGATCGAGTCGTTGGAGGTGCTGCTACTTATATTAGTTTGGCTGCTTCGTATTTTACTGAAGACTTGGGTTTGGTATCAGTCGTGGGAGATGATTTTCCAAACGAAGAATTGGAATATTTAAAATCGAGGGATATAAATATTGAAGGCCTTCAAATCAAAGAAGGGCAGAAATCTTTCTTTTGGGCTGGCCGTTATCATGACAATATGAATTCGAGAGATACCCTCGTTACTGAATTAAACGTTTTGGCAGACTTTGATCCGGTTTTGCCTGAAAGTTACAAGGATGGAGACTATGTGATGCTTGGAAATCTCACTCCTGAAATTCAAATGAAGGTGATCCAACAGATGAATAATCGACCAAAATTGATCGTTTTGGACACGATGAATTTTTGGATGGATGTTGCGATGGATAGTTTGAAAGATGTGATCCAGGAAATTGATGTGTTGACAATCAACGACGAAGAAGCAAGACAACTTTCGGGAGAGTATTCTTTGGTCAAAGCGGCTCAAATCATCCATGACATGGGACCGCGATTTTTAGTAATTAAAAAAGGCGAACACGGTGCCTTGCTTTTTGAAGGAAATAAAATATTTTTTGCGCCAGCCTTACCCCTTGCACAGGTTTTTGATCCGACAGGAGCTGGTGATACTTTTGCAGGTGGTTTTATTGGTTACTTGGCGAATACAGATGATCTCTCTTTTGAAAACATGAAACGCGCAGTGATTTATGGTTCCGCGATGGCTTCTTTTTGTGTGGAAGAATTTAGTATTTCCCGATTGAAAAATCTACAAGGAGACGAAATCAAAGATCGCGTTAGAAGGTTCATCGAATTAGTTAATTTCGATGCAAAACTTTAAAACATGTTCACGCAAAGTCGCTAAGACGCAAAGAATTTTAAATACATGGCGAACTCTGCGACTCTGCGTGATTTGTAAATACTAAGCTGCGGGTTTGTAAATTCGACTGATCAAATTATTGATCACATAGGATTTTGATTTTGAGAAAAAGGTATCCAGCTCTTTCAAGTAGCGATGGTAGAAAAAGTTTAAAATTAATCCTACCAATAGCGCCACCAAAGTGGTATCAAAAGCCAGGTTCAAACTCTTTGTTATTTGTGGCATTCCTTCAACTGTTTTAGCCAAATGCGCCATACCAATGGAAGAAGACAACCCGAGCAAAGTCCCAATAAAACCAAGTGAAATAATTGCTCCGATCAGGTAGCGGACGATTTCCAGATCGCCTTCCATTTCTTCTTTGCTATTGTCAACCTGGGCACTGAAAACCTGCAAAGTTTCGCTGATCGATTGGTCATTTCGGTATTGGGTACACGCTTTTTTAATGAAGTCGCCTACCAACGATTTTTGCCCTCCTTTTTCCAGTTGGATCGTTGTCAATTTGATTTGAGCCACCTCGTCCGGCGTCAAAACCAATTGATCTTGCAGTGGCAACAATCCAAATTGAAAACCTTTTTGCTGGTGATGGATGAATTTTCTCTTTTCAGTAATTTCATAAAAACTGTAAAAAAATACAGCGTAAATGGTTGCCTGGATGAAGCCTCTGGATGATCCGCCAAGGATTTCGAAAAATCGTTGAGCTCCCGATCCATCAGGAAAAATATTTCCGAAAAGTATGAGTAACAGCCATAATCCCACTGCAGGGACGATGCTGAATATGATCTGAATTCGCTTTGTGTTAAACATGACTAACTTTTTTTGAAGTGATAAATTCCGTTTTCTTGTAATACGAGCGTTCCAATTAAGACTCGTTGCTTTCCTAAGGTCAAAAGCTTTTTGAAAGCTTCTCCTCTTTCATTGTTTTGATCGTCTTTCGTGTAAATCAATCCATTGATCAAAACCGTTTTTTTATCCGTTTTTGATTCTTTGAACTGAGCATAAATCTTGTATTCTCCGGGGATGATGTCATCGAACTGGCGGACTGCCTCCTGGTTCGTTCTGAGATCATTTCCAAAAAGCCGGTTTCGGGATTTTCCACTATCCCACTGACCAACTTTTTTATCTTTCTTTCTACCTCCATAAACACAGCTGCTGCCTTTGCAGACAAACAGATCGATGTTGTCGCTTTTACTTGCCCAATTGATTTCAATAGATACATTACATGGCACAGACGGGGCATCACCTTTGTAAGCTACTGGTTTGGGTGTTGTCAATTTCTCGGGTTTGGTCTCTTCTTTCGTTGTAGGCTGCTCCTTTGGTTTTTCTTCGACCTTTTCTTTTTTCAGGTCAGGCTTTTTTTCAACCTTCACCTCCGGAGGTTTATTAATCTCTTTTTCCTTTTTGGCGGGAGTATCATTTTGATCATTAAAAGCAAAAACACGTTTTGGTACTTCTTCCTTTTTCGGTAAATCCCGATACGAAACCAGCACCGTAAAGAGGGTATCACCTGCTTTTTTAACCAACAAACTATCATGTAAATCTCCATGAATTTTCATCTGGGTGGTATCGAAATACACAGCAGCTTGAAACGATTCTGAAGCAGACTCCCCTCCTTTTGGTGTGATAATGAACAAAAAGATGATTGCTCCCAATGCACTTGTCAAAAGGTCTAAAAGAGACAAATTGAATATTTGTGATTTCCTTCTGGACATTGTTTTAAATTTTTAAATGATCAATGCTAACTCACTTTCAGGTTTGCTTTCACCGGGATCTGGGAAATTTGAGTAGAATGCACTTTTCTTTGAATTGGAAAATTGCATTGCACACATTTTTCTCCGGTTCCAGGGTTTTCAGTTGCACAATTTTTACAGTGAACTGTTTCCTGTTTTGCAATCTGTGGTGCTTCTGTTGGCATCTCCTGATACGTGAAATTGTTTGGCATTTTGCACTGCACACATTTTTCAACGGCAATGTGATTTTCGGTGCTACAATTATTGCAGGTCTTCATGATTCTAATATTTATCTCCAAATGAAAAATGGTATTCATAGCCAACGGTAAACATCGCCGTTCTGTTGAGCTGATCACCTTTGTTGTTTTCAAAAAAGGCATTTGCACTTTTATATCTTGGGTTGTACATGTCTTTGGTTCCAAAATCCCAGGTGACGTTAAATTTCAGTTTGCTGTGATCATTGACTTTATAGACCAAGCCCGGAGAAATCTGGAATCCCATATGTGTGCTCTTATAATCATCATTGACACCTTCTCCAAATAACACTTTAAAATTTTGTTTTTCAATCTGATCACTTCCAAAGTATTCAATCTGATCGTCGATTTTTCCACCGACACCAAAATTGATCGAAGGACCAAATGCAATTGAAAGGGCAACAGCATCACCAAAATACTTTCGATAACCAAATTGAATTGGGATACTGGCATAATGTAATTTCTCTTTTGCTGAGTAATATCCAATGCCGTTTTCATCTTCGAAGTTGGCAGTTTGATATTCACTTCCTCTTTGGACGTATTGAACTCCGGTGGCTATGGTGAAATTATTAATTTCAAACCCCAGGTCAACTCCTCCGTTTAATCCCAACAATTTATTTGAAGTAGGATATAGTTCTTTTAGGTCTTCTGTGAATTTAAACTTGGACAGATTCACACCGCCGTTTGCCCCAATATAAAAGGAGCTGTTTTGTGCTTTTAAAACCATAAAACTCATCGTGAGAAACAAGGTGAATACTAATGCAATCTTTTTCATTTTCGTTTAATTTTAAAAAGTGGGTTAAAGAATAAGATTTAAGGTTTTTTCATCATTAAATAATTCCTTTTGGATAACTCTGTTTTTGTTATCGCTTACATGACAAATAGACTTAATATAAATGTTAAAGAATGTTAGGATATTCTTATCTAATCCTTAAGTTGAAAAGTTTAACGGTTTTAACAGGCCTTAACAAGCATTTGTTAATTGTTGTTAAATTACCTGAAAATCAATAGGTTAAATCTGGTTTAGACGTGAATCAGGAAAGCTGATTTAACATTTTTCAAGCGGCCTTCAATTTGTGTTAAAAAAAGAAAAGAAGGCTATTTAACGATAAAAAAATGCTATTTCTGAAATAAAAAACCGGATTTAGTCCTTGTTGGCAAGTTGACCACAAGCAGCATCGATATCCTTCCCGCGGCTTCTTCTAACCGTCACCATAACTTCTCGACCAAGGAGATATTTTGCAAAATTATCGATGTTATTTTCAGATGATTTTAGGAAAGGAGCACCGTCGATAGGATTGTATTCGATGATGTTGACTTTCACCGGAAATCGCTTACAAAGCTTCACCAAATTAGCAGCATCTTCAAGGCTGTCATTAAAGTTTTGAAAGGCGATATATTCGTAGCTGATACGATTGCGCGTTTTTTGGTAAAAATATCCAATTGCGTCCATCAATGCTGCTAAGTTATTCTGTTCATTGATGGGCATGATGCGATCACGTTTTTTGTCATCAGCTGCGTGAAGGGAAAGCGCCAGATTGAATTTTACGCCATCATCTGCCAGTTTTCGGATCATTTTGGCAATGCCTGCTGTGCTAACTGTGATTCGTTTTGGAGACATGTTTAAACCTTCCGGAGAGGTTAGGTGCTCCACGCTTTTCAACACATTTTTATAGGCCAAAAGTGGTTCCCCCATGCCCATATAAACGATATTGGTCAATTGGTGATTGAAATTTTCGAGTGATTGTTTGTTGACTGCAACTACCTGGTCATAAATTTCTGCAGCATCCAAATTTCGAACTCGATCCATCCGTCCGGTAGCACAAAAAGTACAAGCCAAGCTGCATCCAACCTGTGAAGAAACACAAACCGTAAACCGATTATCTGAAGGAACGGGAATCAAAACCGCTTCGATCAGATGACCATCATGCAGACGGAATCGAGATTTGATTGTACCATCCAGACTTTTCTGTATTTTATCTTCTTCGATTGCATTGATCTCAAAGGATTTTGAAAGTTGTTCACGCAATTTTTTCGAAAGATTGGTCATTTCGTCAAATGAGTGTGCACTTTTTTGCCAAAGCCATTCGTATACCTGGTTGGCACGAAAACGCTGTTCTCCCAACTCTGTAAAAAAAGTTGTAAGTTCTTCTTTCGAAAATTTTCGAATATCCTTCTTTTCGATTTTCAAATCCATCTTGCAAAGATACGTTAATCTTCTTTTTTTTAACATTCGGACAATGTTTGAAACATTAGCAATTAATTTTTAATCGATTTTGTGAATTTATGGAAAAACGTAGCTTTACGGAATAAAATAAATCGGGCAACACTAACAGCCAGCCTGCGTTTATTTTTAAAAAGAAGAAAGAAATCTTTTAAAACACGAAATGGACATTTACGCTCAAAAGTCTCGATGGAAATTATATTTAGCGATAGCTGGTGTGTTTATCGTTGCCCTATCGATGACTTACACCAATTATTTGGCAAATAAACTGACTGTCGAAGAACGCAATAAAGTTGATAATTGGGGTTATGCACAGGAATTGATAAACGATGCAGATAACGAAGATTATGAATTTTGCGACTTCACCTTGCACATGAGATTATTAAAGTCAAACACCACTATACCGATCATTTGGGTGAGCGAGGGAGGTACAATAAACGATGCTGTGAATTTTGGAGAGGACAGAGATACCAATAAAGTTTTCCTTCAGCAAGAGTTGGAGAACATCAAAGCATCAGGAAAAGATCCTATTAAAACTTATGGTGGTTATCTGTATTATAAAGATTCCACGATACTTGTTCTTTTACAGTATTTACCAATCTTTCAATTCATTTTAATTGCTGCTTTTATCCTATTTGGGTATTTGGGATTTAGCTCTTCAAGACGAGCCGAACAAAATCGTGTTTGGGTTGGAATGGCTAAAGAAACCGCCCATCAGTTAGGTACTCCAATCTCGGCAATAATGGCCTGGATCGAACATCTCAATTCTATTGCCGGCGAAAACGATGATATCAAAGAAGTTGTCACAGAACTAAACAACGACGTCAAACGACTGGATTTGGTGGCTGATCGGTTTTCAAAGATCGGCTCAGCCCCTGACCTTGATAAAGTGAATATTTATGAGGAGTTGGAAAGTTGTAAAATTTATATGCAAAAAAGGGCTCCACGGAAAGTAGAATTTAGTTTTCCCGGAATTATCACTCCTCCTTTATTCGTAAAAATAAATCCACATCTTTTTGACTGGGTTGTCGAAAATTTATTGCGAAACGCACTCGATGCAATGGATGGAAAAGGCGAAATTCATGCTGAGATTTATGAAGAAAAAGATTTTGTAATTATTGATATTTCCGATACCGGAAAAGGCATTCCATCGTCAAAATTAAAGACCGTTTTCCAACCTGGGTATACTACAAAAAAAAGAGGTTGGGGACTTGGCCTTTCATTGGCAAAACGCATCATCGAAACCTATCACTCTGGCAGGATATTTGTGAAAAATTCAACAATAAACGTTGGAACTACATTTACCATAAAACTCCCCAAGGAATAACACTTTAATGAACATCCGCGCAGCAGGTAATTTTCTTTTAAAATGGTGTTTGTCCCTTTCAATTATTTGGACATCAGCAATCTCTCCTTCTCACTCCAATACTTTTCTTAACTTTTCTCAAAACTATACGATAACCGTTATCGACCAGAAAACCGGAGAACCTCTAATCGGAGCTACGGTATGGAATACAACTTCAAATAATGGAACAACCACCAATATTGAAGGGCAGGCTTTTTTGGAAAATATAGGTCATCGAGACATCATCGAAATCTCCTACATCGGTTATCAATCTCAGCAAATCCCGTTTTATGAGCTCCGCAAAAAAATGAAAGGCCTTGTCAGGTTGTCTGAAGCTGCCATACAATTGGAAACCGCCATCATTGTTGGTCGCAAGGATCAACCCGAGGAAGAAATCCCTTTTATCGTTCAGCGTATATCAAAGGAAAACATCGCATTTTCCAATGCTCAAACAGCTGCAGATGTCTTACGTGAAAATGCAGATGTTTATATTCAAAAAACGCAACTTGGTGGTGGTAGTCCGATTTTGCGAGGCTTTGAAGCCAATCGTGTTTTACTGGTGATGGATGGTGTTCGAATGAATAATGCCATTTACAGAAATGGTCATTTACAAAACTCTATCACGATCGATAATTCAATCCTTGACCAAATAGAAGTTATTTATGGCCCTGGGTCGTTGATGTATGGCAGCGACGCACTGGGAGGTGTGGTGCATTACCGAAGTCGGGACCCTAAGTTAATTTACAATGATGATGGAAAAGGTTTTCAGATCAAAACAAATGCTTATACCCGCTTTTCATCAGCTAATAAAGAGAAAACATTTCATGTTGATTTGGATTATGGAACCCGTCACTGGGGGTCACTTTCAAGCATTACTTTTGCGAGTTATGATGACCTGACAGCTGGAAGCGTTCGTCCAAAGGGTTATCCAGGTTTTGGTAAACGAAAATATTATACTTTTAGAAATGAAAATGTGGATGAAGTCAGATCGGATGATCCGGACATCCAAACAGTATCCGGCTTTGATCAGATTGATTTTTTACAAAAAATAAAATACCAGCCAAATGAACGGCTATTTTTTATTTTAAACATGCAATACTCCACCTCAAGTAATGTCCCACGATATGACAATCTTACGGATACCCTCGAAGCTGCTAATCGTCTCAAATGGGCAGAATGGTACTATGGACCGCAACAAAGACTTCTGACTTCTTTTAAAATGCGAACCCTACAATCCTCTCCTTTTTTTGATAAAGCAATCTTAATTGCCAGTTTTCAAAAGATAGATGAAGACCTTTTAAAAAGAAAATTTCGTCAATCACACCGAACTTTTCAACTTAATAATGTTTACGTTTATTCCTTCACGGGCGACTTTGACAAATATTTTGATAAAAAACGGAGACATAATTTTTCCTATGGTTTTGAGGTAAGTTATAATCAAGTGGATGCAATTGCCGGAAATACAAACATCAAAACTGGCAAAATAGTAAATAACGAACTGACCCGATACCCAAGCGGCGGCAGTTCATTAAGAAATCTTGCAGCATATGCCAATTATCATTGGACAAGCAGGGATTCTACTTTGAGACTAAACCTGGGAACACGATTTTCCGATATTAAAACGCAAATCAATTATCTGCGATCTGATACCTCTTTGATCCAATGGCCAGAATTATATTTTAAAGGAATAAGTAACCAAAACAATGCTTTGACCTGGGGAGCAGGGCTAACCTGGAATTCGAAAGATTATTGGCAAGTCAGAGCTGTTGTTTCAACCGCTTTTCGATCTCCAAATTTGGATGATCTTGCAAAAATCCGCCCTAAAAATGGCTTTATTACAATTCCAAATTTAACACTTCAACCTGAGCGATCTTTAAACTATGAAATTACTTTAGCCAAGCAGTTTGGAAAAGTAGTCGGCAATAGGGGTGTTTCATTCAAACTTAGCGGGACAGGCTTCTACACTGAATTGAAGGATGCAATTGTCCGGGAGTTGGGCGTTTTGCCTAATGGAGATTCTACCATGGTAGTAGAGGGAAAATTGCATACTGTCCAGCAAAACAAAAATACTGGTTTTGCAACTATCCGTGGTTTTTCTGCCAACATCTTGCTGAACATAAAAAATCGATTTATTATAAAATCCGGGATCAATTTTACAAAAGGAAGAAGAACGTATTATGAAGAAGAAGAAAATATTGTGATCGACACCCTGGTTCCTTTGGATCATATCCCTCCGGTTTATGGGCAAACCAGTATCATTTTTCAAAAAAATAAATTTAAAATAGAAGGAATGGTGAGGTACAATGGCGCTAAACCGATTGATGAATACGCGGTGAATTACATAGATTATCATCAGGATTGTGGATTGGAAATCAATCGAGAAGGTATGGCTGATAATGTAGAAGCAGGCTTGATAGACAAAAATCCGCCGGAATGTAAATCAATTTATAAAGGTTTACCCTCTTGGGTAACTTATAATGTCTATAGCTCGTATCAGCTGAATGAGCATTTCAGCATCAATTTGGCAGTTGAAAATATTATGGATATTCATTATCGGTATTTTGCATCAACAATTAGTGCTCCGGGACGTAATTTTATTTTATCCCTTAGAGGGGTTTTTTGAGTAAGTGATTACTTAATCATAAGTGACAAATTTTACTTAAAAAGTATTGATTTTTACCTTAACTTTGCCAAACTTTTTAAAGGAAATTGATTTTTATTGTTAAAACGATAATCGTAAAAAACATTTTATAAAGCCTTAACCAGAAGCTAGCTGAATATATTTACAAAATTAGCTTCTAAAACCACATTTTATGAAAGAGATTGGACCAAAAAATCCGAATATGGATTTAAGATCATTAGGGATTTCAGACTTTCGAACTGCCTATTGGAATTTGACTCCCGAAGAGCTAATCGAACACTCCATTAAAAAAGACCTGGGTGTATTGGCCGACACTGGCGCACTTTGCATAGAGACTGGTGAATTCACCGGACGTTCCCCTGCTGACAGGTTCATCGTTAAAGACGACATTACTGCAGGCACTGTGGATTGGGGGAATATTAACAAACCTTTTGATCCTGAAAAATTTGATCAGCTTAAAGAAAAATTGACAAACTATTTCTCAGGAAAAGATATTTATGTTAGAGATGCGAAAGCATGTGCTGAAGAAAAATATAGATTGAATATTCGACTTGTTTCAGAATATCCCTGGAGTAATCAGTTCGTTTACAACATGTTTTTGAGGCCAAATGTTGATGAAATCAAAAATTTTGAAGCTGACTGGACCGTTTTATGTGCACCTGGATTCTTTGCAGTCCCTGAAGTCGATGAAACACGCCAGCATAATTTTGCTATTATCAATTTTACAAAACAGCAAATCATCATTGGCGGTACCGGATATACTGGTGAAATAAAAAAAGGTATCTTTTCGGTACTAAATTATTTGTTGCCTACAAAACACAATGTCTTGGCAATGCACTGCTCTGCCAATGTTGGTAAAGACGGCGATACAGCTATCTTCTTTGGGCTTAGCGGAACGGGAAAAACCACATTATCGGCAGATCCTGAAAGGTCTCTTATCGGCGATGACGAACATGGCTGGTCTGATGACGAAGTTTTCAATTTTGAAGGAGGGTGCTATGCAAAATGTATTGATCTAACTGAAGAAAAAGAGCCAGACATTTACAGAGCTGTCCGACATAATGCTATCCTTGAAAATATCCGGTTTTTTGAAGGAACTCGGACTCCTGATTACGCTAACGCAGAAATCACTCAAAATACAAGAGTTTCATACCCGATCTTTCATATCGACAACGCTTTGCCAGATTCAAAAGGAGGAATTCCAAACAATATTTTCTTTTTGACTTGTGATGCGTTTGGAGTTTTGCCTCCAATTTCAAAACTTACACCGGGTCAAGCGATGTATCACTTCATTTCGGGATATACGGCTAAAGTTGCCGGGACAGAGGAAGGAATTGTTGAACCTCAAACTACATTTTCTGCATGTTTTGGATCTCCTTTTTTACCGCTGCATCCAACACATTATGCTGAGATGTTAGGAAAGAAAATGCAGGAACAAAAAGTAAACGTTTGGCTGGTCAATACCGGCTGGACCAGCGGTGGATATGGAGTAGGTAGCCGAATTAAATTGAAATACACCCGTGCAATGATCAGTGCTGCATTATCGGGAAAACTGGATGACGTTGAATATATTACTCACAAAGTTTTTGGCTTGGAAATGCCTACCACTTGCCCCAATGTTCCGGACGAAATGCTAAATCCAACAAATACATGGAGTGATCAGGTGCATTATTATCAAAAAGCACAAGAATTGGCAAAAGCTTTCAACGAAAACTTTAAACAATTTGCAGCAGAAGCCAGTGATGAAATACTCGAAGCAGCGCCAGCCGAAAATGTATTGGCGCAGTAATAAAGAATTTTTTTTTAAATAACACTTAGAGGCTTTATCTTTCAAAAGATAGAGCCTCTTTTCTTAAAAATTTGGATACGTTTATATGCAGTTTGTATCAGAATCGGTTATTGATAAAACAGCTGAAATGCTGGGAGCTGAAGAAAACCTTGCTGACATTGTCAAGGATTTTAAATCCAAACAACCTGTTGTTTTGGCTTATTTGTTTTCTGACGGTTTTAACTTACTTACACAAAAAGAACGAGAATACATGATGTTTCTGGCTTTAGTGATTTGGAACGCATGCGAATCCTCAGATTCTGATATCAATCCTGTTTTGCAAAAACTAATTGAAGAACTGGAAGAAAAAAACTGGGAAATGTTACATAAAGTTGTTTCCCGAAAATTTAATGAGCGGATCAATATATTTTTTGAGAATTACCCTCAGGAAGATTTGCTCGCTTTTGTGGAAGATGCTTTAGTGCACGATGAGGATTCTGAAATAACCAATGCAGGAAGGGACTACATTTTCATTGCTTTAAAAACAATTATCGATGCCTTGAATGCGAATGGTTCGTAGTCTTTGGTTGATGCTTCCTCCAACGCACATCCTCCCTCCTTTTGTGATTTGAAGGCCTGCTCTATTCTCCCCTTTTTCCGTTTTCTGTTTTCTGTTTTCTGTTTTCTGTTTTCTGTTTTAAAAAGCAACGATAGTTTTAATCAAAAAGAAACCGTCATCTCCTTGTTTTTGGTAAAGTGGCATTAAAATAAGTCCATCTTCAGGAGCGTATATTTTTCCACTTTTGTCTTTTGCCAGTAATTCTCCTTTTTTCACTTTTTGAAAGTTGTCATAATTTGGCATCATTTCAAAATTATCATCAGGCAGAATCCGTTTTACGGTAATTAATTGAGCAATTTGAGGCAAGCCTTTTGAATATTCAATAAGCAATGAATCGTGGCGATTTTCTACATTTTCAGCTTTTACACAACCAATAGTCCGCATACAGTTGGTCAAGGCGGCAATAGCACGGTTGACAGACAAATCTTCGTTATGCTGGCCTGATTCAAAACAAACTGCTACAGTTTCTACCCCGATGTTCTCGCTATTAAAAAAGTGTAACGTGGTGCCTTCAATACCATTTAACATCCCTTTGATCACAGGAGCATGCAATTCAATGGCAATCCGTACACTTTCAGGATCATCCGTGCAAATAGTAAAAATCCCTCCAAAAGCTGTAGTGGTATGCAAATCCAGCAAGACAATTTTCTCAGGTTTATAGTTAGAAATCTGATGATCAACAATTTCTAAAATTTCCTTCATTTCAAGATCTTCAGGATCCAGCGCTTCGACAGGAGCATTTTTTATCCTTTCAACATTTTCAGGAGTCCATTGCCGGTTGAGATCTTTTACCATAAATCGTTTGCCAGCTTCCATAGCTCTCACATTCCCTCTGATCCCAAGAAGCCTACCATTAAACTTAAATTCAGGATTCGTTATCGGTTCCACTTCCAACATTTTGAACATCAACTCAATAGCTTTGATCCCTGCTGGCTCATTACCATGCATCCCACCTAAAACTATTAACAAAGGACCTTTCTCTTCTCCAGTATATTGACCGATCACTCGTTCTAACGCCATATATTTCTCTCTTGTTTAATCTAATCTCACAGCTTGCAAATATAATAATTGCAAAAATGTAGTAAAAATTGGGCGGTGTCTATTATAGGCATTCCGTGTTGATTCCTAACACGTAATTTTTAACAATTTCAATTTTCTTAGCTGTTTCTGCTCCATCGAAACCAGATATCGACACATCTTTCACCCGGATCTTGTATTGTTCAGTCAGTTTTCTTGCAACTGGAAGAAATGACCAATGCCATTTTTCTTCATTATAACCATTGGGTCGATTAACTCCTTTTTCACTGTAAGGCTGGCAAAAACCGAACCGCGAAGCATTGTTCTTCAACCATTCATATTCCTTCAAACCATTTCCTTTTTCAAAGTATTCATTTGTGAGTGCGTTGATATCGATATCAGTTCCCCAATGATGACGGGAAGTACCTGGCATGGAACTGTACTCCAGAATTTTAAGTGCTCGCCTTTCCAGATTTTTAATCGTTTTTGAAATATCCTGCCCTTCAATCTTCCTTGTTCCATTCCATTTGGCTTCCCAAATATTTTTTTGGTGAATAAAAGGACGCGTTGCAGAAATAATTTTCAGATTTATGCCTTCTTTTTTAGCTGCATGATGCATTTTTTGAAAAGCTTCATAAGTCTCTTTTTGCAAGTAAAAGCTTGCTTTTGAAGCATATTTTGGATCCACTTTTGTAAAATCGACATGCTTTTTCGGGTCAAATTTTCCCATCAAATAATCAATAGAGATTGTTGAGTCTATTGCTATGCTGATTTCCTTTTCCGTTATCAATTGCACTTTAGCAGTTTGTATTTCATTTTCAGATTTCTCCTCTGGAGTCACCATACCACAGTTTGGATAAAGTGATATGAAAAACATAAAAAACAATATTTTAAAACTTTGCATCCTTCTTTCTCTTTTATCAATACTCAAATTCAAGTTGTTGGCTTGGAAAGCCGAACAAACATTTTTCTTTAATCAGCTTGCTTACTTTTTCAGGGACCATATCTTCCCAATTATCTTCATCGGCCTGCAACAACTCCAATACGTCTTTGGAAAAAATATGCAAAAGTTCTGCATTAAACCCACTTAAATCCACTATTTGCCCATTGTCTAAAAGATGCTGATACAAAAACTTAATACCTTCCGGAACAGGCAAATTCACACTTGTCATCAATTCCTCACTACCTTCCTGCATCATTGGATAAACATACATTTTGATGTTTCTTGTAAAAAGTTCTCCAAAAGAGGTTAACAATCGGCCATCCCGATTGGACTGAAACTTTTTGTCAATAACTTCCAATAACTGGCGGACACCAATCACAATACCAAGTTTCTGGATCTTGAAATCTGAAAAATAGGTTATCAGTTTCTGATGATCCTTACAATTAGAAACAACTACAGTTTGCCCCATAGCACACAGTACCTCTGCCCGATCTAAAAAATCTTTTTCATCCAGCTCTCCATTAATAATCAGGTTGTCTAGAATAATTTCTGCCAATTGGATTGCAGCTCTGGCATCAATCTCCGGTTCGTTTCGGAATTGCTGCCAACTGGATTTGATCATATCTTCATTGACCAAGGTAGCGGGTCTAAAACTCCCTCTTACGATCAACACATTTTTTTTATACAAAAACTCTGAGGCATGAACATTCCGTCCATCCGGATCAAAAATTGCAACATTGCTGAGTTTATGCTTTACCAACATCAGGCTCAACCATCGATTATCCAGGTCTTTAAATTCCGGGCCAGTAATCCGAACCATGTCAACGACTATCCGGTCATGAAGGTTATCCAGTAAAGACTCCAGCATCACTTCTGCATCATTGTTGTAACGATAACAAGCATAAACCAAATTGACACCTAAAATTCCAACAGCCTGTTGTTGGAGTTTTGTATCATTATCCAACATTTTTACATGCAAGACTATGTCATTTGGCTGAGAATCAGGGTTCAACTGAAATCGTAAACCCATCCAACCATCCCCTTGAACAGTTTTAGAATAATTCAGCGTAGATACCGTATCAGCAAACACAAAAAAATTACACCCTGGCATTTCATTTTGCAACCGAGAATGCATCAACTCATACTCATGGTCCAGCATTTTGTATAGACGTGATTCGCAAACATAACGACCACTGGCTTCCAAGCCATAAATATTGTCAGAATATACTTTGTCATAAGCCGACATCGTTTTTGCAATCGTTCCTGCAGCTGCTCCGGCCTGAAAGAAATGTCTTGCCACCTCCTGTCCTGCGCCAATTTCAGCAAACGTCCCGTAAACCCCATCGTCGAGATTTATTTCAAGTGCTTTCTGTTCTGTTTCAAGAGCTTTCCGTGTCATTTTAATATTTTGAGGATTGCAAAAATACAATATTTTCTATTGAGATTTATGGTAAGAATTAATATGTATGATGATTATTTCTACCTTTTACAAATTCTAAGCAAAATTAGATGGTTATGAATTCAATTTTCACCATTGAACTGTGTTGCTATAAAAACCGTTAATATTTCGTAATTTTGCGCCACTTTTTTAAGCTATAAATCAATTTGTAGAAAATGTTTCCAAAATATGATGTGATTGTGGTAGGTGCCGGACACAGCGGCTGTGAAGCAGCAGTCGCCGCAGCCAATCTTGGATCAAAGGTTATGCTGGCTACGATGAACATGCAGACCATCGCACAGATGTCTTGCAATCCGGCTATGGGTGGCGTTGCAAAAGGACAAATTGTTCGGGAAATTGATGCGCTGGGTGGTTATTCTGGTATAGTGACCGATCACACCATGATCCAGTTTCGAATGCTAAACCGTTCAAAAGGTCCAGCCATGTGGAGTCCCCGGGCACAAAGTGACAGGTTGTTGTTTGCAACAAAATGGCGAGAAATGCTCGAAGCACACCCAAACATTGATTTTTGGCAGGAGATGATCACCGGAATTATTATTAAAAATGGTGTTGCCTGTGGTGTCAAAACCGGAATGGGTCTTGAAATCGAAAGCAAAACCGTAATTCTTACAAACGGTACGTTTTTGAACGGTTTAATTCACATTGGTGAGAAAAAGTTTGGCGGCGGACGAGCTGGTGAACGGGCTGCAGAAGGAATAACAGAACAACTCGTTGAATTAGGATTTGAATCCGGCCGCATGAAAACCGGAACCCCTCCTCGGGCAGACGGACGATCTCTCGATTGGGGCAAAATGGAGATTCAACCTGGTGATAAAAATCCTTCAAA
>JANQFJ010000280.1 GCA_028277915.1 Saprospiraceae bacterium
GTACTTCAATTTGGAGACAAAATAGCTGTTTTGGCCAATTCTACATGGGCTGCTATGAAAGGCAAAAAAGCGCTTGTCGCGGAATGGGAAGTTGACTCTCCTCTCGAAAATACTGATGACCACAATTCCGCAATGCTTGAACTACTCAATAAGCCTTCTGAAGCACCAGTTAGGAAAGACGGAAATGTAAATGCAGCATTTAACATTGCTGATCAGGTTGTTGAAAGAGTGTACGAGGCACCATTTTTACCACACAATTGCATGGAGCCGATGAATTTTTTTGCTAATGTCACCGACGAAAAAGTGGAATTGGTAGGCCCTATCCAAACACCAAAATGGACAAGAGCCAGAGTAGCTGAGCTTTTAGAGCGTGACGAAAATGAAATATCTGTTGAAATGACCAGAATGGGAGGCGGTTTTGGTAGAAGGCTCTACGGTGATTTTGCGTTGGAAGCTGTTGAGATTTCCAATTTAGCAAAAGTACCCGTCCAGATTATTTTTTCAAGAGCGGATGATATGGCTGCAGGAACTTACCGTCCGGCTTCTAAATATAAAATTAAAGCTGCAATTAAGAATAATGAAATCACCGCATACCAATTGGTTGAGGTGGCTGTAAACGGAAACATGTACAGCGTACTTCCTCACAACTTCCCGGCCGGCGCATTAGCAAACTACCAGGTTGATAATCACCGGCTTGAAAGTAATATCACTACTGGAGCCTGGCGTGCACCTTATACTAATTTTTTAGGATTTGCAGAACAAAGCTTTTTTGATGAACTAGCTGAAATCATGAGCATTGATCCTGTCCAGTTGCGACTAAATCTATTGGAACAGGCAAAAAAAGGTATTGCTGAAAAAGGAAATTACGAACCTGATCGAATGATCGAAACGATCAAATTGGCGGCCTCAAAAGGCAATTGGGGCAATTCGCCAGAAGGTGTATATCAGGGTTTTAGTGCTTATTATTCTCACAACACTTATGTTGCACAGGTAGCGAATGTGATCATGGAGAATGACAAACCAAAAGTTGAAAAAATAATTTGTGCCGTTGATTGCGGTATCGTTGTTAATCCTCTTGCTGCAAAAAACCTTGTTGAAGGAGGAGTCGTCGATGGCATTGGCCATGCCATGTATGGAGATTTTGGTTTTGAAAATGGAAAACCCCTGTTTGATAATTTTGATAAATACCGGCTAATAAGATTCGACGAAGCTCCAATTGTAGAGGCTCATTTTGTTAAAAATGATTTTGATCCAACTGGATTGGGAGAACCAACATTACCACCAGCAGGCGGCGCTCTTGCAAATGCTATTTATGCTGCTACCGGAAAAAGATTGTATAAACAACCTTTTATACAACATGCTGACTTATTGGGTTAAACAATTTCGAATATTCTTCATTCGTGTTAGTGAATTATTTTGCTTTTGAGAAATTATAACAACGGGATTAATTTTCCTCATTCCGTAAGTTTCTATTGCTGATTTCCAAAAAAACAAAGATTTTATAATTCAATATTTCTTTAATCAGGCTAAAGATTTTTTGGAAAATCATCTATTTTCCATCATAACCCAATTTCATACTGACTAATATGCAATTTAAAAAACGTAATATAATTGTTGTCTATATCTAAATAATTTACTACATTTAGAATTGGTCTGAATACACTACATCGTGCAAACTATTTCAAAACCAAGTTGGTGTATATCCCTTTCGACAAAGAAATAGTTACAGAGTTACTTTTTAAAGCCAAGATTTTAAAGTGAATTTTCCTTCTACAATACAAGGTATTGTTGGAGTTTTAAGCTTTTCAAAAACAACTGATCGTCGTTATCCAGACATACCGTTCATTCACAAAGTGGCATTTCAGACCAGAACCCATATTCTAATCCTTTAATAAAAACATCATGAAAACAATCCTACAAAATCGAAATTTTCTCCCTTTAATCTTTACTTTGTTTTTTGCATTATTTATCTCTTTAGCCACTATAGCTCAGGATAATTCTAACCAAAAAGAATACTTCGGGCAGGAAGCATCAGAGGTCATTCCAGGAGCCCGATATGTAAAAGCCGGAAAAAATACTCCTTTTCCGGCTTTTGTAAAATTTGAAAATGAAAATTCGATTCCCTATGCTGAATTTTTTACCTGGCTCAAGTCAACGATCCAATATAACAATGACCTCGGATTCAAATTGTTAAATATGGATACTGATGATCTGGGTTTTCAGCATTATTCTTTTGCTCAAACTTTTAAAAACAAAACTGTAGATCTTGCCTGGTATTATCTTCATGTAAAGGATGGCAATGTACTGTCTTTTAATGGTTTTGCTGATATTATTCCAGACCTCGAAATTACTCCAATTCAAAGTGAAACTAATGCATTAACGCAAGCTTTGGAAGTAGTAAATGCAGTGGAATATCGCTGGGAAGATCTAAATCAGGAATCCTTATTAAAGCAACATTTGGAAGATCCAAATGCTACTTACTTTCCAACTGGAGAATTATTAATTACCAAAGAAGTTGATAAAAATCCAAATGAATATGTGTTAGCATGGAAGTTTGAAATTCGTGAAACCGAGGGCATGTTAGATAAAGCGGTTTACATCAATGCAGTAAACGGGGAAGAAATCAAAAGTTATCCTTTGGTCATGGACTGTGATCCTGGTTCTGCTGCAACCACATGGTATGGAACTCAAACGATCCAAACCGATATGACTGCCGATAACAATTTTATTTTATTTGATGATTGTGGCGGCGCGACTATTAGTACGGTTATGGAAGCCGGCCCAACTGAATACGAGGATGATGACAATAACTGGGTTGAAGTAGGCTTCACAGGCCCTGCAACAACTCACTTTCATGCAATGACAACAATGGATTATTTTTCAACTATTCACAGTCGTGACAGTTATGATGATGCTGGTGGAAATATCCGTTTAGAGCATAGAGTTGGCTGGGCAAATGCATCCTGGGGCGGTAGCGGTGAAATAAACATTGGAGAGAATACTGGCGTTGATGCAGAGTTTTATAACACACTGGATGTTGTAGCTCACGAGTTTACTCACGGAGTAATTGATTTTGAGGCAGATTTGGTTTATCAGGGAGAATCCGGAGCTTTGAATGAATCTTTTGCTGACATTTTAGGAGAAACCTGTGAAAGATGGTTTGAAAATAATATGAATATCGATTGGTTACACAGGGAAGACTACGTAGGAGGGAATAATAGAAGTTTTATCAATCCAAATGATAATGGTGATCCGGATACTTACTTAGGTACTAATTGGGCTTCAACAGGGATCGGGGATCCAGATAATGGTGGCGTTCATACAAACAGCGGAGTCCAAAATCATTGGTTTTACTTATTAAGTGATGGCGGTTCTGGTACAAATGACAACGGGGATGATTATACAGTTTGTGGAATTGGTCTGAGCAATGCTAGAGCAATAGCTTATAGAAATTTGACCGTTTATTTAGGCATGAATTCAGATTATTCTGATGCGAGAACAGGCGCTGTTTCGGCTGCTGAAGATATTTTTGGAGTTGGTTCTAACGAAGCCGATCAGGTTGCAAATGCCTGGTATGCTGTTGGGGTAGGATCTGGAGCTACCGCTTATTCCGTTTCCTGTCCACCTGCAAGCTTAGGAACCATTGAATGTAATGATCCAATACCTCCTGCAGCTGTAAATCAAGCTCAATTTGAAGCTTTGGGAGCCACCATCAATGGGCTAATTTGTGATGCGATTACTGTCATGTCTGTTGATGATATCTTTCCACCTGGTGATATTTGCGGAGGCCAGACACTGACGCGCACTTACACAATTTCTGATGAAACTTCTTCGGAAATGTGTGTTCAAACTTTAGACATTAACCCTCCTCCAGGGCCAACTATAATTTGTCCACCCGATATTACAATCGATTGCAATGGCTCCGATGAACCTTCGGAAACTGGAACTGCAATAGCATCTGTTGTGTGTGGAGCTGCCCCAATCCTAGATTATTCGGACATGGTCGTTGACGGAAACTGTAATTGGGAGTGCACCATTGAAAGAAACTGGACTGCAGTGGACGAATGTGGAAATGTTAACGATTGTATCCAAACGATTACCAGCTCTCCTTTAGCTCTTGTTCAAGACGCTTTGTCAATGGGACCTATTGTTCTTGGATTGCCTGGCATTTCATTAACATTGACGCTTGCTGATGCAGAATGTATTGTTGAATGGCTTTCTGATGGATTTGGTAATTCCGAACCATCCGCTATTCCATGGGGGAATCATGTCAACGATCCAGGCACTTGTCAACCAGGCCCTATTGAAATCAATCCAGATGGGACTATGGCCAATCCACTTTTGGCAGCACAGATCTATTTAGCGATTGCAATGCGTTTAGATCCTACGATTGCTGATATGCTTTTGAGTGATACTGGTGTCCCTGTAGATATGGTACTGATCATTAGTATGCCTCATAATCCAACAGTTTCAGATTTGTTTAGGTTAAACAATATTTCTCTTGGAAATATTTATGCTCCGCATCTTGAATTTCAGACTGAAGCCACTCAGGGAATCAACGAGTTTTTTCCAATTTGTAGTGGCGATATTGGTTCCATTATCCAATCGCTAAGTGAAAATTCTGGGAATGTCTTTGAAGCGAATGGCTATTATATAAACAATTTCAGTTTACAAACTGATTTTTCAATTTATCCCAACCCTGCCAGTAAAGAGATCTTTTTTGATTTGCATGCGCTGTCCGGTCAAATGGCTGTGGTGAAAATCTATAATCTTCAAGGTCAGCTTATTATCAAACAAAAATTTGATGAAATCCCGGATTCGCCTGCTCGTTTTGAAATTGAAAATTTGAAAGACGGCATGTATATGGGTGTTGTACACATTGAAGGACAAACTTTGAAGGCCAAAAAATTCCTGGTTAAGCAAGGTAAATTTTGATTTCTTTCATAACCAATCTGAGGCGCCTGTGAAAATTCTCGCAGGCGTTTTTTTTTATTTTAATCCAATACTTTTTCATCAATTCGAATTTCCAAAAAATTACATTTTTTTTAAATTTGGAATTAAAAATTGATATCATTTCACAAATATTATTTGTTGGGATTTGTTATCCTCATCTTTTTGATTGTCTTTGTCATTAGGTCAGTTTTGTTGTGGAAAAGAACGGGAATAAATCCCTGGGCTTTAAAAGATTCAAACGATGCAAAAGGTTTTATTGCCACCATTTTTAAAATCGTTGCAGTGGTTGCTTTCGTGTCAGTTATCCTTTACGTTTTTGGTGGAACATGGTATGAATACCTCCTGCCGATTTGGTATCTGGAAAACCGGTTCTTGCAAATTTCCGGTTGGATCATCATGCATCTGGCACTTATTTGGATATTCATCGCACAACTACAAATGAAGAACTCTTGGAGAATTGGGATTGATGAAAAAAATAAAACCGAACTGATTACCAGCGGATTATTTCAATTTTCACGAAATCCTATTTTTTTGGGTGTGATCCTATCCAATCTTGGATTATTCCTAATTATTCCCAATGTTGGAACATTGCTGGTTTTGGTTTTGAGTTATTTTTCAATTCAAATCCAAATCAGGCTTGAAGAAGCTTTTTTGTTAAAACAATTTGGCGATAATTATACAAATTATTGCACAAGGGTTAGAAGGTGGTTTTAGTTCCAGGAAAGATTAAATGTCCAATATCCATTTCTTAAAATTATAACTTTTTAACCTCAAAATACAGCGTATCACTGCTAATTCCAGTAAATATGCCCAGACCATTTTCAACATTAGTTGGCGCTTCCGTCAACGAAAGTGATGAGTTTCCTGAAATTTCATAAAGTGCTGCGTACTC
>JANQFJ010000282.1 GCA_028277915.1 Saprospiraceae bacterium
TGTCAAAATGATCCCCAAAACCTGTGAAGTTGTGATTGCATCCTCACCAAAGGTTTCGTAAAAATCACCTACCCTAAACAGCAATATCGCATCGGGATATTTAGATTTCACCCGATTATATTGCTGCATCAAGGGAGTTGTTTTCCTGGATTTATTCTTTGTGGTTCCTTTTTTATTCAAAATTTTTCTTCATTTTCAATTTGGGCAAATATAATGAATGAATTACAATTATAATCACATTCCATCTTTTAGAAAATCCAATTAAAAAAGCTCATTAATCTAATCATACGGCATGAAATGATTGATAAAAATCATAATAAATAAACTGCATTTTCTAAACAAATAATACCTCATAATTTGTTATATTTACAAGAGGTCAATCCTTGCCGAGAAAAGCAATTCCTAATCTAAATACCCACGTTATGATACCACAATTTGAACATTTAAACGAGACTGAAAAGGAACTTATGTATGACGCAATTCCTTTGATCACTATTCTTATCGCTTGTGCTGATGGAGAATTGACAAATCGGGAGCGTAGCTGGTCTGAAAAGATCACCCGCATCAGAAGCTATTCTTATCATGAATCATTGCGGGAGTTTTACATGAATGTCGGTAAAAATTATCAGGAAAAACTCGATTCTTTTCTTGAAGAATTGCCCTTAAATGTTGATAGGAGAACTGCAATAATTTCTGAAAAATTAAGAACCCTAAATGCCATTTTACCAAAATTGGAAGAAGTTTTTGCATGGCGATATTATAAAGGATTGTTGAGTTTTGCAAAACACGTCGCCAAGTCATCCGGAGGTTTTTTAGGATGGTCTGCAATCAATGAATCGGAAAGAAAATTATTAGGTTTGGACATGATAAAACCAGTGAATTTAACTCAAAAAACAGAAGAAGAACCTATTTAAATAATAATTTAATCAATTTGTTATATTTGTGGCAAATTTACATTTTATACTAAAAAATTTTAAATAGAACATTTAATATGCTAGAACAACTGGAATCCCTGAACAGCGATGAAAAAGCACTGCTCTACAATGCTATCCCTCTGATAACACTTTTAGTTGCTTATGCAGATGGAGAAATGGATGACGAAGAACGCACATGGGCTGAAAAAATAACCGAAATCCGAAGCTATTCTTACCATGAAACGCTTCAGGAATATTATGAAAATGTCGGTGAAAACTATCAGGATAAGCTTGATCAAATACTAAAAACTTTACCTGAAAACAATGAAGAGCGATTGGCTGAAATTTCTAAAAGGTTGGAAGGCCTAAACGAGATACTTTCCAAACTTGATCAGGTTTTTGCATGGAGATACTATAAAGGTTTATTAAGCTTTGCCAAACATGTCGCCAAAGCATCAGGTGGATTTTTAGGATGGTCTTCAATCAGCAGTCCAGAAAAAAAGTTGCTGGGATTAGAAATGATTGCCCCCATTGTGTTGGAAGAAGAACCAGAGGAATAATTTTTTCCTAAACTCTTCTTATAATACCCTTTCCGGTGATTTTTTAATGCACCCGAAAGGGTATTTTTTATTTAAGGATTTCAAGATTCGTCGTAAAAACTATATAAAGTTTTGATTAGTGGTTATATCTTTAATGTTAGTTCGGATATTAATTTGTTTATTATTTCCACTTTGAAAAACACCAAATTCTTATGCCAAAATTATTTACTTTCAACATTTTGATTCTACTTAGTGTAATTATTTTGCCATTCTATTCCACTGCTCAACCCGAGACTGGCTTTCATCCCATTGGTTGTATGCATACCAAACAAAAAATTAAACTGGAACCACTCACTCCTGAAGATCAGGCAATGATCCAGGCTTCCAACGAAAGAAGTGATACTATTGATGTTTTAAATTACAATATCACCCTTGATGTAAATTTTGGGAATAGCACTATAAGTGGCAACAGTATTGTAAAGTTCAGTCCTAAAATGAACAACATCGATTATCTAGCTTTGGATTTACTGGATTTAACAGTTGATTCTGTGCATTTTAACGGCGCACCTGTATCGTATGTTCACGATGGGTTGTTTTTGGAAGTTTTTTATCCTGCGCCACTCAACTCCACCGATACAGCAGAAGTAAATGTTTTTTATGGTGGTACACCAACTCCGGATGGAGCTTGGGGTGGTTTTAAATTTGACAATGGGTACGCCTACAATTTGGGCATTGGGCTGACCTCCAATCCTTACAATTTTGGCCGGAGTTGGTTTCCTTGCTTTGATAATTTCGTAGAAAGGTCGACTTATGATTTAAACATAATATCCTCCGGCGGAAGGAAAGCCTATTGCGTAGGAACTTTTATTGAAGAAATTCCGATTGCAGGGGATACCATCATGAGAAGGTACCGCATGGATCAACAAATTCCGACATATCTCTCCAGTATTGCAGTCTCAAAGTATTCGCATGAGGACATTATCCACGAAGGGTTTTACGGTGATCTGGATATGCAGCTAGTTGCAAAAACAAATGATCTTCCTGATATGGTCAATACGTTTGACAAACTTGGAGATGCCGTAGATGCATTGGAGTATTGGTATGGCCCGTATGTTTGGGATAGAGTTGGTTATGTAACAACTGTTCAGGGAGCTATGGAGCATCCCGGAAATATTGCTTATCCAGAAAGTTTCAGTGTTGGTGGAGATGGAGAACCTCACAGAAGATTGATGGCGCATGAGTTGGCGCATTGCTGGTTTGGTGATATCGTAACTCTTTCCTCACCTGCAGATATGTGGTTCAAAGAAGGAAATGCTGAATACGGCGCCCATCTTTTTACAGAATATTTTGATGGTCATACCAAATTTATCAATCAGGTAAATGATAATTTTTTGGATAACGTTTTAAAAAGTGCTCACTTTGATGATGATGGGTATCAACCATTGTCAGGAATTCCATATGAACATACTTATGGAACGCATACTTATCGAAAAGGAGCAGCAATGATTCACAATCTCAGAGCCTATATGGGAGACTCATTGTTCAGAGTTGGTCAGCGTTCTGTTTTAGAAAACTATGCATATGGCTCTTTAAATGCAGCTCAGTACCGTGACCAGCTCATGGTTGCAACTGGCCTTGACCTGACTTCCTTTTTTGATGATTGGATCTATGCACCGGGATTTGCGGCTTACGAAATTGATTCTGTTAATGTCGTTCAGAATGGAAGTGATTACGAAACAACTGTTTATATCCAACAAAAACTGAGAGCAGCGCCACATTTTCACACAAACACACCGCTTGAAATTACTTTTATGGATGAAAATATGAATCGACATGTTGAAACTTTCATGGTTAGTGATGAATTTTCAACCGTTCAAACCACCCTACCATTCGAACCGGTTGTCCATTATGTCAATGAAGACGATAAACTTAAAATGGCTATGATGGCCAACAACGTCATCCTTATCGGACCGGTTAACCGCTACCTTGGCTGGGCAGATATGCAAATCCAAACCCAATTTGCACCTGACTCGGTATTTTTAAGGGTAGAACATTATTGGGTGGCACCCGATGAAATTGGCATTAATCCTTTTAATGCAACTATTTCCAGTACACATTATTGGGAAATTGATGGTTTTATTCCTGAGAGTTTGGAAGCGAAAGGCAATTTGAGTTATCACGGAGAAGAGCCTCCGCATTTGGATATGGACTTGGCAGGAGTAACCGAAGATAGTTTGATTCTTATTTATCGCGAGGATGCAAACCATCCTTGGGTTGAACATCCTGATTATGAAATTGATTACGGAAGTTCTCCAATCGATGGAGAAGGTAATATTTCATTCAATGGAATAAAAAAAGGTCAATACGCTTTCGCTAATGGCAGTCTCCCTATGGTCAGCACAACAAATGTTTTTGATTTAAAACAGTTAAAATTGTTCCCAAATCCAACACAAAATTATTTGTATTTAGAAGGAGAATTGGATCTCTCTAATGATTTGAAATACAAAATTTCGGATGTATCAGGAAAGCATGTCTCATTCAGCAATTTAGAAGACATTGGACAAAAAATTGACGTCTCGAAACTGGAAAACGGAATCTACTTTTTCCAATTAGAGGATGCAAAAGGAACAATCATTGGCTCCGAAAAATTTGAAATAATCAGATAGAATTTTCAGTATTCTAGATAATTAATTATTGATTAGGATGGATTAATTCAGTGTAGAATTAATCCATCTTTTCATTATTGGTCGTTTTACCCTGGAACAGCAAATCCAAATATTACAATTTCCTGAATAGTTGAATTCCTTGCTTTTACAATACTTACAATGAACTGATTTACTTGAACTGAAATATCAGAAATATGCTGATATTTCGGAGCTCAACTAGTTCTCTTTAAAAAATAAACTACATTTAAGCGACTGACTATCAACTACAAATCATCAATCGTTTTGTAACTACATATTGGCTTTGAAATTGGACTAGCATAATACTAATATATCAATAATCCATATTTTGCAGTTTTAAATGAACGAATTTTGCATGTGTTTTATAGGATTCAATTAATCTCTTTTCAGAGTAAATTGATTATTTTGTAGTGAAATTTCTGCCAAAAGACCATCAGTTTTTTGGATTTCATGATTGATCAACTTTGATTTAAGATTCATCCCGATTTCAAAACCAATTCTTATGAAAAACAGTTTTACCTTCGTTTTTACATTCCTTTTCTCACTCTCACTTTACGCTCAATCAGGTTCCAATAATCACCAAATAATCATTCTCGGAAATATCGGAGATGTTACCGAAATTGAGGCTTTTATTAAAAATTTCGATACTAGATTAAATGAGCTACAATCATCTTTCACAGTTTTATTAAACGGTGATATATCCAATAACAAAGCTGGGGATAGCGAAAATCATCTTGCCCTTGCAAAAAAGATCATGGATTTGGTTCACTCAAAAAACTTGGGCAACTTGATTATTCTACCAGGAGATCGTGATTGGAAAAATAGTGGAAAAGGAGGGCATAAAAATGTCTTAAGAATCGAAAAAGAATTAAAAACCTATAAAAAAGAAAAAGGTTTTGAAAAGATGAAATGGATCATCCCCAAAGGATGCCCTGGTCCGTTCCTCATCGAAGTGGATGAAAGTCTTGTATTCATTGGTGTTAATACACAATGGTGGAATCACCCTTTTGACAAGCCAAGGCCTTCTGATGGGATTTGTGACATTATCACACACAGGGATTTTATGGAAGAATTAGAAGATGCGGTTGATGAAAATAGAGATAAAAATGTTTTAATTTTTGGTCATCATCCTTTTAAAACTCTTGGAAATTATGGTGGTCATTTTTCTTTTGGAAATCGAATGTCTCCATTTCCTTTGATCGGTAGTTTCCGTACTGCATATAGACGAACAGTTGGCTCTCCCATGGATATTTCAAACGAACACCTTGAGCCGCTGGTCGAAGGAATGAAAAACCTTTTCTTTTTCAATAAAAACTTGATTTATGTTTCCAGTCATGAACATAATCAGCAAATCATTATTGACAATGACAATTTTATAGTTAACAGTGGTGCACTCCAAAAAGGCAAATTTGTTGCGAAGCATCCTGACGCCTGGTTCGCAAGCAATATTCCTGGCTGGATCGAATTGAGCTACAAAAATGATGGCGCAGTTGAAGCACTTTTCCAAGCTTCAATTGGCAAAAAGGAGAATAATGCAACATTAAAACTATTTGATTCTGCCTGTTCTTCTGCATCAATTGCTTCCAACCCAGGCACACCTCAAAATCTGTCCTATGCGCCTTGTTTTGAAGAGGATGCAACCGTAGAAAAAATGTCAAGAAGCTATCCCCCTTCTGAAAAAGTAGTCGCAGGAGAAGAATACAAAGCAAGTAAATGGAAACAATTTTGGTGGGGAAAACATTACCGGACGACCTGGACACAGCCCGTGGAGATCCCTTACTTAAACCTCGACACTACTTTTAATGGTTTAAAAGTATATAAAAAAGGAGGAGGAAGGCAAACAACCTCGCTGAAATTCAGGTCTTCGGATAAAACAGTATACGTCTTACGATCAGTAAATAAAGATCCTGCGAAGGCATTTAATTACAAATTGCGACCAACCCTGGTTGCCACGGTGACAAAGGATCAAACTTCTACACAGCATCCTTACGGGGCTATGGCAATTGATCCGCTTTTGAACGAAATAGATATTCTTCATGCTCATCCTACACTATATCTATTGCCTGACGATGAAAAGCTGGGGCATTTTCAATTTAAATACGGCAATCTTTTTGGAATGCTCGAAGAAAATCCAGGCAAAAAAAACAAACAAGGAGTTCGCTTTGGAGGTGCAGATAAAATTGTGAGAAGTAATAAGCTTTTTAGAGATTTATACCGCGATCACGACAATCAATTAAATATCGATGATTTTGTGCGTGCCAGAAGTTTTGATATTCTCGTTGGTGATTGGAGCAAACATGAGGATAATTGGAAATGGGCGAAATATGAATCCCAAAATGGAAATATCTACCGACCAATTCCCCGCGACAGGGATCATGTTTTCTCCAAGCAGGATGGTTTCTGGCCTTATTTGGCAGATCGAGAATGGGGGCTTCAGAATATTGAAAATTTCGATTACAAAATTAAAGGCCTTAAAAGCCTGATGTGGCAGGCTCGTCATATGGACAGGTTTTTAGCCACTGAAGCTACTCGTGATCTGTGGATTTCACAGGCGAAATATATTCAGGAAAATATCTCAAACGAAACAATAGATGAAGCTGTAAAAAATATGCCACCAGAGATTTATGATATTTCCGGAGCTACTATTGCTAAAAAATTGAAACAAAGGATAAAAGACCTTCCAAAATATGCAGAAGATTATTACGAATTGCTTGCTAAAGAGGTAGATGTTTTAGGTTCAAAGAAAAGAGAATATTTTGAGATTGACAGAGCTGATGACGGAACAGTCACCGTTACCATGTTTGACCGTACAAAAGATAATAAAAAAGGAACAAACCAATTGTATCACAGAAAATTTCACCCTAAAGAAACCAAAGAAATCAGAGTATTTGGACTCGGAGGAAGAGACGAATTTAATATAAAAGGGAATGGTTCTAAAAAAATCAAGATTCGACTGATAGGCGGCTCTGGTGATGATTCTTTTACAGAATCTGGAAAAAATAAGGCATCAAAAACTTTGATTTATGATAAGGGCAAGAAAACTGAATTGAACCTTTCCAAAGGAGCCAAAAGGGTCAATCACTGGAATAGGGATCTCTACGAATATGATCGGACCCGATTTAAATATAACAATTACTTACCTATTGTTTATCTCAATTACAACAGCTTTAACGGATTAACTTTAGCAGGTGGGATCACATTTACCAAGCAAAAATATGATAAGGAAGATTATGCCTGTAAACATAGTTTTGCTGGTGGAATTTCATCAGAAAAGAATCTGAAATTCGGATATGATGGTCGATTCCATCAAGCCATAAAAAAATGGGACATCATATTACGAGGATCGGCTGCCAGTCCTGAATTTCATAATAATTTCTTCGGTTTGGGAAATTCCACTGATAAATCTGATGATCTGGAATCAGCAAACTTTTATGAAATTGAATATAGTAAGTACAATATTTTAACTGGCGTTTCACGAGAATTTTGGCGAAACAGCGAGTTCAACCTAATTTTTGGATTTGAGTCTGTAGAATCCAAAAAACTGGATCATATGACAATTTTAGACGGTGAAAATGAAACTGCTTTTGGTGCTTTCGAAACACTCAACTTCCTCCCCGTTGAAGCAGGATTAGAACTAGATTTTAGAGATGAAAAAGGGTTGCCATACAATGGGACTCATTTAACTTTAAGTTACACAAATGGCACTATTTTAAATGAAAAAGACTCCCCAAACAGCATTTTCAGCTATGACTACATCGACGGAGCAATCGAATACTATATTTCAACACTCAATGAAAAGAAAGTGACACTTGGATTGCGGTTTGGCGGAGCTAAAGGATATGGTGATATCCCGTTTTACAAAATGCCAAACCTAGGTGGATCAAACGGACTAAGAGGATATACCGGTCAGCGATTCACTGGTGATTCAAAAATTTATTTCAATAGCGAATTAAGGTGGCAGTTGTTGCATAAATATACACCAATTTTCCCCATCAAATTTGGCATTAAAGCCTTTTTCGATGCAGGAAGAGTGTATTACTCCGACGAAGATAAAAATAGTAAATGGCATACAGGATATGGCGGCGGAGTTTATATTGTGCCTTTTGAAGAGGCCTTTATCATTTCTTTATCGGTTGGATTTTCTGATGAAGAATCATTTTATCCAATAATTGGAATAGGAACACCGCTACGATAATTTAATATCTCAAAAACTTGAAAAAACAACAATTCTCGCTCAGGTTTAAAGAAATTTGGATTATCTTTCCATAGCAACAAAAATCTTTAAACATGGTAAGTAAAACAAGGTTAATTGATGCTTTTGGAGAATTGATCTATGCAGTAGCTATCGCTGATGGTATGATCCAGCCGGAAGAGATTAAATTGCTGGAAGAAGTCCTGGAAGGACATCCTTGGGCGAGTAAAATAAAATGGTCATTTGATTATGAGTTGAAAAATCAAAACAATCTGACCGATACTTATTTAAAAGCATTGAACACGCTCAAAGAAAATGGTCCATTTAAAGATTATTATTATTTGGTAGAAATCATCGAAAAAATAGCAAAAGCAAGCGATGGCGTGGATAAAGAAGAAAAAACAGTTATTGATTCTTTCCAAAAATCGCTTCGTGAACACTTTTTGGAATTCCTGGACGAGAATGGATTGTTGACCAATAAATAGTAAAAAGGCGGTTGAAAATAAATCCAGCCGCCAAACCTTGATATTATAATCCTACTTTTTTACAAATTTTTGTGTAACACTTTGGTGTCCCGAATTGATTTCCAACAAATACATTCCTGCAACTAAATCACTCAAATCAATGCTCAAATAATTTGAAGTACTGATTAACTGGTCATTCATTTCAAAATAATGACGCCTTCCAAATAAATCATAAACTGAAACAGTTAATTCCTCCATTTCATCAAGCTCAAAAGAAATATTTAAAACATCTATCGCTGGATTTGGAAAAATTTTGAGATTCCAGCTTGCCACCAGATCTTCGGTTGCTGTAAAACATTCTGCCTGAGGATCAAAAATGATTGTTTCGATATAATAATTTGTACAACCAGTCTCAGGGTCCGTCACTTCAAGCATATATTCTCCATCTTCCATTGCACAGTAAAAAATATCAGTCTCGCCATCAATTATTTGATTATCCTGGTACCATTGAAATGTAAAGCTACCTGGATAAGTAATCGTTTCTAAAAGCGTTAAAAGATTGTTCACGTTGTGATATTCCGGCATTTCAGGCAAGTCATAAAATTCAAATGCTATTTCCTCCGAAGTTGCAGAACAACCAAACTCGTTTGTATAAACGACAGAATAAACGCCAGACGCTGTAATTGCCAACTCGGCGTTTGTTTCACCAATTAATTCAACACTATCCTTAAACCATTGATTTCCTTCATCATATGAGGATGAGATGATCACCATTTCGCCTTCACAAAATTCCGTTATATCAGTATTAGCAAGTTCAGGAACATCGGGAATTTCAAAAACCCAAACCGTGTCAGATGAATTAATAATTTCAACAGGATGAATAATATCTAAATGCAGATTAAAATCACCTGTGATTAATGGGCCATTTGAATATTTATTAAAGGTTGCTTCCCCACAAATGTCATCCGAACCGTTTATCCCGCTATCTTCATCCACAGCTTTGATTGAATAGTTTCCATCCCCCAGTTCAATATTCGGAAAATACTCAACAGGTGGCGCTGTATTCCAAACGGTTTGTGAATTATAGATCAGGTTTCCGGATGGATCTCTGATTTCGATATGCATATCAGGATTAAAGGACCAATCTGGTGCAGTTGGGATGTCATCACATGTAGCACCTGTAACAACTGCTCTGGTTAGAATAAAACCTACAGTATCAACTTCTGCTTGATAATCAACGATGTAAATCCCTGGTTCTGAATAGGTTTGATCCTGTGGGTTTTCGTCGTTGCTTGTATTGCCATTTCCGAAATCCCATTGGTAAGAAAAACCATCTTCACCATTGCTGGGAATATTGTTTTGAAAAGAAACAGTCACTTCTCCACAACCGCTGTTGTTCAACATGGAAAACCCCTCAGTAATACTTGAAGAAGGTTCTACCAGCATTTCCATATAAAAAGTAGCTTGCTGTGTAAAAACAACTATCGTTGCTTCCACTGTGACTTCAATAATATAAAGTCCTGCCTGCAGCGGCGTACCGCAAAATTTCATACAGCCATCTGTTTCGACAGAAGGATCGTATGTTGTCTCGTTTGCTTCCCAGGAAATTCCAGGAGGCAGATTACTCAACCCCAAAATCTCAATTTGACTGATCGTCAAACCAGCAGGAATATCCGGATCAAGAATATTTACAGGTGTTGTTGTTTTTGGCATTCGAAAACCAACGTCAGCGTCATAAAAATTACCTACCGCCCCATTCGGTAAAGTGTCCAAATACAATGTATCTTCAGCCATTCCCTGAGGCAGATCTACGATACAGCCTGGGCAATTTGCAAAATTAGTAAAAGGCAAAAAGAGGCCTAAACAACAAATTAAAATTGCTTGTGTAAAAATTTTCTTATTCATAGATAAAGTTTGATGATTAAATGTATAATGCATTCAACACAAAAAAACATTTAAAGGGTGTACTCTACGAAATGAAAATGGGAAGTGTGTAGTAAAGGGTGATATGTTCTTATGAAAAGATTTGCAAAGTTATAGAAAAACATCGTTTTCTAATAATCAAATCTAAAAAGTCCTTTCAGCGTTTCTATTTATGAAGTCAACAATACTGAAACACTGAAAGGATTAAACGGAATATTTTTAACGGCTAATAACCATTTTTTTAGAGATAACAGCAGCCTTGTTGCTCAATGTATAGGTATAAATTCCTGGAGAAAGCGCCGCACCGTCGAATTCAAAATTGTTTTCTCCCTGATAAATTTCAACCATTCTATGATGAACTAAATTTCCCAATATATCAAAGACCCTGAAATGTAAAACTTCTTCAATTGCTGAATTTACCTCAATACTTGTAATACTTCCAAAAGGATTGGGACTATTTGAAACCCTGATGTTTTTCGTCAAAAAGTCTCCAATTCCTGCAATAGTACAGTTCATCGATCCTTCTTCTTCCAATACCAGATTATACTCTCCATCGGCACCAGGAATTTGGTCTGTTGGAAATTGTATATCCAGATCCAGAATAGCCGTATATATTTTCGTTTGGATGGTCAAAGGGAAAATTCCGGGAGAATTCGCATCAGTTGCTATCCCCTGAATTATCATACATCCGAGTGTATCTGCTGGTTCAAAAACACAATCACCTGGATTACAGGCATAGTCCAATCCAACAGGCAATCCCCCGACAGCTCCATTAGGCTGAATCACAATTGAATCAATTGCTATATCAAAACCATTGTAATTGAATGTGTTTGGTACTTTAAAAGTAAAAACAAATTCAAAACCTGAATTGATACATGCCGTGTCAGTAATGCCTCCTTCAGGATTAGTGTCAGGATGATAAGGTGCCGGATAAACACCAACAGATGAATCCCGATACATTTCATCAGGCTGACAAGCCTGTGCAGTCAATTCGATAGTAAATAATGAAATAATAGAAAGGAGTAAGAGTTGCTTCATAATCTTAGTTTTTTCAATTAATGATTGTTTAGGGTGCAATTTAGCTAATTTAAAATTAGCT
>JANQFJ010000294.1 GCA_028277915.1 Saprospiraceae bacterium
GCGCAAGGATCAAGTGCCGAAAGCAGCTTTCTGCTTCTCTACGGCATAAACTTGCTATTCATCAGGCGAAGTTGGGGTTAGTTTGGATGAAATCCAACATGTCTTAGTCAGATTTTTTTTCAAGTTTGAAAACCTTCTTTTCTTCTTCACGAAAAAGCGATGTTCGCTGAAAGTGTTTTTACTTGTTGATGAAATGCGTATAAAAAAGTTCCTTAGATTTTTTATAGCCTTCTTCGGTCATGCCAACGGATTTAGCTTTTCCCGCCGGATTCGTTATGTAGCCTTTATCATGCAGGCGATTCATGGTGTCCCAGTCGAATCCTTTCCATGCCCTCGCACCAAGTCCTTTATGCCTTTCATGTGATACCAAATGCAATAATGCTAAAGTGTATTCATCTACTCTGTCTCTATCATAGTTCATGATCTCGTCCCCATGCTCTCTCGGTTGCAGCGAACGCCGAGCTGGTCGTGAAAGACGTGAAGGTATTTTCCGCGTCGCTATGTTAAGATTCGATTTTAACGAGTGTTTCTTTTGCCTTTATTTTCTTTTGTGATATGCTCCGCCCAGCAATCATGGCACCAATAGGCTGTAACTGTAACTAGTCCCTTCGGCGGCGGTCTAAGTTCGTGTCGGGGAACCGGTTTAAAGCATTTTGAACAGGTTGCGATCTCAGATCCTGTTAAGGTAATTCTTATTGATCTCAATAATTCTTTAATCATAATTACCTCCGCTTAGCGGAACGATGGTAGAATGTCTAGTTATGTATTTATTTTGTATTTTTATTTTACCCTTGATTGGTAGATCGCAACTGGTATTAGAAACATCATGACTATAAAGGGCCATACGAAAACAAGAAACTCAAATATCGACCCAAAAATATCGTTTAGAATTATGAATCCCCCAATCCAAATCAAGGTCCACGCGGCAAAAATTGATTTATGTAAATAAGGTCTTTTTAGCTTTATATTGTTTCTGATGATTTTTTTCTTATCAATTGAATTGCTGTTCGTGTTATCCGAACTTTTTTCTACTAAAGGTAGATTTTCTGGATTGTCATTTGGTTTTATATTGAACGATCTACATTTTGGGCAACAACGATTAGGTCCTAATATGAACTTTTTATTGCATTGTTTGCATATGAAAGATTTCTGAGAAGTCATGATTTATTTTTAATTTGCTCAACGCTCCGTTTCACCAGGCGCGTCGAGGCTGCGCCGGTGTGAAAACGTTGGTTATACTTGTGAAGCCTCCTTTAATTCTTGGAAATACTGGTTAACGCGGCATTCTTCATTATTTCTATCAATATGTTGTAGTAAATACTCTTTGGCAGCTAATTGGCCATTTAAAAGCTTGATCGCTCGTGCTTTATTTACAATCCAGTCAGCATAAGCCTTTGAAAAATCCTTAGAGTCAATTCCTGGCTTTAACAACTCATCGCAAATACCTATGGCCTCATTGTAAAATCGATGTTGGATTTCCCAATGATAATGCAAATGACAAACTCTTTCAAAATCATAAAAATTGAATTTTCCATAAGGTTCGATTTTAAACCCGCCTAACATTACTTTCTCTGAATGCTCGTATATCTTGCTATGAATTTCTCTTAGCTTGTCCAGAGCAATAGTACTTGATTCACTGTGCCACACAGAAATCAAATCAGTTTCTAAATTTTTATATGAATTTGGAAATTTTCTTTTAAATAGGAAATATGGCATCATCAAAAACAAAAATGTCAAAATAAACAAAAAGGAAAATAATTTACCCGCAGGATGAAGCCATTTTGGGAACTCATCTGCAAAGTA
>JANQFJ010000339.1 GCA_028277915.1 Saprospiraceae bacterium
ACTTTGAATTGTTGACCAGCTATTGTTACGATTGCGAACATTAAACTGAATTTTAAGTTTAAAAATTATTTTTCTTTGAAATTTTTCAATTTCGGTTTGCAAAGGTACAATTAATGTTTAATAAAACAAAGCTCAGGTTTTAGAAAAATAGTCTCTGAATTTTGAAAAATTATGTTGTTTAAAAATGATTGATTGAATTAGGAGATGTGGCTAAATCAAGTCTCTGAGCCTAAACTCAAATTTCATTCGTTCGCCGTTTCGCCTTATTGTAAGTTTTATTTTTTTGCCAACTCGCTTTTGGAAAATTTGGATAAAATCCTTCATTGAAATATAGCCGGCAGGCACCCATCCTACTTTTTTGATGATATCTCCTTTTTTTAAGCCTGCTTCGTCAGCAGGAGAACCAGGAACTACACTAGAGACAACAATTGTATCCAGATGTTTGCCGCTTGCAATAAGTACCAAGCCGCTTCTGTCATATTTGAATACAGTTTTAAATTTTTTATTTGGTTTTAGATATAGCAGCTCTTTGCGATAGTCGATGATTACATTAAAGCGATCGAGGATAAGGTTTCCTATTATCCCGTTTCTTCCAAAAAGAAGAGAAGTATCAATCAATTCATGAATATCCTGAAAGTTTGTAATTACATTGTTAAGTTGAAAATCTGCGATTTTTATCTCACGTGATCTGCCGAGATATCCTTCCAGAAATCCCCCCAATCCCAATCCAATATTTCCTTTTATGACATTTGGCGGAATAGTGATGCTTTTATGAGTGTCCGTGTACAGCAGTAGTGAAAGACTTGCACCTGTGTCGAGTAGCAGTTTGAGATCAATTGTCGGACTTACTTCATCAATTCTAGCTTTTGCGACAACATAGGGTTTGTTTCTGATTATTGTGATTGGGATCTCGGAAAATTTTTCTCCAGGAGTTTTAAAACTTATAGGATTGTGAAGGGTAATAATTTTTCTTTTGTAATTGATTTCCAGTACATAATGGCTAAAAATATTGGCTCCCATTATTCCGTCAACCTCTACTCCAGTCATCTCTTCAAATTGAAAATAGTCCTCTTTAAAAACTAAAATATCAATCGTTGGAATAAATATCCTCGATATTTTAAAAGAAACTCTTCTGGCTAAGTTTGCCGTGATTTCAGTAGTTAAGTCAGCGCCGAGGATTTTAAATTCCCGCCCAAGAACGATACCTGAAATAAAAGAATATTCGCTTTTTGTAAGAATAGTATGTTCGGCACCTGTGTCAAAAATAAATTTGAGTGGGATTTTATTGTTAAATACTACATCAATTATGATAAAGTTATTTACATATTCGAAAGGTATATCTATTGACTTTTTTATACTTACATTGTGTTGCGAATGAAGGCCATTCAGACAGAAAAGGGAAACTAACAATGCAACAAAAAAATACTTCATCAATATTGATTAATAATGGAATTGAAAAGTAGGAAAAAAGTATCAGGATTCTGTTTAATTAAAAAGAATTATTTCTTTGAAAACGTTTGACAATGGATCTAGCTGTCTGTTCTGTTTAAAATAATTTAATTTTAGAACTTGTATTGAAAAAATAACATTTTCTGTGAAAAACAGATTTTGAAAAAAAGCTTTGGTATTTTAGAACCGTTTAAAAAATAAATTTGACATTATTGAATTAGGAGAAAGCTGAACGACCAAAGGATAGAATAGATGAACCTAAATCAATAATTCAAAAGAGGATTTAATTTTTTAAACAATACTTAGTATGCAGAACCTAAAAAATGGAATTTAATAAACTTAAAACTTACTTTTTTCAATTTCGAGATACGATACTGACCAATTCAGAAGCAATTATTTTTATACGAAAAAACAGGCTTTGGGAAGGATTTTGGCAATATGGCTGGGTTGCGAAAACTTTGGTAGTTTTAGCTGTTCTTTTAGGTCTTAAACTCTTAAACACTTTTCTTCACTGGTGGAGAACTTCAGAAATGGATAATCCAGTCGAAACTTTGGCCAGCTTTGGCAATCTTTTTCAGGATGTCGCGGTTGAAGGGTTTGATTTTTTGTTCGTCGGAGGTATGAAATACATCATGATGATGTTGCTGGAAGTTATCATTTTTCATGTTTGTCGCGGAGCTTTGGAAATTCTTACTGGGAAAACTTCAGATTTGAGTTTTAATGCATTTTTCAATGCGCAAATACGAATGATAAAAGTGGCGATCCGATCCTATTTCATGGAAATTATTTTTTCTGTTATAATAGCATTCGTTCTTGGTATTTTTGGTGGTGCCCAATTTTTAAAGCCCGTTTTAAAATATACCGTTCATTGTTATTTTTTAGGATTTATAGTTTTTGACAACTACGCTGAGCAATTTGGCTTGACTATAAAAGAAAGTGTTCGTATGGCACGTAATTATGTCGGAGTTTGTCTTGCTCTGGGACTTACGACAAATGTTTTGTTGCTCCTGCCGGTTGTCGGAGCTATATTAGCTCCTTTGATTGTAGCGGTGACGGTTACCCTTGTGATGTATCACATTTCGGATTTGCATCTTTTATCTCAAAAAGATGATGAGCAAGCATTGAGTCCTGCCTGATATTTATTTTAACTATCTTAGGTTTTCAAATTTCATAAAAATGACAAAGCTTAAGAAAAAACTAAACCTGTACGGTCTGACGATGATCGCTGTCGGGTCTTGCATTGGTTCAGGAATTTTTGTGACTCCAGCAAAGATTGTTGAGGCAGTTCCCAATCATGCACTGGTTCTTCTAGTCTGGGCGTTAGGAGGTGTAATAGCCTTGACCGGAGCATTAACTTTTTCTGAATTAGGATCAATGTTTCCAAAAGCCGGAGGAGTTTATGTGTTTTTAAAAGAAGCTTTTGGCGATTTTGCTGGTTTTCTTTATGGCTGGGTAATTCTTTTAGTGATCAATACCGGAGCATTGGCAGCTTTGGGAGTTGCATTTGCCGAATACATGACTTTTTTTATACCAATGCAACAATCCGGCAAAGTGATTTTGGCTATTTTAACGATAGTTATGTTGACTGGGATAAATATCATAGGGGTTGATATCAGTCAGATTTTTGCGAATATTTTTACAAGTTTAAAATTATTAGCCATAGCAGCGGTTGTAGTTTTAGGTATGTATTTTTATAACCCAGAAAATGTCCAACTAAATTTTTCTTTGGAAAGTACTCCTGACAACCTGATCTCAGCAATGCTGATAGCTTTGATTGGTGTTTTGTGGTCTATGGGAGGCTGGCACCATGCTTCTTATGTAGCAGGAGAAGCAATCAATGCGCGGAAGACCGTTCCACGTGCCATGGTTCTTGGCGTGACCATTGTTACAGTGACCTATATTTTGGTCAACCTGGCCTATATGCTATTATTACCTTTGCCGACAATTGCTGCAACGGAACGAGTAGCCGGTGATGCTTTACAAACCGTATTTCCATTTGGAGGTAAACTTATGGCAGTCATCATTGCTATTTCGATATTTGGAACCATAGGAATTTATACCATGACTGCGCCTCGAATCTATTTTGCAATGGCAAAGGACAAATTGTTTTTTAATAAACTATCCTATGTACATCCCAAATTCGGAACTCCAATTTATGCCATGATGATACAGGCCATTTGGGCAATTATTTTATTGATATTTTGGCAGACATTTCACGATTTGATCACTTATGTAACCTTTATGGACATCGTATTTATGACTCTTGCCGGAATTAGTGTATTTATTTTTAGATTTAAAAAAGCAGATTTAAATCGCCCTGTAAAAGTGCCCCTGTATCCAATAATCCCATTGATTTTTATAATCATTTCAACTGCTTTTGTTTTTAGTACTTTAATCGAACGTCCGGAACAAGCTTTATGGGGAATCGGAATTCTTGTTTTAGGTTTGCCGGTTTATTTTATTTTTAAAAAAGGAAGTGGAAATAAGATAAGTGACCGTGAGATTTAATCAATTACAATATGGGTTATGAATAATTTTTACTTAAAAGACATACTTGAAACCCTGGATCGGATGACGATGGAATACCAAAGGGATCTAAGCCATTTGAATGTTGAGCAACTCAACTGGAAACCCAATCCGACTAGTTGGAGTGTTGGTCAATGTGTGGATCACATTATAACGACCAACAGGCTTTATTTTACAATTTTCAAATCTTTGCTGGATGGCACAAAGCCAAGCAACTTTTGGGAAAAAATCCCGTTTCTGCCTACAATGTTTGGCAAAATGCTGATAAAGACTACCCAGCCGATTATCGATAAAAAAAATAAAACTGTACCGGAGTTTGAACCCTCCAAAAGTGAAATTCCGGGTGATATTTTAAATACATTTTTAGAAACTCAGAAAGAATTGATCGCCTGGATTGAAAAATCAGATATTGTGGATCATGAAAAAACAATTGTCACCTCACCTGCCGCCAAATTTGTAACCTACAGCCTTCATGATGTTTGCATTATTTTGTCGGGCCACGAGGAACGTCATCTCAATCAAGCCAGAAATGTGATGAAGTTGGAAGGTTTTCCAAAAAAATAGCCACTTTTCCAATAATTCTTAGTCAATTTCTGCTCCACCAAGTGGCCAAACAAAATCCTGAGATCAAGTGCCATATTCCCCACCAGGCGGCGATCATTGCCATTCCGCC
>JANQFJ010000010.1 GCA_028277915.1 Saprospiraceae bacterium
TGGTGTAAAATTGCATCTCTGAGTGAATTGTATGCGCCGTTGTGCATCCAAGGGCCTGTCAGAGTCACATTTTTCAAAGGTGGTGTCCTAAAGGCAAAATGATGCTCTTTTTCGCCTGTAAATATATATCGTCCTACGTCAATATCCTCGGTGTCATCCTTTCCGGGACCCAATTGTGGAACGCCAATGTTGTGTGCTTTTTGGTCAGTCATCAGTTTACCGCTGTGACAAGTTGAGCAGTTTGCTTTTCCATAAAAGAGTAGGGCCCCACGCTTTACTTCTTCAGCAATAGCTTCGTTATCTCCACCGATGTATTGATCCCAAGGGCTGTCATTGAAAGTAAATTCCTTGATTTCAAAAGCAGCGATGGCGTTTGCAGCATGTTGGAATCCTAAATCTTCTTGTTTGATGTCCGGATATACTTTTGCAAAAAGTTCCTGGTATTTTGGGTATTTCATAATTCTCATCATCAAACGGTGCCAAACCATTTGAGGAACAGCAGGGCTGATTAATGCAATTTCGTTGACTTCGCCGGTTACAGTCGTATCTCCGATTTCTCCACGCATTTCATCGCGTGATGTTGGGGGAAACAAAGCCTGAACAGCGAGAATGTTTTCCAATCCGTCGGGTAATTTTTCATCAGCAGGCGTATCAAATCCTTCTTCAACAGAGCCCGAAACACGGCTGTCCCAAAACATGGTGTGCCATTCTTCTGAGCCTCGATTGAAGATTTCAGGTGCATTACGTGGAACACGATCCCGGTCAACACCCATTTTGCGGATATTGCCGAGACCCGTTCCTCCGACCCCTATCGATAAGGGAAGGCCATCAGCTGATGCAAATTTCGGGTGATGGCAAGTAGCACAGGATATATCTTTATTCCCGCTCAACAATTTATCGAAAAACAGCAGACGGCCTAATTCAACTTTGTTTGAGTCGATCTCGGGAATTTGGGTGATTCGATCCAGGTTATTGTTTTTGATGATTTTTTGTAATTGATCATCCAAATCAAAAGCACTGAAACCAAAGATGAAAATTCCAATTGTGGCGAGAATTAAAAATGTCCTGTTTTTCATGACTACTTGGGGTTTTGATTTTAAATATTTTTTTTAGAAAAGGTAGTTTGAAGTGGTTTGATATTGTTTGGGAATCCCATAATTTTTTAAACATTACAAACTATCCAAACCGACTTCAAATGATCTACATCTGTACTTTCTATTTGCTAGCTTGTGTAACATCTTTTTCTTCGGGTAGCATGGTGAACAACTGAACGTGGGTTGCTTTTCCAAATGGTCCTGGCAATACACCATAGGTTTTTCCATCACTGTGATAAGCAATGGCCAAAACAGCAGCGATTTGTCTTTCCGTCATTTGGAGGCAAGTTTCGAAGCGAATTTTGAATTTTGCATTTCCATTTTCATCAGTGGTGAAAACTGATTGCGAACCATCGCGATCACCGATTGGAAGATCCAAAAATCCAGTGAAAGGAGCTGCCGGTGGCTTAGCCAAAAATGCATGCCACATTGTGTAAGTAGCGTTGGGCATTAGATTTTGAAAATCAGCTTCTACAACACCCCAGCCATCTTCACAGACATAGTCCACCTTACCTTTTGCGCTCAACCATTCGCGTAATGTCATGCCAAAGCTTTCTCCTTTTTTGTAAGGACCTGCTTTTTCGACTGAGATTGGGTCATGGCTAATTGCTTCTGCCGTAGTGAAAAGTTCAGCATCGAGGTACTTTTCCCTATCCTGTGGAAGTACGCGATAGACTTCACACGAACCTTCAACTTTTTCGATGTAAACGTCTTGCTCGATCATACCAGCTGTCAGGTGATCTACAAAGACCAATTCGATTTTTTGGTTGTTTTGAGCAATAAGGTTTAAAGAAAAGAAAAGTGCCACGATGGCCATTCCGATTAATTTCAACAATGTGTTTTTCATTTTTTGGAGTTTTATGAGTTTTGTGAAAAATTAATTACGACACAAATATGCAGTCGTGTTCGAATTTTTCGAACAGCAATTGATTGAATGAATTCTTCAAATGAGTGAATGGATTATTTTTTTGATTTTTTTTAAAATGGGATTTTTTCAATTGAGTGGATGGGTCGGTTTCTTGAGATTTTGGAAAAAGGGAAGATGAAGGAAAGGGATTGGAGGATGAATAAACGAGTAGAACTTAAACTTGGAAGACATTTTTTAAAATCCATTTAATAACTACTCAAAATATGTATTATAAACCGCAAGAGCTCCAAAGTACAACCCACAGAACCAAGCCAGGCTGGTTAATATGGAATTCCTTTCCGGATACAAATAAAGAATGGAAAGCAACACTATGAAAAATAGCATAGAGA
>JANQFJ010000055.1 GCA_028277915.1 Saprospiraceae bacterium
AACGTCAGGTTGCAGATAAAATATTCTTGTTAAATAAAGCTCTTCATGGAATTGATGCATACTATAGCATAAAACTCCCGGAAGTGTTTTTGTTTGTTCATCCTATTGGGACTGTGCTGGGAAACGCTGAATATGGAAATTATTTTGCGGTGTATCAAAATTGCACTGTAGGCTCAGGTGCAGTGGGTAGCGATTATCCAGCGTTTGGGGATTATGTTGTTTTATTTTCCGGATCTTCGGTAATTGGAAATTGTAATGTTGGAAGCAATGTTGTGTTTGGTGCACAAACGCATATAAATAATACAGATGTTCAAAGCAACACAGTGGTTACAGGCAGGTACCCATCGAATCAAATTAGAGAAAACAAAGAACACGTCTTAAATCGCAGATTTCGAAGTTAATGTAGGATAGATGAATCGTCCGCATTTTGCTGAAGTCCTCAACTAAATAATTATACCCCTGACGAGAACTATTGTCAGGATGGAAAAATCTAAAGTGAAAAGAGTCATTCGTAGGCTCTTGTTTTGAGCGGATTATCCCAACTTATTTTTAGGAAGTACTCAAGTCAGGTGCTTGCTTTGGAATCACTATTGAAAATTCAATTCAGCCACATTGATTTCTTATACCTGGGCTACCCTATATTCTTAAAAACATAACAGACACGGTATATGATACAGTGTCCTAATGGTTAACACTCATTGTGGATTACCTATCGTGAGATTAAAAGAAGAAAAAATCTGGTTAATTGGTGCCGGCGGGATGGCTGTCGATTATTATAATGTACTGAAAGGACTTTCGATTGAAGTTAGTGTTATTGGACGAAGTGATAGAGCTGCTCAGAACTTTGAACGATTGACGGGAGGTAAAGTCGTTCGAGGTGGTCTGGATAATTTTTTAAATGGCAATCCAAAAATTCCTGAAGCAGCAATTGTCAGTGTCGGTATTGAAGAGTTGTCTGAAATAACGATTAACCTGCTAAAATACGGTGTCAAAAAAATTCTATTGGAAAAACCTGGTGGTTTAAATTTAAAGCAAATAAGCAAAATAAAAGAACAAGCCGACTCCGAGCGGGCAAAGGTTTTTATTGCTTACAACAGACGATTTTATGCTTCAGTGCTTAAAGGTAAGGAAATCATTGAACAGGATGGCGGAGTTGATTCTTTTCATTTCGAATTTACTGAATGGAGCCATCGAGTAAACGAATGGAATAAAACAAAGGCAGTTCTGGCAAAATGGTTATTGGGAAATTCAAGCCATGTGCTCGATATGGCTTTTTTTATGGGAGGTTTTCCTGATAAATTGAGTATGTTTCATTCGGGATCACTGAATTGGCACTCATCAGCCTCGGTTTTTTGTGGATCTGGTGTCAGCAAGTCTGGTGCCTTATTCACGTATATTGCCAATTGGGAATCTGCTGGCCGTTGGGGAGTAGAATTAATGACAAAAAAAAATCGGCTAATTTTTAGACCTTTGGAAAAACTCCAACTCCAAAAAAGAGGTGAAATTCAAACAGAGTTTATTGATATTGATTACGAGTTAGATCAACAATACAAACCTGGACTCTACAAACAAGTCAAAGCATTTTTAAGCAGTGAATATGAGAGAATGTGCTCAATTTCACAGCAGTTGGCTAACGTTGAAACTTTCTATCGAATAGCAAATTATTAATTCCGATTAGGGATATAAACTTTTTTTGGTCATGCAATGGAATTGAGTTTGGAGAATCAAATAAAACAGATCATGGCAGACATATTTGAAGTTGATATTGAATCAATTACAGAATCTGTTACTCCAAGAGCACTGAGTCAGTGGAAAGGAAAAAAACATCGCCTGCTGATTGAAGCTCTGCAAAAAAAATTCAACATTCGATTTGATGAAGAGGAAATAGAATCTCTGGTAAGCTATAAAGTAATCGTTTCCACTATCCGTTCATATTTGATTTAATTGACCAATTCAAGATAGTAAACTTATATATGAAGTTTTTAATCTTAACAGACTCTGTTGGAAATCCAAGGAGTTTTCCATTGGAAGATGCCACTGAGTTAGAAGAAACCTACCCTTACATCCTTCGTAAAGAATTTCCCGATTCAACGTTCTGGCAGCTTTCTTTTGGAAACTTAACGACAGAACAATTAGTCAGCCAAGCAATAAGCTATTTAAACCATTGGGAGCCAGATATAATAATAATTCACTCTGGCATTAATGATTGCAGACCAGAAGCATTTTCAGAGTTTCAGAAAACAGTAATACAAAGGTTTTCAGGCCAGCGGGTTTTTGGAAGAATCAAAAAATATGTATATCATCCATCCTTGATCAAAAGGCGGCAGTTGTACAGAGTTACTGAAAACAAATTTAGAAAAACCTTAAACAAAGTAAAGCTTATATATTCAAGTGCAACGGTGTTTTACTTTGAAATATGCGCAAACCAAGCTTATGAAAGTGCTCGCCCAGGTGTTGGGAAAAGGATAAATACATATAATAAGATTATTTCAAATATCTACGGTGAAAGCCAAGTTAAAATCAATGAGTTGCTTATCCAAAACGATGGATTCGGATCAGATAATTTGCATTGGAATAGAAGGGGGCATTTTGCAGTTGCTAAAATGCTAATCGATAAATGCAAGATGCAATTAAATAAAAGTAATATAAAGTAGCTGAGAAAATTGCCAACAAAATCATCGGGTCTTAATAAACACAAAGAAGTTATTGGGAATAATTTCTTTTTCAAGGCCAGATGTAGTTTCAAAAAATGGATTTGGACCAGACTTCTAAAATTCGAAAAAGAAATGCTGAACTTCCTGAGTATAGAGTTATGGCTATTACATATCTAAACTCCCTGCCATATAGCCTTCAGCGCTAGATAGAACTCGGTAAAGAGCGAAACAGTTTTTTATTAACTCACAAATCTAATCTTTAAGAAGTCATAAATATTCAATATTTTTAAACTAAATATTAGCGTTTCAGTCGAGAAAAAAGATTTGACTAGCAGAAACCAACTTAACAATGTCGTCATCATCGAAACCATATCGATTTTAGACTTGATGGCTATCATTTGGAACAGCTTATCGGAAAAAAAATGGCCAAAAAATTCTGAATTATTTTACATAGATAAAAGACTTCCCTGGTTTGGTAGTTTTTTGATTCGGTGTTTAAAGATTCAACAGTTGAATTTCAAACTGGATGAAATTCGAGATGAGAAAAACACTACAATTGGCTGGCAGATCATTTACAGAGATTTGCAGAATGTACTGGATTTGATCTCAAAAGGGAGTGAATACAGGAAACTATTCAATCAAAGTGCATTCAACAATCAGTATTTTTTTCTGTATTTAAAAAAATGGATTGCCAGTGTAATGAATCAAGTTGAATTTTCTTCTCTGTGGAAAACACTGTTTATCATTAATGTCTGCAAAGTAAAGTTTGAAAATGAGGACAATAATGATTCCAAAAAGAGTATTTTAATGGACTACAGACCGTGGATGGAGTCTATTGTCGAATATGCAAATCAATTCGGACTGGATATCAAAGTTAAAAAGAAGAAGGTTATATGGAAGGAAATAATTAAACAGATGGTATATAGATGGCCAGGAAAAACTGAAAATATAATTAAAACATTCAACTGGAGGCCGAAAAACGCTTATTGCACGATTAATTCAAATTCAAATTCAAATAGATACAAAATTGCAGTAGAAAGTATGGGGTCATTTAATATTGACCAAAAACATCTTTTTACCGATTTTGCCTAATATCATCAATCAGATCTTTGCGCTGAGAATTTACTACCGTATTTGTCAGATCATCCATTAAAGAAAGAGCAGTACAAGGAATTAATAGGAAACAAATTGGATTCAATAGCTCTGAAAAGTAGGGCTATAAAGGGATTTGATATTCCAGTTTTTTCAACAAATATTAACTTGAAGTACAAGCTCCCTCGTTTGATAAAAGATAGTTCTAACAAGATGGAAAGCAAGGAATTAAGGCTTCAAGTAAATAAATACAACTACTTAAAAAACTATTGGTATCAGTTTTTTGATCAAAGTAATTCTAAAGTTCATGTAACTCAGTACAGATGGGATAACAGTCATATTCCAAAAGCAGATGCTATGTATGAATTGGGAGGAATAAGTTCTGTTTGGCAAATGTCCTATTATGATACTCCTTCACCATTTTTATCTGTTGCAGCAGATATTCTGTTCAGTTTTTCTCCTTTGACAGTAAAACAAGAGCGGCTGAATGGATCGAGGATTCAATATCAGGTTTCAGTAGGATATCCAGGGGATTATAGATTTTCGTTATTAGCGCCGATGGCGGAGAAAATAAAATCTAAACTGCGCTCTAATGGCGCAAAAACAATAATCGCATTTTTTGATGAAAACTCCTCAACTGACGAGAGGTGGACGATCGGCAACTCCCTGGTATGTGAAGAGTACTCATTTTACCTAAATAAACTGCTTGAAAATCCTTGGTTAGGGGTCGTATTTAAACCCAAAAAGCCTCACACTTTGAGAAAACGTTTGAAGCCGATTGATAACCTGGTTGAGGAAGCCCTTGAAACAGGCAGATGCCATTTCTTCATGGCTGAGTCCAGTGGAATTCCTCCAGCTATTGCAGCTCTATCGGCAGATTTGGCAATTCACGGAACTATTTGGGCGGCAACTGCCGGTGTTGAGTCTGCCTTATGCGGTGTTCCTACCCTATTAATGGATCAAGATAATTGGCATTACAGCCATTTAAATGCCTTAGGGAAGAATGAAGTTGTTTTCCATAATTGGGATGATCTTTGGTGTGCGATTTCAGATTTTTCTAAAAACAAAGAAGGAAACCAAAGGATTGGAAATTGGGATGCACTACTTGTACAACTAGATCCATTCAGAGATGGACGAGCCATGGAGAGAATCGGCAATTTTCTCAATTGGTTGATTGACGGCTTTGAGCAAGGTTTAGGAAAGGACGATGTATTATGCGGGGCTGTGGATCGCTATGGTAAACAATGGGGGCATGACAACATTGTACAGGTTAAAAATCAGTAATATCTGATTTTATTCATTATTTTTGTAAAAATGTCTAAGGTTACAAATGAAAACGATTGCAATGATTCCAGCTCGAATTGGCAGCACACGACTTAAAATGAAAAATTTGGCACTTATTGATGGCAAACCAATGATCGCCTATACGATTATAGCTGCTCAAAAATCGGG
>JANQFJ010000059.1 GCA_028277915.1 Saprospiraceae bacterium
GTTACTCCTTTTTTCTCTTTATGCTTATGTTTTCAACAATTTTTGTTTCATGCTCATCAACCAAAACCAGCAAAGGCGGGGGATGGTACCACAATAGAAATGTGATCAATATGGAATTAAAAGAACAGGAATCAATTGTTTACCAGTGCAATAAAGATTTTAAGTTAACTACATTTTGTGAAAGCCAACATTAAAAATGAAGGCACTTTTAGCTATTTGAGAATCAACAACTTATACTTTGTTAAAACAAAAAAAGGCAGCTCGTACCGAGCTGCCTTTTGTGTATTTAAATGGTCTGTTTTTTCATTATTTTTCGTTTAAGCTCATTTTGATCTTTTTTTCAAGGTCAGATACTGTGTCTTTAAAGATCATGTCTGTATCCAAAAGATCCTGGACTGCTTTGCAGGAATAAATCACCGTACTGTGATCCCGTCCTCCAAAATTTTCTCCAATTGCTTTCAGCGATTTATTCGTTAGGTTTTTGGCAAGATACATGGAAAGTTGACGGGCTATAACTATGGATCGTTTACGGGTTTGGCCTTTTAATTTATCAACCGGAAGATCGAAATGCTCGGCAACCAATTTTTGAATAAACTCAACTGTAATCTCTTTCGACATTTGTTTGACAAAGTTTTTGATGACTTCTTTTGCCAGTTCAATGTCTATTTCTCTTCGATTAAGCATTGATTGCGCCACCAATGAAATCAAAACCCCTTCCAGTTCCCGAATATTATTTTTGATATTGTAGCAGATAAATTCAGTTACATCATAAGGCAAATCCAAACCTTCCTGGTTCATTTTTGTTTCTAAAATTGCCATTCTGGTCTCCAAATCAGGAGCCTGCAAATCCGCTGAAAGCCCCCACTTAAAACGAGAAATCAATCTTTCTTCCATTCCGTCCAAATCTTTTGGGGGACGATCAGAAGTCAGCACAAGTTGCTTACCATTTTGATGCAATTGGTTAAAAATGTGGAAAAATATTTCCTGGGTTTTGATTTTATTAGCCAAAAACTGGATGTCATCAACGATCAAGACATCAACCAACTGATAAAAATTGACAAAATCATTGACCGCATTATTTCTGATGGACTCAATTATTTGATTCGTAAATTTCTCCGAGGAAACATACAGTACCGTTTTACCCGGGTCACTAATCAAAGCTTCATTTCCAATTGCCTGAGCAAGGTGGGTTTTTCCCAAACCAACATCTCCAAAGATCACCAAAGGATTAAAAGCTGTTCCACCTGGTTTTCCAGCGACAGCCAAGCCAGCAGACCGAGCCAATCGGTTACAATCTCCTTCAATGAAATTTTCGAAAGTATAGCTTGGATTCAATTGTGGATCAATAGTCACTTTTTTTATCCCCGGGATTACAAAAGGATTTTTTATACTGCCTGTATCAACTGCACCAGGTATATTCATATCTTTTTTAACAGATATTTTTGAAGATTGATCCTGTTCCCGGTTTGGTCCCATGAGTATCTGATATTCGAGTCGCCCTTTTTCACCAAGTTCTTGTCGGATCGTCATTTTTAATAGAGCCACATAATGCTCTTCCAACCATTCATAAAAGAACTTATTAGGAACCTGAATTGTCAGTGCATTTTGTTCCAGCCTAACAGGCCGAATTGGTTCAAACCAAGTTTTAAAGCTTTGAGTATTTACATTCCTACGAATTGTTCGCAGACAGCTATCCCAGACTGTAGCGCAAGTTTTTACCATTCTCCAGATTCAATAGTGGCGTAAGCCAAAATTAATTAATATAATCAAAAACCGAAATGTGTAGAATTCAAAGTATCAGCAAGATATAAAAGTAGGAGTCAATGCATTTGCATTGGATTTTGCCATTATAAAGCTCTCATTTTGCAATCTCAACAAAGAGTTATTTAATAATGGAAGACTACAAATTTGAGAAAAAAATCTCGGATTGTGAAATGATATTCTAATCTTTTCTAAAAAAAAATCAGTCGTATATTTCAAACATTTCAAGTGTCATTTTTTCAATGACAGAAGCGAAAGTTTAAGCAAAAAAAGGATTCCTTTGAGTATCAAAAACTTAGCAGAAAAAGGTATAATAAATTACCTTATATTCTCTAAAGTCAAGGCTTTTTTTACACATAAATGAAAAAACTAATATAAGTTAATGCTCTAACAAAATGCAACACAAACAAGAAGCTCTTCTTCTACTTTTCTCATTTTATTATCAAATTCTTACAAGTTTTACAACGAGTTTTATAGTTGCGTTCAAAGTAAACATCTATTCGGCCCAACATCATTCCTGCCCATCCAACCTGATTGATCAGTACTTCTTTTCCAACCAGGTTGAAATATTTGTCTGGTTCCTTCATAAAAGTATGGGTATGACCACCAAGAATCAGATCAATATTTTTACTGTTCTTGGCTAAAATGACGTCTGAAACTCTTTCATCATCATAAGAATAACCCAAATGAGAAAGGCAAATCACCAGGTCACACTTTTCATCATATTTCAGTATTTCTGCATATCGATTTGCATTTTTGATTGGATCCAAATATTGCGTATTTCCAAAAGATTGTTGAGGAACCATCCCCTCTAATTTAATCCCAAGTCCCAACACACCGATTCGAATATCTGCCTTTTGAAAGATTACATATGGTTTGGTTTGATCATTCATAATGGTATCTGAAAAATCATAATTGCAAGTCACAAAAGGAAAATCGGCATGAGGCAATTGCCTAAAAAGACCATCAATCCCTGCATCAAAATCATGGTTTCCGATAGTAGCAGCATCGTATTTCATTGCTGACATCAGCTTAAATTCAAGCTCTCCTCCAAAATAATTGAAATAAGGTGTCCCCTGAAAAATATCCCCGCTATCGAACAATAAAACATTTTTTTCTTCAGCTCTTATCTTATTGATCAATGCCGCCCGTTTAGCAGCACCTCCTAAGCCTTGATATAAACCGCCATTCATCGGAAACGGCTCAATCCTACTGTGTACATCATTAGTATGCAAAACGGTAAGTTTTGTGATTTCTGTATCAGAAAAGGCTTGCAGAGGAAAGGCATTACTTCCAACCAATATGCCAATTGTCCCGGCTTTTTTGAGGAATGATCTTCTTTTCATATAAAGCAACATTATTCTTTCAAGGATATTCTGCCTTCTATTTTAGCAGTGATTGGCTCACCTTTACGCTCTTGATCGATGATCCCTTGCATTATCAAATCTCTTATCAAAATATTAATCTCATCACGATCTTTTCCTTTAAAAAAGGAACATCCGTCTCCTCCGTTAGCCAGATAATTAGATAATGCTATGTGATAAGTTTTATCATCTTCCAGTGGTTTCCCATTGATGAAAATGTTTATTGGTTTTTCATCAGCAATTTGAAATTTGACCTGTTTGCTCACTGGCCAACCACCTTTTTTTGCCATATTTTCAAATAATTGGAACACTTCATCACGACCTACTTTTAAAATTACCAGATGATTTTCAAATGGCATTAATTCATAAATCTGCCCTTTGTTTATCGCTCCCTTTGGTATCCCATCGATTTTAATACTCCAATAATTAATGAATGCAAAGTCAACCGAATCGTCATTATACTGCTTTGCTTTTCGAAAAATCAGATCAGCAACAAAATTTCCCAATGTAGATTCCGGAAATGACATGTTCAGATTCTTTGCACTATAGCCAATCACTTTATTTATTTCAATATCAACCTGTTTTTTGTACGGTTTGATCAAACTATCAATTTTTAAATCTCCAACAGGACTGATAGAATCATTCATTTGGTAGGAAATTGCTTTGTAGCCGGCAATGTGATTCACTTTTACACAGGAATTCATTGCAAGCAATGAAATTAGGGAAAGAATGGTCTTTAGGATACATTTCTTCATTTTCAAAAATAACAAATCCCTTTTTAAGCATTTACTCAAAAAGGGATTTATTCCTTTCAATTATTTTAAATAAAAACTTTACATTAACAAACCAGCTTCTTTTTTGATAGCATGAAGGGCTTTGTCAGAAGATACGAATTCGCGGTTTTCCAAATAATGGATGATCGCATTAGAATATTCCCTCGCTGTCGTTTCAGGCTCAATTGAATTGTACACCAAATTGACAATATTGACTGCATCATCGCGGGCAATTTTTACGATCTGCCACAATTGGTCAGAAACATAAACCTGCTGGGTGATATTGTGCTCAAATTCCTTTTGAATAGCTATCATGATAGCAAGACGCAAGTCGGTTGCATTCATTTTTTCGTTTCGCAAGCGAAGGATCAGGCTGGGAATCGAAATACGCTCACAAAACAAAGAAAGCCTTTCGTAAGCCTGCAATCGCAACCTTGTAGTGGTTTTTGTCTGACTTTGCTTGAGGTCGAGCATCCTGAGCTTATATTGATTTTCTAAATACTGTTTCAATAAAGTATAAACAGTAAAGAAAACAATCAAAGCCGGAACTGTGATTTTTATAATTTCTAAAATGACGGATAACCAAACAGGCATATATTCTATTTTATTTTCACGCAAAAATAGCAGCTTGAACCGCGATTTACAAATATTCCTCAATTATAACGACGAGAGTTGTTTTTGTAACAACTATTTTAGCATCAAAATTGTTATTTAATCTGGAATGAAACTGGGTTAATTTTTGCCACGTTTATTTTTTATGTAAATTTGTTTTTCATTCAAAATTATAGAAATGAGTAACACAAATGAAGATATAATAGCTCAACCTATCTCTCTAACTGACGGAGCTGTAAAGCAACTGAATCGGATTATGACTGAACAAAACGTTTCGGAAGAACATGGTTTACGAGTAGGCGTAAAAGGAGGTGGATGTTCTGGATTCTCCTATCTGCTGGGGTTTGATAAGCAAAATGAGAATGATGATGTTTACGAAATTAAGGGTATGAAAGTTTTTATGGAAAGAGCTCATGCAATTTATTTGCTGGGAATAGAAATTGACTGGATGGAAGGTTTGAATAACAGAGGGTTTACATTTAACAACCCAAATGCTAAAGATACCTGCGGTTGCGGTACGTCATTCTCCGCATAATCATTTTCACTAAAAGATAATTTTTAGAAAAACATTCGGATAATCTAAATTCGAATGTTTTTTCTTTTTTGTAAATAAAAAAAGGTGTCATCTCAGTCAAAAGACAACACCTTTTCTATAATTTTTCACAAAAGAACGATTTATCCAACCATCGTTTCTTTTGCCATATTTTCGATAATTTCATCACCAAACTCTGAGCATTTCAATTTCATCGCTCCATCCATCAATCGCTCAAAATCGTAAGTCACTCGTTTTTTACCAATCGCTCCTTCAATACCGCTGATGATCAATTCTCCGGCTTCTTTCCAACCCATATATTCAAACATCATCACCCCTGAAAGAATTACTGAACTCGGATTTACTTTGTCCAATCCAGCATATTTTGGTGCAGTACCATGAGTGGCTTCAAAAATGGAAACTCCAGATTCATAATTAATATTCGCTCCAGGGGCAATGCCAATTCCACCAACCATTGCTGCCAAGGCATCAGAAATATAATCTCCATTGAGGTTAAGTGTGGCAATCACATCATATTCTAAAGGTCTTGTAAGGATTTGTTGTAAGAAAGCATCAGCAATTACATCTTTGATGATCAATTGATTACCGTTTTGATTTATGACCTGCCATGGTCCACCTTCATAATCAACAGCACCAAATTCTTTTTTAGCCAACTCGTAACCCCACTCTTTGAATTTACCTTCAGTAAATTCCATGATATTTCCTTTATGAACCAGGGTTACGGATTTGCGATTATTTTCTAAAGCATAATTGATCGCCGAACGAACCAGTCGCTCTGTACCCTCCACAGAAACAGGTTTTACACCAAGTGAGACCGTCTTTGGAAAACGAATCTGGGTGACACCCATTTGTTCAATCAAAAAGTGTTTTACTTTTTCTACTTCAGGTGTACCATTATTGTATTCTATACCGGCATAAATATCTTCCGTATTTTCCCTGAAGATCACCATATCAACCTTTCCAGGTTCTTTGACTGGAGAAGGTACACCTTTAAACCATCTTACGGGGCGTACACAAGCATAAAGATCCAATTTTTGGCGAAGTGCAACATTCAAGGATCGGATTCCGCCTCCAACAGGTGTTGTCAATGGCCCTTTTATAGCCACTAAGTATTCATTGATCGCATCAAGGGTAGCCTGAGGCAACCATTCCCCGGTATTATCCATAGCCTTTTGTCCGGCATAAACTTCTTTCCATTCTATTTTTCTGGTTCCTCCATAGGCATGTTCAACAGCAGCATCAAAAACACGGACGGCAGCAGCCCAAATATCAGGACCTATACCATCACCTTCGATAAAAGGAATAATAGGATCATTCGGTACGTTTAATTTTCCATTTTCAATCGTTACTTTTGTTCCACTCATTTTTAAGTCGTATTTTAGTTAAAATTATTTTTCTCAAAAACTACACAAATGTAAGCATTTTATGGCTGATTTTATACTTTTAGTACAAACTACAACAAGGGTTTTGAAGCCTTTGTTTCAAAAGGAGCCATTTTAATCAAATATTTAATAAAAATTACCGTATTTGTTTCATTTGCAACAATTTAAGCCATTTTTTGACATGCGAATCGCCATATTGCTGTTTTGTTTAATTTGTGTGATGAGTTGCAAAACGAAAAAAGATGTCCCCAATGGTGATTTTTCTAAATGTAAAACGACAGGAACGGTCAAAGATTTTACTGGTCTTGATGGTTGTAAGTTTTTAATCGTTTTGGAAAACGGGGACAAACTACTTCCCGCAAAATTGAATGATGAGAATTTTGAATTTAAAGATGGCCAAAAAATTAGTTTTGGTTATAAAGAACTTAGAGACGTTGTTAGTATTTGTATGGCCGAAAAAATGGCCGTTGAAATAACCTGCATAAAAGAATTGGAATAAACGCATAGCCCGTAATTTTATGAATGAGCATTTAGATCCCACAAACGAACACTTTACTTCTGAAGAAAATCAGATCGAACGAGCCCTCCGCCCAAAAGAACTAGACGAGTTCAGCGGACAACCAAAAATTGTTGAAAATTTAAAGGTATTCATAGCGGCCGCCAAACTCCGTGGCGAGGCATTGGATCATGTTTTACTACATGGCCCTCCTGGTTTGGGGAAGACCACTCTTTCTTACATTATTTCCAATGAGCTCAATACAAACATGAAAATGTCTTCCGGCCCTGTTTTGGAAAAACCAGGAGATTTGGCTGGATTACTGACCAACCTGGAAGAAAACGATGTGCTTTTTATTGATGAGATCCACCGCCTGAACAATGTCGTCGAAGAATATCTCTATTCTGCGATGGAAGATTATCGCATAGATATTATGATTGATAGCGGTCCAAATGCCCGAAGCATACAAATTTCCTTGAACCCATTTACTTTGGTAGGCGCCACTACTAGGATGGGATTGCTGACTGCTCCTATGCGCGCCCGGTTTGGTATAAATTGTCATTTAGATTATTACGATTTTAAAACCTTGACTAAAATAGTAAAACGGTCAGCAGGCATTTTGAATCTTCCTATCTCCCAGGAAGGCGCTGAAGAAATTGCACGTCGCAGTCGCGGTACTCCTCGAATTGCTAATGCCTTGCTTCGAAGAATTCGCGATTTTGCCCAGATCAAAGGGGACGGCACCATCGATCTCAAAATAGCTAAGTATGGATTGAACGCGCTAAATGTTGATGAGGGTGGACTTGATGAAATGGATAATAAAATTTTATCAACCATTATTCACAAATTTAAAGGAGGGCCAGTAGGCATCAGTACTATTGGTACCGCAGTAGGTGAAGAAGCCGGAACAATAGAGGAAGTTCATGAACCTTTTTTGATCATGGAAGGATATATCCAACGAACGCCACGCGGTAGAGAAGTTACAGAAAAAGCCTATAAACATCTTGGCATTATTCCTCCTTCGCGGACAGGAAAATTATTTTAGCAAAAAATACGTTATATTTGTATAGTATTGCCTTCCTAATATTTGTTCCCCACCGCCATAAAGAATTATTGGAGCTTTTGTCTTTTCATTCGCAAAAGAATTTAAGCGTTTAATAATCATAAGCAGTAATTTTAGGAAAAAGCTTCCCCTAACGTAATCTTTATTTTGATTTTGCTGTTATTAAGTAGAATTTAGTCAACAAAGTCGCTATGGATACCAAAACTTTAAAATTTTTACTTTTCTGTGTCGGAACTCTGGTTTTTGTTCAACTATCCGGTCAACACAATCACGCAGATCATATTCACAATCACGGAAGTACGGATATCACATTTATTCAAAATAATAATCAATGGCACCACAATGTCCGTTATAAAGCAGGTATTGGAACAATAAACAACGTTTATCTTGAGGATCAAGCTTTTACATATGTTTTTTCCAATAACGAGGATGTTGAAAAAATACATGATGTGATGTATGCATCTGATTCGATCAGAAATGCTCATGTTATCAGAAGTCATGCTTATAAAGTACATTTTAAAAATGCACAACTGGCTCAGCTGGAAGGTTTAGACAAAAAGGATGGATACAACAACTATATCCTTGGCAACGATCCCTCAAATTGGGTTTCAAATGTACCTCTTTTCAATAAAATAAATTACCAAAACATTTATGAAGGTATAAATCTGGAAGTTTACAGTTCAGAAGGTCATTTCAAATATGATTTTATAGTGGAAACAGGAGCCGATCCAAATCAAATTATATTAGACTACGAAGGTATTGATGTCATTGAAATTGATAATGGCAATTTGATTATTTATACTTCAGTAGAAACGATAATCGAACAACAACCCTATGCCTATCAAATTGTCGGAGGCAAAAAAAGAAAAGTCAATTGTCAATATGAGTTGAAAAACACGCAGGTCACCTTTGAATTTCCTGATGGATATGACAAATCTAAAAGACTGATCATTGACCCAACTGTTGTAGCTGCAACGCTTTCTGGAACAATCGGAGCTGCAAATTTTGGCCATACCGCAACTTTTGACCATGGCGGTAACATATATGCCGGAGGGATTTCCTTTGGAATTGGCTACCCTGCAACATCTGGCGCTTTTCAAACTGGTTTCGAAGGAGGGTATTCTGATATTGCAGTCAGTAAATATAATCCTAACGGAAGCACGCTTATTTATGCTACTTATATCGGAGGAAATTCAGCAGATTTCCCTTATAGCATGATTACAGATTTTGACCAACAACTTTATATATTAGGCTCTACAGATAGTCACGATTATCCTGTCAGCCCAAATGCATATCAACCCAATAAAGGCGGAAACTTTGATATTATTGTAACGAAATTAAAATCCGACGGCAGTGGCTTAATTGGTTCAACATTCATGGGTGGATCAGCAGATGATGGCATAAATACATCTTACCAACCAGAAGGGCAAGCACCTAATCCTTTTTATAATTATGGTGACAAATACAGAGGTGAAATTGTTATAGACAACCAAGGAAATGCCTACATAGCTACTGGTAGTTCATCAAGTAATTTTCCGACGACAAGTGGTTCATTTAACACTACATTTAATAACACAGGTGCTGGATTATATCCAGCTTTAGACGGAGTTGTGTTCAAATTGAACAGTGATCTTTCGACATTATTTTGGAGCACCTATATTGGTGAAAACGAGCCAGATATCGCACTTGGGCTAAGGCTTGATGACTACAACAATGTTTATGTTACCGGCATTGCAGGTTCTAGTAGTTTTCCAACTACTTTTGGTACCATACAATCAAATTGGAACGGAGGCGAAGAAGATGCTTTCATTGTTAAATTGTCTGCAGATGGAGAAGATATGATCTATGGCACATTTTGGGGGACTTCAGGTGTTGATCACTCTTATTTCATGGATATTGATGAAGAAAACAATGTACACATTTACGGACAAACCACTGGCACTATGCCGATCACACCTAATACTTTTTATAACATTGCAAATAGTCCGCAGTTTTTAGCAAGTTTTACCAGTGATCTGGAATCCTTAGTTTATAGCACAGTAGTTGGGTCCTCATTTAACAACTCCTATTATGATTTTGTTCCCGTTGCCTTCATGGTCGACAAATGTAATAATATCTATTTCTCAGGTTATTCTGCGGATTCCGGTTTACCAACAACGCCTAATGCGATTGAAACGAATTCGCCACCATTTAGCTTTTACCTTGGAGTATTGGAACCCAATGCGACCGGATTATCATATGGCACTTATTATGGTGATGCTGATCACGTTGATGGAGGAACCAGTCGTTTTGACAAAAGTGGAACAGTCTATCAAGGTGTATGTTCCTGTACACAATCCGGAACTTTAAATACATTGCCAAATGCCCATGCACCTTTTCAATCTACATTTTGCGACATTGGCGTTTTTAAAATAGATTTTGAAATAAACACTGTAACTGCTGCCGCAATTGCTTCTCCAACAACCAGCGGATGCGCTCCTTTTACTGTTAATTTTTCTTACACTGGACAAGATGCTACAAGTTTGTTTTGGGACTTTGATCACGGCACAGCCACCAGTACTTTGACTAATCCAACACATACTTTTACCGAAGCCGGAGAATATAGGGTCATGCAAATTGCCAATGCTCCAAACACCTGTAATCAAAAAGACACTTTTTATATTGACATCGTTGTTTTTGATGGTTCGAGTACTGCTACAGAACTCGTCATATGTAATGAAAATAATCCTACATACCTTGATGCTACTACAACCAATGCAAGTTATGCATGGCAGGATGGATCAACCAATGCAACATATACTGCTAATTCTGCCGGAGTTTACTGGGTTGATATCACAATTCCGGGATGTACACGAAGAGATTCATTTATTGTTAACTTATCTCCTCCATTGAACATTGACCTTGGTCCTGATTTTTCGGTATGTGACCAAAACTCATTTACATTAGATGCAACGACACCCGGGGCAATTTCCTATGAGTGGCAGGATGGATCATCTGACCCAACATTATTGATAACCAGTAGTGGTCAATATGTGGTGACCGCAAGAAACAGCGATGGCTGTGTTTTTTCGGATGAGATTAATGTACTTTTTGGTACTACTCCAAGTGTTAATCTTGAAATCGTTGACACTTTGTGTGATTGGGATTCGTACACCTTTGATGTGAGCATGCCTGATGTAACTTATGAATGGCCTGACGGCTCAACAAATCCAACCTTCACTGTTTATTCACCAGGGGAATACTGGGTGATCGTTAGCAATAATGGTTGTGAAGCCAGCGATACGGTTCAAATCAATTATTACAACGAATTAATTTTTGCACAAAATACATTTGATGTCAGTTGCTATGAAGATTGTGACGGAAGCATAGATGTTTCGGCTTCAGGAGGAAATGGTGACCTTAATTTTTTATGGAACACAGGAAGCACAGGCGAAAGCCTCGATGATTTGTGTCCTGACACTTATTCTCTAACAATAACTGATGATTTGTGCACTTACGAAACTTCATTTTTTGTAGGAGAACCAGAGCCACTGGCCTTCAGTTTGTCAGGGGTTGACATTGAATGCTTTGGTGATGGAAATGGAGTTGTTGAAATAAACAATATTTCTGGTGGTACTTTGCCTTATTCATTTTCATTAAATGGCGGACCGCTGACCAGTTCAACTATTTTCAACAATTTGTCAGGTGGAGACTACGAAGTTACGCTCATTGATGCCAACGGATGCACACTAAGCGATATGATCAGTCTCTATGAACCACCGCAAGTAATAGTGGACGCTGGTCCGGATTTGGAAATTGAGTTAGGTGAGAGCATTCAGATCAGAGCTACTGTTTCTCCAAATATTTACCAATTCATCGAATGGACACCAACAGATAGTCTTAACTGTATTAACTGCATCCAACCAATTGCTTCACCTACCAGTACTACTTTATACACGATTTCGGTTACTGACTCAATCACAGGCTGTGTTTTAAGAGATGAAGTTTTGGTGCGTGTTGATAAAAACAGAAATGTTTTTATACCAAACGCTTTCACTCCTAATGGTGATGGCACAAATGATGTTTTCCGAATTTTTGCCGGAAATGGCGTTCGACAGATAAACAAACTCAAAATTTTTGATCGCTGGGGTGAATTGGTTTATTCGGCTGATAACTTTTTACCAAACGATACTAAAATTGGCTGGGACGGTACTTTCAGAGGTAAGCCAATGAACAATGCGGTTTTTGCATACCTTGTTGAAGTTGAATTCGTTGATGACATCGTTATACCCTATAAAGGAGATATCACATTGCTCAGGTAAATTTAAAAACTGCTTTTTGGGTCAAAAAAAATCGCTAACTCTGAAGATTGGAGTTAGCGATTTTAAATTTAATTCACTTATATTTTTTACCTGATTAAAAAACAGCAGTTTAACCCATAAGGTTAAACCACTGATAAATAGGAAGCTAATCTATTTTACAAACTTTAGAGAAATTTTATTCTCCTCGGTTTGGATCTCCGTGATGTAAATACCTGAAGGCCATTCATTTGCATTCAAACGGATTGTATTTGGGCCAGCTTCTAAATGATAATTGCTGGAAACAACTACTTTACCGGTAATTGAAAAAACTTTGATTTGAACATCTGTATTTGATGCCGTATTCAGTTTAATCTGAAGCAAATCCTGTACTGGATTTGGATAAATCACAGCTTTGTCAATTGTAGAGGATTGGCTTTGGCCAAATTTATTTTCGGAAGGGTTATTTCCATTAAAACCGCTGTCATTTTGATCAAAGATCAGAGATAATTCTTCAATTGGAGTATTCTCCAAATCACTGCAGTCCACAAAACTATCTTCCATAAACCCGAAACAATTTGCCCAGCATTCATTTGGAAATGGAATAACAATGCCTTCTTCAACTTCAACACAGACGATTTCTCCGTCATCATCACAGTCACAATTCCAAGGATCATCGTCGCATTCAACAAAATCTTCTTCTCCATAGCCTTCACACTCAGCATAGCAAGCATTTTGGAAGGTCAAAACAAATCCGTCATCAGTGAGGATACAAACAGGATCAAAAATTTCGGGACAAACACAATCTCCTGGCCAATCATCTTCACAATCCACAAAATCATCTTCAGTGAAGCCTTCACATTCAGCAAAACAGGCATTTGGAAATGGTATGATAACCCCAGCTTCAATTTCTACACAAACCGGATCAAACACATCATCACAATCACAATCTCCAGGCCAGTCATCATCACATTCAACTATATCTTCTTCTGAATAACCAGCACATTCCGCAAAGCACAAATTCGGAAATACACAGATAACATCTTCAGCAGTCAATACACAAACGGGTTCGTCTTCCGGATCAAGCTCGCAGTCACAATCATTGCCTGGCCAATCGCCTTCACATTCCACAAAATCTTCTTCAGTAAAGCCTTCACATTCGGCAAAGCAAGCATTTGGAAATGGAAGAATATCTCCGTTATCTAATACTACACAAACTGGTTCGTCTTCAGGGTCGAGCTCGCAGTCACAGTCATTGCCTGGCCAATCGCCTTCACATTCCACAAAATCTTCTTCGGTAAAGCCTTCACATTCGGCAAAACACGCGTTTGGAAAAGGGATGATTATTCCAGCTTCGATTTCTACACAAACTGGTTCGTCTTCAGGATCGAGCTCGCAGTCACAGTCATTGCCTGGCCAGCCACCTAAATCACAATCTACAAAATCATCTTCTGTAAATCCTTCGCATTCGGCAAAACACGCATTTGGGAACGGCAAAATATCTCCATTATCCACTTCTACACAAACAGGATCGAATTCAAAATCACAATCACAGTCAATTTGACCATAAGTCGAATAACTGACGATGAGCAATCCAAAAACGGTCAACATCTTTAAAAAATTCTTTTTCATACTTTTGATTTTTTTAAGTTTTAAAAAAGGCTGATTACAACAATATCGTTGGTAATAACAAATCTAGACTACCCTATTTCCCTTTTCAAATACAAAAAAATCGTCTTTTCAAAACCAATCTGGATTTATCAAGATTTTTCACTATTACATCAAAAAGCAAGTCACGTATAACAATTTGGTTTTCATAGTTTTATGCTAAAAATCACTCAAAACAAAAATCAATAGTTTTCAAGATTTTTTATAAAAATATCCTCTGTATTTCCGCTATAAATGACAGCTATATTCCATTTCTGAAAGTTTAAGCAAAATCCATTTGGAAGAAAAAAAAAGCATGACCTGACTGAACAGATCATACTTTTCTATAGTCTTTAAACTCTTTAAAAACTCTTAATTAAAAAATCATGATTACTACATATCCAATTTTACTGACTAACAATTATTTTTCTTGTAATAATACCTTTGCTTGTTGAAACTTTCACAAAATATATTCCCTTTGGGAGATCGCTTAATTGTAAACTGACATCAATTCTATTTTGGAATCTTTGGTTAAATACCATTTGACCTATCGAATTGTGAATACTTACTTTTTCTATAAAATGAGGAGTTTGAATAATCAATTGATCGACAACCGGGTTGGGAAAAACATCTATTTCAAACTCATCGACCAAATCCTCATTCGACAAAGGATCCTCCACAATTGTAACAGTTATACTGTCATTAACCACAGGAGCAATATTAAATTCATCATCAAACATAATTACTTTCTCCAGATAAAAATTAGTTTCCAGTTCCTCGTCCATGCTTACCACATCATCTTCAATAATGAAAAATAAAGTTGCAATAGGGCCAAATGCATCCTGGATAGGTTCGGGGGATGAACGTGAAACAGCTATTTCAATAATTCCATTGACAGGATCATTATTGGACATCACTAGTGGAATATCACTCGTCCAAGGCCCGTCAAAAGCTATGTCAATCAATTCCTCCCCAATAATATCAGGATCGTAGCGAATTGTAAAAGCAATCCCCTGAAAATTATCAACCGGTTGGCCAGGCTCACCCAATTGAATAAAAAGCGCACCAAAGCCACCTTCAATAAACTGATCCTGAGCATCAGTTTCAAAAAACAAATGCGGATGAACACCGGCTGTCCCAATTACAACATTATCCGGATCAACTACTCCATGAGTCTGACCATAGTTGATGTGAATAATAGCTGCTTCATCTTCAAAATCACCTATAAACCCATTACCATTACAATCTGCAAAAGCAGCATCGGTCGATGTGCCTGGCAAATTAACACCCCAAGGTGTTAGAACATTTTTAGCTTCAAATACAACACCCTGCTCTCCAGGTTCTCTGGGCGGGCCGACCATTCCGAATGCATACCCCCAATATAGATAATCGACATTATTGACGATGCCGTTATTGTTTACATCACCAGGCCATACACTCTGAGCTTTTAATGCCTGAGAAAGCAGAAAAAAGGATAATAACAAGCCGATTATTTTCAATGGTTTCATACTAAATCACTCTTAAATAACTAAATCAATTCTCCAACTCTTCAAAGTTAATTTACATTGCTTCCATTCTCAACTACTTTTTTGATAAGTTATCAAGATTTTATCGGTTTTTAAAAATTCAACCATACGCAGAATCTGGTTTCAATCAGCTCATAATCAGTATTTTACAAACTACACGAATCAATATACTGGCATATTTAGTTAAATATTTATCAATATTATTTCACTGTTTTTTATCGAGAATAATGAAGTTTTTCCTTGCTTTTGAATACCACTTGACAAAAAATAAATGTTGCTTTGAAGTTTTAGATTGAAATATCGTTTAGTTTTAATTGGTACAAATTATACGATATGCACAATAGCAAACTGATCGCTTTACTGAAAACTTTCAACACAAAAGAGCTTAGAGAATTTAAGGATTTTGTCAGTTCTCCGTTTTATAACAAGAATCAGGAATTGGTTCAATTTTATGCTTATCTAAAAAAATTAGCTCCTGATTTTTCAATTAAAAAGACCAAAAGGGAAAACGCTTATGCCAATGTTTTCCCCGATCAGCCGTACAATGAAAAGCATCTCAATTATCTGATGAGTTTTTTACTAAAACTAGCTGAGAAATACATCGGGCTTATCAAATATGAATGTAAAGGGATATTGCCGGATTATCATATCCTGATATCCTGTGTTGAAAGAGACCTCCCAAAGCACTACCAAAATCGCTATCAAAAGTCACTTCAAAAACTTGAAAACAGTGAATTGCGGGATGCGAATTATTACTACCAAAAATATTTGCTTTCAGACGCCGCAGATCAATTTTTTCAAAATCAAAAATTGCGGCGGTTTGATAAAAACCTTCAATATGCATCGGATAACCTGGATCTCTTTTATCTGTCAAGCAAACTAAAATACACCTGCGAAATGCTAGACCGACAGAAAGTACTATCTGCTGATTATCAACATAATATGATTGAAGAGATAGTAAATTATCTCAACAAAAAACCCCACCACCAGCATCCATCCATTGATATTTATTACCAGATTTTTTTGACTTTGACGAAAGTAAACGGAGAAACTCATTTCGAAAACTTAAAGCAACTGCTGGATATCCATTTTAATAGAATTAGTCCAAAAGAAATCAAACAAATGTATTTGGCAACGCTTAATTTTTGCATTCGAAAAGTACGCAAGAAAGAAGAAAAATATGTAAAAGAGGCATTTGACCTGTTTTTGAAAGGTATTGAAACACGTTTGCTTTATGAAAACGATCATCTATCTCCCTGGACATTCAAAAATGTTATTAAACTTGGACTGCGATTGAAACAATTTGATTGGACAGAACAGTTTATTCTGACTTATCAAAACCATCTTGATGAGGAATTCAGGCAAAATGCGCTGAATTACAACCTGGCAGATTTATTTTATTACAAAAAAGAATTGGGAAAAGCGCTTGAATATCTTCAAAAAGTGGAGTATTCCGATGTTTTTTATGCCCTAAATTCCAAAGAAATGTTGTTGAAGATTTATTATGAAATGAATGAAGAAGAGGCTCTGCATAATTTGCTAGCATCCTTCAGAGTCTATTTGAGACGAAACAAACTGATCTCCGATAATGTTAGACTTCCATACCAAAACTTCATTACATTGCTTTCACAGACGATCAAATCAGAGCCTGGTCAAAGATCGTTCGTTAAAGAAAAAATAAAAAATACCGAATCCCTAACAGCAAGGAATTGGCTCCTGCAAATTTATAAGGATTTCAAGTGAAGCTTGGTTTGTGGTTAAAAATTTGGTAGTTAAGGGATTAAGGGTTAAAAGTTATTGAGTTGATTAAGTTATCAATCCTCCTTTGTTTTCCTCCTTTCTTTCTTCTTTTTTTAGTTTCCTTATTTTTGAATATTCCGGATAAGTGGTTTATCATTTTCAAAATCATACATAGTTAGTCTGCGCATTTCGTAGTAAGCAATCCAATAATTACGAAGACTGTTCATGTAAGATCTCCTGGCTTCGTCTTCTTCACGTATAGCGATATTGAGTTCTACGATTTCAATTTTACCGATGAGATAACGCTGGCGAGTGATTGCTAATCGTTTTTGAGCAACCTCAAAAGCCCTTAGCCCCAGCAATACCTGGTTGCGTTGTAGATCGAATTGTTGGACTTTCAATAAAACTTCACGATCAAAATTTATGCGTTCCTGTTCGACGTTCATTTGCTCCAACTGGAAGTTTGATTTCGCAATTTCGATTTGCGCTTTCGTCTTTCCCCAATCGGCAATAGGAAGTGTTAATCCAAGCCTAAATCTTTCCTGGTCCAATGGATCTTTGTAAGCATCGCTCAGCATATTTGAAGTTTGAGTCAAACCAAATTGTCCAAACAGATCAACATTTAAACCATTGTCAGCCTTAGCTTTAACCACATCACGTTCAGCTTCTTTTATCCTCCTCATAAATTCAATTGTTTCACTCCGATATTCCTGTGCATATCTTAAAGCAGTATCCGGATTAATGAAAATTTCAGGAATTTCAGTTGGTGGAATCAGGTCAAACCTTATAGACTTGGTAATTCCGAGAAAATTACGCAGACGTTCTGTATTTGACTGCTGATCAAGCACTGCTTCAGCGAGATCAGCATCGGCATTCATAGCGCTTAACTCAATTTGAAGCAATTCTGTTTCGGCAATTCTACCTACATCAAACCTTCCTTTTGAAATCACAAACAAAGTATCTGCGTCAGCTTTATTTTTGGCAACAGCCGCCACATTAAGCTGAGCAATTAAAACATCAAAAAACAACCGTGTGGCATTAAAGGCGATCTCCTCCATCTCTTCGGCAAACTCCCTGTTTGCTTCCTCATAGCGAAGTGGTTCGATCTTTTTGTCCCATTTCAAATTATTGAATTGGAACAGTGGTTGATTAAAACCGATAACTATCGGAGTGGACAAATAAGAAATAGTTTTTGGATTTATGCTTGTCGCAAAATTATCTACCCTTCGAAAGCCTGAAAAGGCAAAAATACTTCCTCCCGTCCACGATACATCCTGTGATATTGAAATACCGATTTCATTTTCCATCAAAGTCCGTGGAATAAACTCTACGGTTCCATCCGGTTGAGTGATGGCATCTATTGTTCGATTAAAGTTTGGCAATGTCGAAGTCAAATCCATTAAAGGTTTATAATTAGCCCGGAAAGACTGGTACTGCCAATAGTTCGTAGTTTGTTTGGTCTTTGCCAGTTGGACATCAGGAGCATCGCTTTGAGCCATTTGTATCACCTGTGGCAAACTCACATGAATGGTGTCGGTTTGGGTATTTGCAATATTTTGGAAGATTAAAAAGAAAAAAGTTGAAATTGGAAAAAAGTATTTGTTCATAGTTTTGTGGTTCGCGGTTTTGTTGTTTGTGGTTATACGTTAAGTGGTTATGGGTTAAGTGGTTAATGGTTGATTGAGTTTTAGTAGGCTCCTTTTTACCATATTCCACTCTCCTTTAGCACATTAAAAAAGTTATTAGTTTAATTCGCACATTCTACATCCTCTATCTCTGTTTATCTTTTCTTCCTTCTCTCCTTTTACATTTTCAATCTGTCCGCAACGCCAAAATTGGATCTTGCAACGCTGCCTTTTGAGCTGGAAACAACCCAAAGACCAAACCCACGATCGCTGCCACTCCAAAGGAAAGTAAAACTGACCAGGTGGAAACAATAGCAGGGATATTGAAAGAATCTGCAATGATATTAGCAGATAGTATCCCCAAAAGTATTCCGATCACTCCTCCAATCAAACTGATAAAAATGGCTTCAAATAAAAACTGAAGAATAATATCGTTTTGTTTTGCTCCCAAAGAACGTCGCACTCCAATTTCCTTAATTCGTTCCATCACGGATGCAAGCATGATGTTCATGATGCCTATGCCTCCTACCAATAGTGATATTCCTGCAATCATCGCTAATACATTATTGAAAATATCCTGTGTCTTTTGTTGCTGCTGTAAAAGTAATTCTGGAACCGTAACTTCATAGTCCAACAGATCATGGTGTCTTCGTTTCAGGATACGACCAACAACATCCGCAGTAGCCTGAAGGTTTTTTGAATCATCAACCCTGATTATTAGGCGATCCAACTGGTGGTAATTTTGACCTTTCTCGCCTTCGTCCCAATCTCCACGTTTAATATCATCTCTACTAACCAGGGCTCTGTTCTTGAACCTCAGCAAAGCCGTGGAAACCGGAATATAAACATCTGAATTGTAATCACGGATACCTAAATTTTCAAGGCTTTCTTTACTGGCAATACGTTTTTCTAGGACTCCAATAATAGTGAGCCAGGTATTTCCACATTTAATCTTTTTGCCTAGCACCTCTCCTGAACTAAAAAACTTTGAAGCTATATTTTTACCTACGATACAAACCGGCTTACCTCCATCCATATGTTTTGAATGAAAAAACTTTCCAGTGCTGAGTGTCAAATTATTTAACTCAAAAAAAGTATTAGTGACACCGATACATTTGGCTTTTTCCATTTTTGCCGACTGAATGATCGAGGTCGAAATAACAATTTCAGGACTGATTTCATCAATTGTAGGAATCACCCTTTTGATGGCTCTCGCATCTTCCAAAGTCAAACCGGGTGACCATGGCATCATGTCTTTTTGATTAGCGTTATTATTTGTATTAGTCTCTGCTACCTCTTCAGCAGATTGCACCACAGATTCGATCACAATATTATTGGTACCAATGAGCTTCATTTGATCCAGGATAGATTGTTTTGCGCCTGTTCCTATAGCGAGCATTGCAATGACAGCGGCAACTCCAAAAATGATCCCCAATGCAGTGAGAAATGCTCTAAGTTTATTAGCGAATACGCCTTCCATCGCCAATATGAAGTTAAAAAGTATTCGTTCCATGTTGGAAGCTAGTTTGAATGGGTTTTAGTTTGTGGTTAAAAATTAGGTGGAAAAGTGGTTATCGGTTAATCGTTATTGAGGTGATTGGGTTATTAATCCGCACATCCGCATATCAAATCATCTGCACAACCAATCTCAGTTATTCCTCCTTTTAATCAATTAAAAATTATAAAACCCCCACCCGAATTATCATCGCTGATTTTTTCATCCTTAACCTTTTTTTTCTTTTCTTCCATCAAAGCCTGTCGAGCTTTTCTGTCTTCTTCTTGTTTTCTGAGAATCTCATCTTTAATCGCCTTGTCAAGCGGCACAAAAGTCAATTTTTCAGTATCTGATGGCTCAGCTAACAATATTTCGTTTCCTTCTTCCAAACCATGTTCGACAATTAATTCATCTTCGTTGGAAGCTCCGATGATCACCTCTTGTTTTACCAGGTTTCCATTATTCTTTTTATAAACAAAAGAAACACTGTCATTAAACAAAGCTTCAATCGGAATAAAAAGTACATCGTCATAAATATTGGTTACAATTTCATTTCCTGTAGTCATAGCAGGCCTCAAAATAGAATCTATCTCATTGACCTGAACCACAACTTCAAAGACTTTTGAATCATAATTGCGCAATTGCTCTCCAATATTTGCCACCTTGATTACCTGACCAGTGTATTCATTGTCAGGAAAAGCATCGACGGTAATTCTGACATCCTGTCCTTTTTGGACTTTACTGATATCTACTTCATTTACAAATGTTTTTGAAACCATATCGCTGAGATCAGGCAATTCGGCAACAATGGGATTCCAGGCGCTAACCCGGGAACCTGGGCCAATCTTGCCTTCCCAGCCTCTCGCATAAATAAGCATTCCATCCTTTGGCGCTTTAATAATAAATTCTTTTGCAAGGTCAGTCAAAATTTTCATTTTCAATTGTTGCTGACGTAAAGAAGCATTGATTTCGGATATCTTCGCTTCCGCTTTTGTTTGGGATAAGCGAAATTTTGCGAGTAATTGGTTGTAATCTCTTTCGGTTCGCTGCAAATCGATTTCTGCTTGTTGTATCACAGATTTTGCTTCGTATTTGCTCTGCTCGACGTACAGCAGCTTTTCTTGCTTTGCAAATTTTAAATTTATCAGTTCATCGCGAATCCCTCGTAATTCAATAGTAGTGTCTATTTTCGCTTGTTCCAGCTGGGTTTCCATTTTTTCGATCTCCGTCATGGCATCTTTCATCTTATTATCAAGGTCAGTTTTATCCAATGTCGCGACATAATCTCCTGCTTTTACGAGTGTCCCTTCCGGTATCATATCTGTAATATTGGTCTGATGAATCTGGGCATTGCGCATTCCCTGCGGACCACGAATCTTTTCGGAGCGTTTTGCCTTCAACTCTCCGGTAGCAGTTACTTTGACCTTAAATTTTCCTTTTTTTACAAGCGCGTGAATATTTTTTTCCTGAGGAACTTCTTTCTTTTGAGAGTAGAAATAGTAACCAATTCCTCCAAAAACAATAAACAAGACAGGAAGTAAGACTTTAAATGGGGGCATATACAAGTGTTTTAGTTTTTTTTTAAAAGATCACAATTGGTTTTCCAAAACGAAGTTAGCAAAAAAGAGTTGAGGCTTGCTTAGCGTTAACGTCTTATTAACAAATAACGAAAGATTTCGTAGAAGCCACAAATAATTGTATGGTTTAACAGAATTAACTAGGATTTGCCAGCCTTGAAAACACCTCAAAGGCTAAGCCTGAGCCTTTGGAGTATTAAAATTCATAGGTGGAAAAGGTGGTTGTTCCGGTTCATTGATCGGGCCAAACTGATTTTCAAATTTTTTCACATTATCCATCAAAGCACGCATCAAACGCTTGGCGTGAGGAGGAGTTAAAACTATTCGCGATTTTACTTTAGCCTTGGGCACATTCGGCATAATGCGAATAAAATCCAAAACGAATTCAGTATGTGAATGAGAAATGATTGCAAGGTTGGAATATACGCCTTCAGCTACTTCTTCCGGTAGTTCGATATTGAGTTGATTTTGATTTTTTTTAGAATCTGCCATTTTTGATTATTAAATTTGATACAATTTTGAAAAGGAACTTCTATTACTTCACATGCATTTTATTGCAAGTTAATGATTATTATGAAAGAATACTTTGAATCGAACCGGAAAGCATGGGATTTGCGTGTTGATGTGCACAAAAATTCCGAAATGTATGACCTGGAAAGCTTTATGAAAGGCAGAAATTCTCTCACGGAGATTGAATTGAAAGCACTGGAAAATGAGGTAAATGGCAAATCCCTTTTGCATCTGCAATGCCATTTTGGTCAGGACACCCTCTCATTGGCACGAATGGGAGCTAAAGTTACGGGTGTAGATTTGTCGCCGAAAGGCATCAAACTGGCACGCGAACTGAATGAGGAACTTGGCCTTGATGCAAGCTTTGTGGAATCGAACGTCATGGATTTGCAAGTCAATCTGGATGGTCTGTTTGATATCGTTTACACTTCTTTTGGTGTGACTTCGTGGCTGCCTGATCTGGAAAAATGGGCTTCCATCATCGATCATTTCTTAAAACCCGGAGGTATCTTTTTCATCGCCGAATTTCATCCCACACTTTATATGTTTGAATTTTCCAATCAAAAAATCGAATATAATTATTTTGAAGGTGAAGATGCAATCGTGGAGGAAGGAACCGGAACTTATACAGATCGTAAAGCCAACATTAGTTACAAAGACTACTTCTGGACACATTCGCTGTATGAAACAATCAATCCTTTGGTGCAGCGTGGTTTGATAGTCAAGGAGTTTTTAGAATACCCCTATTCCCCTTTTAATTGTTTTGAAAACATGACTGAAATTGAAAAAGGAAAATACAAGTTCGGCGATTTCGAAACGAGTATTCCGCATGTTTTTAGCTTGAAAATGCAAAAGCCGGAATAGGAAAAGGATTCAATAGATCCTTTCAAAACAACTTTGATCATTTTCATTTTTAAATTGCTTAAAATGCGACAATAAATTGAAAAGCTTTGTTATAACTCAAGTTTGAGTGTTTTTTTCATTAATTTTCAAACCAAATCAATCCGCTCACTGAAAATAGGTTTAAAAACACTCAACCATGAAAAGAAACCCCTACTCCACACTGCTTATTCTGAGTATATTTTTTTCAATTAAATATATCGATGCCCAGGTCCTGATCAACGAGTTTTCCGCAGCAAATTATAGTTATAATACGGATAACTACGGCGAATATGAAGACTGGATCGAATTGTACAATACCGGAAATAGTTCAGTAAATCTATCCGGTTACTATCTAAGTGATAAAATGAACAACCCCACAAAGTGGGCAATTCCCGCAGGAGTGACTATTCCCGCAAATGGATTTCTACTAATTTATGCTTCCAATCGGGATGAATATGCTGGAGGCAACCTTCACACCAGCTTTAAAATTACTCAAACAAAGAATAGTGAAGCAGTCGTATTTGCTGATCCAAGCGGAAATATCATCGATAGTCATGAAATAGCCATTCCAAATCAAACCAACCATTCATGGGCGCGAATGAGTGATGGAGATTCTGCCTGGGGAATACTTTTAAATCCGACCCCAGGGGCTTCAAACGTTGGAGTTATATTGCCCTATTCAGCAAAACCACAGCTTGTTCCAAATGCAGGTTTTTATTCAGGCTTTGTAGAGGTCAGCATAGTAAATTCTGACCCTGGAGCCACAATATATTACACTATAGACGGTTCGACACCTGATGCAAATTCTACGGTTTATAGTAGTCCTTTTATTATCCATGCAACATCGATTGTTAAGGCAATCGCTATAAACCCTGATCCAAATATTCCTTCGAGCTTTATTGATTTTCACACCTATTTTATTGATGAAGTACACACGATTCCTGTAGTTTCCGTTTCTGGAGATGAATTGGAGGATTTATTGGGTGGCTGGCAGATTGACCCATGGGGCACTTTTGAACTTTTTGACGAAAATGGTGCAAGGGTTGCTGGTGCAACTGGAGAATTCAACAAACATGGAAATGATTCCTGGGCTTATCCCCAAAGAGGTATCGATTGGATAACCCGCGATCAATTTGGCGATGACCACGCAGTAAAACACCAGGTTTTTCCCGAATTTACAAACCGAAATGAATTTCAAAGAATAATTCTGAAAGCTGCTGCCAACGACAATTATCCTTTTGAAAATGGTGGAGCACATATTCGCGATGCCTATGTCCACACCCTTTCTCAACATGCCGGATTAGATATGGATGAGCGAACTTATGAGCCATGCATTATCTACGCTAATGGTAAATATTGGGGTGTTTATGAAATGCGTGAAAAAGTGGATGACCATGATTATACCGGATTTTATTACAATCAAGGCAGAAAATGGATTGATTTTCTAAAAACTTGGGGAGGCACCTGGCAAGAGTATGGAAGTTGGGATGATTGGTACCCATTACGAGATTTTATATTAGCTAATGACATGAGCATCCCTGCTAACTATGATTTTGTCAGTGAACAATACAACGTACTGAGTCTAATTGATTATGTGATATTACATTCTCATAATGTTTCCAGCGATTGGCTCAATTGGAACACCGGCTGGTGGAGAGGTAGGAAACCTACCGGAGGTGCCAAAAAATGGCGATATATTCTCTGGGATGAAGATGCAACTTTTGGGCATTATATCAATTATACCGGTGTACCGGACCAAAGTCCGACAGCAGATCCTTGTAACCCTGAAGTATTGGGGGATCCAGGTGGTCAGGGGCATATTCCAATTTTTAATGCACTTTTAAATAATGAAGACTTTTTGGCACTTTACATCAGTCGCTATGCTGATTTAAATAATACTTATTTCACCTGTGATTTTATGATCGGGCTTTTGGATTCAATGATTGCTAGGATCGCTCCAGAAATGCCCAGACATATTGATACCTGGGGCGGTTCGGTCTCAGAATGGGAAGACAATGTCCAGGAATTGAAAGATTTTATCCTGACCCGATGCACGGTGATTTCGGAAGGAATTGTTGATTGTTATGATGACGAAGGCATTACTGGCCCCTTCGAATTGATAATCGACGTCCAACCTCCGGGTGCCGGAACTGTGCAGGCTAATACGCTAATTGGTCTGGACTACCCTTGGGTAGCAGAATATTTCGGCGGTATAGACTTTACACTCACAGCTATTCCGGAGCCCGGACAAATGTTTGACCATTGGGAAGTTGCCAATCACTCCTTTAGCCCAAATCAATTTTCAGAAGCCATAACGATGAGTTTAGAGTCTGGCGATGAAATCACTGCTTACTTTAATATTCCATGTTCGCCACCTACTGATTTTATCGTTGATAGTACCATGACCAGCCTTAATATTGATTGGGAAGGACCGAGCAATGCTATAGGATATGATTTCCGTTACCGCGAATTGGGAGCCTCTGAATGGGAAAGTGCAGTGCTCATCGAATCTGTTAATTTGATTGCAAATCTTGATCCCTGTACGCAATATGAAATAGAAATTAGAAGTGCTTGCCCTACTGACATTAGTGGTTACAGCTTCTTAACTTTACAAACGATATGTGGTGTCTCGACTAATGAGCCAGCATCCGGCAATATCAGCTTTGCTCTTGTTTACCCAAATCCTTTTCAGAATAAAATAAATGTGGAATTGGATTTACAAGACGTGGATAATATCACCATCGAACTTTTGGATATTACAGGGAGAAAAATCCAAAGCCAATTTTTTGAAAACATACTCCCTGGTTTCAAAGTATTGTCTTTTAATACAAATCAGAACCTCAGCGAAGGAATTTACCTGATAAAAATTATTTCACATAATGGATTAGTTACCGAAAAGCTGTTGAGAGGAAATTTGTAATTTACTTTCCTCATTCGAAAAAACTTGCTTGAATAAAAATGTCCCCCAGCATTTTCATGTTGGGGGATTTTTTTTAACTGGTATTCGGAGCAGTTATGTTTTAATGGGTTTCAAGAGAAGTTTTGAAATCTTTGTCGTTATTTTTTCAGTTAACAACATCCTTTTAAAACTGTACGCATTCCCGTGAAATGTATATTTTTTGACATATCTAAACCATTATCTTAATAAAATCTTAAAACTTTGAACCAAATCGTTTGTTTAATGTGTTTTGAGGTTGTTTTTATGAAAATAAATTATACTTTTGCGACCGATTTTGAAATATAAAATATTTGTGTAATATTTGTATAACGAATTTTATAATTATAATCCCAAGATTGTTTAACTAATCCCGTACATACCCATGAACATTATTCAAAGGTTGCTGCTTTTGGCAGTGATCATGCTGGCATTTTCGCAGTGCCAGAATCCCACTAAAACCGAACCAACCAAAGCATTCCCTCAAACCGAAGAGAAGGATATTCGTTTGTCAGGCCATTCCTATGACTATCATGGAAATGGAAAATTGGTTGCTGCAAAAAACACTTCGTTTTCTGCTGCATCAATGCTTGACGAAATAACCCTTCCCAGGTTTTCAAAAGAGTTGGTTAAAGGACTAAAGAATCAACTTAAAGTCTTGAATTACAAAAAGAAAGAACAATTCCGCACAAAAGGGGAAATTGATCCTTCTATCGAAAAACTGGAAAAGACTGTTCAACTACTTCTCGAACAGCAGCACGCAGACAATCCTGATTTATCGACTACTTTAGATGCAATGCAAGTGGAAGAAGATGACGGCCAGGGTAGTGTTTACTTCACTGGTTATTTTACGCCTGTTTTAAAAGTTAGCCGTGTTCAAACTGATGAGTACAAATATCCGATTTATGCTCGTCCTAAAAACTGGACAGGCAAATTGCCTACCCGACGCCAAATTGATGGCGAAGGAGTACTGAAAGGAAAAGGTTTGGAAATTGCCTATACCAAAAACCTTCTGGATATTTATTTCATGCAAATCCAAGGGAGCGGAATTGTTGAATATCCCGATGGCAGCAATCAAATTTTAGCTTTTGCCGGTACCAATGGTCATAAATATAGAAGTGTCGGTAAATATATGATGAAAAATGGTTATGCTAACGCCCAAAATGTATCCCTGAAAAGAATAAAGCGGTTTTTTGGCGAAAACCCTCATTTGATTGATCCGGTACTTTTTGTGAATGAATCATATGTTTTCTTCAGTTTGGTTAAATATCAAAAAACACCAAAAGGCGCTGGGCATGTCCCGTTGACGACGGAATATTCAATTGCAGTTGATAAACGGTACATTCCTTTAGGTAGTTGTTTATTGGCAAAAGTTCCAATCATTGACAAATACAATCGAATCGACCATTTCGATTATCGGATTTTAATCGCACAGGATGTTGGAGGAGCCATTAAAGGGCCTGGACGAGTAGATTTGTACACAGGAGTTGGAGACAAAGGGCGTAGAAAAGCCAGTGCATTGCACCATTATGGCAGTCTTTGGTTACTTTCGCCAAAACAAGATTTGGATGATAAAAATCCAAAAATCACTGCTAGTTTGTAAACGGTTTCATACAAATATACAAACGCATCTGCCTGATTTATAGGCGGATGCGTTTTTTTCATCTTTTCATATTTTTAATATTTAACTATAAATTATTTTGATAATAAAATAAAAATAATTTATATTTGTACGTATTCCTGAATAATCTAAAATAAGAGGCTAATACCCAATTTCGCTACGAGAAAACAGAAACTTTCCAAGAGAACAACCTCATACTACTTAATCAATATTTCGATCGACCCTAGAATCGAAAGAGGCCATTTATACAAAAACTATTGTACGATATCTTTAATAGAAAGCTATAAAAACTGAAATTGAAAGCTACAAGGCGGCTTGATTTTTGATGCATTAATTATCCACAAAAGTTGACTTTATACCAGGTTGCTTTTCAGGATTAACAAAAAGTCAAAAACAAAGACCTTCGGCAAAACGAACACTGTTTTTATTACAACACGGGCAATATAAAAACCGATTATTTCAATTTCAAATTGTAATCCATATGAAGCACATTAACAATTCTCTTGATAGAAATGTCGATTTAAGCAACATACCTGAATATGAACCGGATTACTCCCCTAAATCTTTACAGACTGAGCGAATTATTGTTATTCTACTGATTATTGTTGGCATTATTGGAGCCTATTACACCTTTAAATTTGGTTTTAAAAGTACTCTTTCAAAAACTACAAGTCAGATTACCAAAAACGTTTTAACTCCAGTTTTGGAAGCTAATCTTCAAATCCCCATCAAACAAGAAAATGTATTCGAAAAAATTTCTTCGAATACACAGCTTAAGATTGATGGAATAAATGAAGCCAACCAAAAAATGAAGTTTACGATTGAAAGTTTTGATAAAAAAGCCAAATACAACCTGATTATGGGCGATGGCAAGGTATTACATCCAAGAAGCAAAACAATAGAGTACACCTATCAAAATCCTGGAAAATACCATGTCCAGCTAAAAGTTAGTTACAACGGAAAATCCAAAAAAATCTATTCTGACAAAATCGAAATATTGGAGTCCATTGCGGTCGCTCCAAGCGCTCATCAGGAATATTAAAAAATTAAAATTGATTACATAAAATGAGAGCCATTGTCCATTCGGGCAATGGCTTTTTCTTATTTGCATGGTCTGAAAAGGCTTATTATTTTTGTCGGTACATGAATGATCCTGAAAAAATTCTGGCTCAAAAAGAATTGGAGCAAATAATCCTCAATCTGCTCATCAACGAGCCGTTCTATGGGCGAATATTAGCAAAATCTGTTAAGATCATCGAAAAAAAATGCTTTGGAATTTCTTTGATCCAATCAAATCAAAACATTGCTCAATTGTATGTAGATCCTGAATTCTGGAATGATCAATTAAAATCCAATGATGAAATTCAAACGCTTCTTTTACGGACCAATGTATTGAAAAAACAAATCCTTCATTTTATTTTTAACCACGATACACAAATTCATGATTTTGAAAAGTATACTAATTTCATCGCTTCAGCCGAATTGGTGGTTAATCAATTTTTACAAGAAGATAGTGATGATTTAATTCTGCCAAAACTTTTTCCAAGACTGGAACTTAGGCCTTTCCAATCTTTGGAATATTACTACAAAAAACTATCGATAGGACTAAATACCAGTGAATTAACTGGCAAAATCGATATTGACTCCAACCACTTTGACTTTTATCAAAACTGGAAAACTCAGCTTGAAACGGCAATAGACAGAGAATTGAAATGGCAATTTCGAAAACAAATCATTCTGGATGCATTAATTTCAAAAGCTTCAAAAGAAGAATTTGATCTTCCAAGGCCACTTGTAGAATTTTTAAATCATTTTAAAACAGAAAATTACCGACCAGTAAATTGGAAACAAGTGTTTCGTCTTTTTTGCAGCAGCAGCAAAAGGACAAAATTAACCAACACCATTCGTCGCAGTTCAAAAAGATTTGGAACTTTTCCGGGAACCAGCATACGCAGGCAGTTCCGAATTCTTGTTGCCGTTGACACTTCCAAAAGTATTAAACAAACTGAGTTTGATCTCTTTTTTACAGAAATCAATCATTTGTGGAAAAGACGAGCAGAAATTCAGATTGTGGAATGCGACACGATCATTAATCGACAGTATAGCTATGCAGGGGGCCCTCCAAAAATGGTCACAGGGCGAGGAAATACTGACTTTAACGAACCAATTAGATTTTCAAACGAAGTACGCCCGGATGCATTGATTTATTTTACGGATGGTTTTGGACCAAAACCAAGGATTAAGTCAACAAAACCAATACTTTGGGTTATTTCCAAAAAAGGCATTCAAACACATTCAAAAGCATGGAATGACTTGCCCGGAAGAAAAGTAAAAATTGGCTAAAAGTTCCAAAAATATTAAGATTACCCACCCCAAATTGACACCGAGACAACCAATTTTAACATAAACAGTGCTCAATATTTGTATAATTTATCCGTTTTTAATAAAATTGGATAAATAATTCCAAAGATTGCTATGCTCGACAAAATGAAATATTTATTGGAACGATCTGCTTTTGGTGTTTGTAGTTACCTGGGTGAAAAACTGGGTGTTGCCACTACACAAGTGCGATTGTATTTTATTTATTTAACTTTTGCGGCGATGGGATCGCCAGTGATTTTTTATCTTTTTGTAGCGTTCTGGCTCAATATTAAACAATACATCAAACAAAAAAGAAATACAATCTGGGAATAAAATTTACTGTTCAAAAGCAAATTGCACTATGTTAGCACCCATTTTTAAAGCTTGCTGACGTACTTCTTCCGGATCTTTATGAACATCACGATCCTCCCATCCATCCCCTAAATCACACTCATAGGTATAAAAAACAACCAATCGCCCTTCCCAAAGAATTCCAAATCCTTGTGGTGGCCTATCGTCATGTTTGTGGATCTTTGGTAAACCATTTTTGAAAACAAACTTTTGGTGATAAATTTCATGCTCCCATGGCAACTCAATTAACTGTTTTTCCGGAAAAACTTTTTTCATCGCAGCTCGCACGAAAGGATCCATACCATAATTATCATCAATGTGTAAAAAACCACCTCCGATCAGGTAATTTCGCAGATTCTCAGCTTCAGAGTCTGAAAAAACCACATTGCCATGTCCCGTCATGTGGATAAATGGATAATTAAAAATCTCAGCACTTCCAACCTCAACAGTGGCATATTCCCGATCGATGTTTGTTCCCAGTTCAGTATTACAAA
>JANQFJ010000236.1 GCA_028277915.1 Saprospiraceae bacterium
AGATTTCTACCCCTTCGGGCTCCCCCGCTTTGAAGTTTCTTGAATTTTTAATCCATTTTTTCGCTTTGGTTTTTCCAGAGCAAAATGACCTTTTTACCAAAAAAATAAACTCAGAAAATAATGTCATATTTAAATACCACACATGATGTGTATAAAAAAGCTGCGGAGAATCCTGAAATCGGTCTTTGTTGCACAACTACTCCGGTTTGGCAATTACCCGGACTTGATATCCCCAATATAATGTTGCAGATGAATTATGGATGTGGAACTACGGTACACCCAAGGGATTTGGTGAACAACCCAAAGATTCTCTACGTAGGAGTTGGTGGCGGCATGGAATTGCTGCAATTTGCTTACTTCAGTCGCCAAAAGGGTGGAGTAGTAGGTGTTGATGTCGTAGATGAAATGCTGGCCGCTTCCCGTCGAAATTTTATAAAAGCTGAAGAGCAGAATGACTGGTTTAGTTCCGAATTTGTAGAATTGAAAAAAGGAGATGCGTTGCATTTGCCGGTCGAAGATGCTTCGATTGATGTTGCTGCTCAAAATTGCCTTTTTAATATTTTTAAAGAAGATGACCTTAGAAAAGCCTTGCAGGAAATGTATCGGATATTGAAACCACATGGAAGGCTGGTGATGTCTGATCCAATCTGCGATATGCATATTCCGCAACATCTTCGGGAAGATGAAAAGCTTCGGGCACTTTGCCTGAGTGGCTCACTGCCTTTAAAGGATTATATCAAATTAATAACAGATGTTGGCTTTGGAACTGTTGAAATTAGGGCAAAAAGGCCATATCGAATGCTTTCGCCGAATCATTATGATATTGATGAAAATATCTACATCGAAAGTGTTGAAGTCTGCGCGATAAAAGACCCGATGCCAGAAGACGGACCGTGTGTTTTTACCGGTAAAACGGCTATTTATTTTGGTGATGAAGAATACTTCGATGACAACAAAGGCCATGTCCTTTTGCAAAACCAGCCTTTGGCCGTTTGTGACAAAACCGGTGGAGCATTAGCAGATCTTGGTAGAAAGGATATTTTTATTTCTGATTCAACGTTTTTCTATGATGGAGGTGGTTGTTGTTAAATGGCGAAGACTAATGCTGCGAATTTTGAATGTTATTGCTCATCTTTAATTTTCGCTAAAATCTTCTCCAACTCACGATCTAAAGATTTCTCTGAGCTTAAAACATCGGTTGTTAATAATTGTATCATACCTATTGCATCGATTGTTTTAGTCTCAGAGTTCATCGCGATCATTTTTTCAAATAATGATTTACCAAAATCTTCATTAAAAGCTATTTGCTTATAAGCTCTTGAAATGGTTTGAACAGACGCTATATCCATTTCTTGAAATATTCCACTGATCTTTGCACTTTCAAAAGCAATATTCTCAAATTTCGGAAGATTTATACCTGTCCAACCTTTTATTTTTGTAAAGTGAAATATTTGGCTTCCAAAATATGGAGCCAACAGATCTTTTTCCTTTAATGATCTAAAAGAGCTAAGATTTTCTTTAATCATTTCGTGATACTTAATCGACTTTTTTAAATTGCCAGAATTGGTTTCTAATTCGTCGATTATGTAGGTAATAGAATTTTTTACATTTCTATTAATTTGATTATTGGCCTTATTTTCACTTATAATTATTCCCAGAAAAACTCCAAAAGCTACAATAAAAAGCTCTATTAAATACTTGAGTAATTCATTTTTAATTTCTTTCATTTCAATTGTTTACAAGGCTAATTTTAGCAAACTTTTTAAAAATCGACCATTTAATCCTTTTACTCAAAACCTCACTCCTTTTTCTTTTCTTCGATGGCTTCTTTGTCTCCTTTTTTAAGGTAAACCCAGTTTAGTATGGGATTTATTAATGCTGTCACCAGAGAGCCGGTAATGGCAACCAAGAGGTCGCGAAGGGCATTTCTTAATGTGTCTTTGTATTGGATGACGCTCATGATGATCTTTCCAAGTATCAGACCGGCAATGATCCATAAAATTGCAGTGCCAAGTTGATTCACGGAAAGTTGAAAGTTATAAAGATCTGCGTCCCAATTACTGTAAAACAAATAGGTTATCCCAAGAATTACGACCATTCCAAAAATCGATGCAAAAGCAGTAAGCCACCTGCTTAAATAAAAAGATTTAAAAAGCAGACCTTGTCCAACGCCTAAAAGCTTTTTGAGCCAAACGCTCTTTTCAGCAGTTACAGCCAATTCCTGTATTGTTTCAAAATTCCAATTTTCTTTATTCAAAATGCTGTTTTCAGTAGGGAGGTTATGAGTTGTAGACAAAAGATGTTCATATTCGGTCATTTGATAACCTGAATACATCAACGCAAAAGCCTCTGCATCGTTGAAAGCATCGAGATCTGTTCGCACAGAAGCCAAAAGTTGTTGGACATCTTTCCGAATGTTGTATTGTGTTAAAACTCCTTTTTCATAAAAAGCTGAAGCGGAATCCGAAGCCTCATGGGGATCTTCACAATGGATCCAATCGAGCGGTTTGTTCATCAATCCTTTTCTCAAATGGACAAACATCAATCCTTTGATGAGTGAAGACTTTGACCGGGATTTTAGATCGAGGTATTGACACTCTCTGACCCTTTCCATCAAAACACTGTTGGTACGAGACAAAATATTGACGGGATTTTTACCAAGATTGTCTACAGTCATAAGTTGTCCGCTGGAATCACTCACAAAAAGCAGCTGGCATTCCTGTTCCGTCAATCCAACAATTCCTTGGTTGTCATGGACTCCGCCATCTACCAACTGCACCCGCTGATTGGGATACAGTTTATCGAGTGTCAATGGAGGAAACACTCCTGGAACTCCTGACGAAGCAGCTACGGCTTCCGAAAGTCCCAAATGTTTGTGTTTTCCGGGAGCTTCCCAGTAATACATTCTGCGTAAGCGGTATTTGGCATCGACCTCTTTTACGATATTGCCAGGTGGTTCGCCCATCCAAGAAGCTGTGAACTGCCAGTTGTGACCAGTATTCAAAGCGGTTGCATTCAGGATTAGGTTGGGAATCTTGTGAGTTCGTTTCCAGTTATCCCTTTTTGGATTAAAACCACCAACTTCGTAGTCTTTTGGGAAAATGAACAAATCACGCATTCGGATATGCCCGTTCCAGTTTCTTTTTATCCCCCTGGATTTTCTTTGCTTTAGAATTTCATTAAATATTTTTTCGTAAAAATAGCGTTCGTACAATTTTGCCAGGCGATCAGTTCTTGAATAGTTTTTGTTGAAAGCCATTTTAATATTATCCCAAGGATTCATAAAAATCCTACCTCTTATATCGGATTTTACGGCTTCTAAAAATTCTATTTCAATTTCTTTGACGATTCTGACGTAGTCTTCTCGCCCTATTTCTTTGTCTTCTTTTTGCTCAAATAATTGTATGAGTTTCAAATAATAATAAGCGCCAATGATCGATCCTCCGGAGACACAGGAAATCACTTCTATGTGCTTCAAAATGTCAAACTCCGCCATTTTGGCAAGCACTCCAATGTGATAAAATGCAGCTCGGAACCCTCCCCCGGACAGTGCCAGTCCAACTTTTCCGCAAAGTATTTTGTCAGTGGCTTTGGCGTCCACTTCCAGGACCGACGTTAAGAAAACACGCAAGTTAGATGAAAAATCTTTGTTGTCTATTAGTATTTCAGAAGCAGTTCCATTTAGTTTTTCCGCCAGCTGTGTTTCCTGACTTTTGACGTTTAAAAGAATCTGGCTGAGTTGGATCAATTGTGTTTTGGTGGATTCAAGTTCCCAGCTGTCAGGTTTTTTATCGAGCGCCAAATTCCAGTATTTCTTTGCTTCTCCAAATTGGTTGACACCAAGGCAAGCTTCCACCAAAGTAGTGTAAACCCAATAAAAAGCTTCCTGAGGGTTTTCCTCAATTTTTAAGGAAAGCTCTTTGATAATTCGTTTTCGAATTTCTTTTGCGAGCTGGAGTTTTTTTAAATTTTCCTTCAAATCGTCCTGATCGCCTATTTCTCTCACTTCTTCTGTTTGTAAGCTAGCCATTAGATCGAGTATGTAAGCCGCATTAATACCGGTATAGCCATAATCGGTGTCAGGGGTGTTGTTTTCAATTTGATCCACCCAAATTTTATAGCCGCGATAGTAGTAATATTTTGATTTTTTTAAATTGTAGAACTGATTGTCAAATTGCCATTTTCTTTTATAAATAGCACCGAGGAGACCCAGTGTTTCGGTGTTTTCTGTCGTCTCCAAATCTTCAGCTTCCTGAAGAATGTTGATGGCTTTTTCAAATTTAATATCTGAAGGCAGGTCGGGGTCCTTATAAGTGCAAAGTGCTTCCTGTTGATACAGCTTTAAGTCATTCGGTTGTTTTTTGCGCAAAATGTAAAGGATCTTCCGCGCCAGGCTAAATTTGCCATATTTTTTTAGTTCTTTATAAAGACCATGCATGTCTTCTATCTCACCATGGACGCCTCTCAAAATGTCTTTTGCGAGTTGGATTTTTTCTGCTCGTCGATGATCTTCTTTGGATTGAATGGATGAAGTCGGTTGTTCAATCTGCGCTTCCTGAGTGATGTTTGCTGTGTTTTCTGACATTTTAATGAAGGTTTGCTTTTATCAAAGATAAAAAAATACACATTAATCACTTTTGAAATATGACAAAAAAAATGGCCCTGACAAGCGCCAGAGCCATATAAATAGCTTTTATAATTTTTATTGAATCCTGTAGTTGATACCGATTGAAAAATCCATCCCGAGTTCGTTGCTTTGAACGTAGTAGTCTTGGTTTTTAAAGTTGATGGCTTGCTGGTATTTTGCATTCAGAATGTTATTTGCTGAAAGTTTTACACCCAATCCATTTTCAAATTCATGACGGATATTGAAATTCAATGAAGGTCTTGGTAATTCGTAAATATTTGGAGTCCCTCCAATTGAAATGTATGAAATCCTCGGGCCGGATATATTGAAAGCAAGATTTGCGCTTGTTCCGGCTTCATTTTTATAGGATAATAAAGCATTTATAACATAAGGAGCTTGTCCAAACATCTCACGGTAAGATTTCGCATCAGGATTGGTCGCTCTGATTTGTTCCAATTCTCTTTCGTCAATATCAGTTCTTGAATAAATGTAAGTTAAATTGGTACCTATGCTAAAGTCAGCTAAAGCCTTTGTAACAAATCCTAGGTTTTTACGAATTTCCAATTCCGCACCCATCAACATTGCCTGACCTACGTTTCGAAAAGTGAATTCTCCGTTTGGAGCTTCAGGGTTATACGTTCTTTCAATTGGCTTATCGAAGTTTTTGTAAAATGTACTTACTGAAATTATTTCACCTGATTTGGGGTATACTTCAAAGCGCAAATCAACATTGTCTACTAAAGTTCGTTGTAGTTCAGGATTTCCGATCAAAATAAAACCGCCCATGAAGTCAAATGATTCAAATGGAGCCAACTCACGGAATGTAGGTCTCGCGAGGGTTTTATTATAAGCCAATCTTAACTGCATAGATTCTGTTACCTCGTAGTTTAAGTTAAGAGAAGGCAGGATATCCATATTGTTCAAAACGTTTGCTTTTCCATCCAGGTTGGAGTATTTTTCTCTAATAGCTTCGCTAAATGAGTAAAACTGGATTTCTGTAGTTTCCATTCTTGCCCCAGTAACTGCTCTTAATTTTGCAGTTAGGGGTAATTCAACCATTGCATATGCAGCACCAACTTGTTGTTTTGCATCATAGTTGTTTGCCGGCTCATAAGCATCTACTATAAATACTCCATCTCCGTTGTTTTGGTAAGCTCCTTCGCCTTCATCGTAAATCAACAGGTTTTCGTTTGACAAATATTGTGTTATGTCACCAGTGAAGGCGTTTGACTTATTGCTGTAATTGTATCTTTGTTCACGAAAATCACGCTCTTTAGTCAAATATGCTCCTCCAACTTTCAACTTAGAACTTAGGTTGTTCCACTGGTTGAAAGGAATGGTCAGGTCAATTTTATTATCAAAATTGGATTCATTCATATTTCGGTAATACCGAACTGGTAAACGATCGCTGGATGGTTTGAGGCGATAAGTTCTTGTACCATCTGCTTTTTCAAGGAATCTGTTGGTGAAAAATCGCAAATCGGGTTCATCCTGAGAAGATAGTGCATAAGAACTCTGCCAACTGATTTCGGCATTATTAAGATCGGTGAAAACATGTTTTCCTTTCAATTGGAAAGTTGAAAGTGCTCTTTGGAGATATTGCCACGTGCTAGTTTGATAACCATCATCCGGGTCGTCTCTTTGTTTTCTACCTTCCTGGTAACGCGCTACTTTAGTACCACTTTGGTTGCGCATTGCCGTTAAACCAATTTTATGGTTATTTGACAGTTTGTAACTAGAATTGAACATTGCACCCCACAATACTTTTTGTGTACTTTTTGTATCATTCAATGAAAGTTGGGTGGTCAGTTTATCAACATCATCCCAATTACCAGTCAATTCGTAGATCCCGGATATTCCATTTTCGTAATGAGAATGTTCAGAACGATAGGAGATAGCTGCATTAAATCCTATTGGTTTTCCAAATAGTTGTTTTTGATTTCCTGCTGAAAGTGCAAATGAATAGTTTGGAATCGGGGCTTCATTTTGAAATGTAAAATTATTTTTAAAAGAAGTAGTCATATCGGTCAACAAAAGAGCTTGTTGTGCATTGATATTGCTACCTCTTTGGTCCATAGGAACTACATTGTTTTGAACAATTTGAGGGATGTCTCTAGCTCCATCATCAAATCCCAACCATTCCTTATTACTACCTTCATAATTCATAAAGTTTTCGTTGAAAGTAGTCAGCGTATTGTATCCGGCAGAAACGGATGCCCTGATATTTTTTTCTGTTGGAAAATCTTTTGTTGCAATGTCAACATAGCCTCCGGAGAAGTCACCAGGAAGGTTTGGAGAAAAAGTTTTAAAAACGATAATATTGTCAATCAAATTCGTTGGAAAAAGATCCATCTGAACAGTGTTTTTGTTCGGATCTAAGCCAGGAATTGTCGAACCGTTTAAAGTAGTTTTGCTATATCGATCCCCTAAACCGCGAACATAAACATATTTGCCTCCTTCAACAGTTACTCCAGGAACTCGTTTTACTGCAGAAGCAACATCGTTGTCGCCACTTTTAGAAATTTGCGAAGAAGAAATCCCATCCAAAACTACAGGGGCCTTTTTTTGGATAGCCAGCAAAGCAGCCTCGGTGTGCGTTACTTTTTTGCCGGTCACAACAGCAACCTCGAGTTGGATTGAAGATTCTCCCAGTTTGATGTCAAGATTTGTAACTTTTCCACTTTCCACCAGGACTTCGTTTATTTCTTTGTTTTCAAAACCGATGTAGGAACAGACGAGTGTGTAAGTTCCGGGTTCTAGGTTTTTAATTTGATAATTTCCATCGAGATCAGTAGAGGCTCCGTTACCGGTACCTTTGATCACGACATTTCCTCCGATGACTTCAAAGCCCGAATCGGCTTCGATAACTTTTCCGGCGATTCCGCCAGTTTGCGCGGACAGAAAAGACAAAGGGAGGAATAGAATTAGGCTAAGCAGTAAGTTAGTGTAGTTCATTTTTTTATAATTTTTATATATAGTTCTCTGGCACAAAATTCATTATTCAAGTTTAATTGCCCATTATCCCAATATTAACTTTATGTTAAGTCAAGTTTTGTAGCGGGATTCATTA
>JANQFJ010000091.1 GCA_028277915.1 Saprospiraceae bacterium
AGCTCGTAATTTTTTGATAAGGCAATGTTTTTGATACTCCGACTTCGTGTGCCTGATCCGATATTGAAACCTGTGGACCTGTCCAAATGATGTCATCAATCGTTAATTCATCCCCAAAAATTATTTCTTCATTTTCATCGATATCAATTATTGCAGCTAATTTTGGCTGGTTCAATCCAAAGAAATAAAGAAAATTACTGTCCTGTCGAAACGGATAAATATTATCCTTATAATTCATACTGCTATCCTCATTTCCTAAAAGCAAGATGACTCCGGAACCGACTTTTTCTTTTAATTTTTTTCGTCTTTCTACATAGGTGTTGGCTGAAAACATACTTTGTTTTTTCTTTGAAATTAAGGCTATTTTTTGAAATGAAAAATTTAAAATCGATTTGGACTTAAAAGTGTCAAATCTAAAGAACTTGCTGTCCCCTGAATTATCTCAGAAACCAACTTTCCGGAAGCAGGCCCGAGGCTCAATCCCATCATCGCATGACCAGTGGCTAACACAAGGTTTTTGTATATTCTGGATTTCCCGATGTATGGCAAACCATCAGGAGTGCAAGGCCTGAATCCATGCCAAATATTTTTTTCTGATGGCAATTCCGGTTTCAACTCCGGATAATATTTCGGAACTGCATTCAAGATTCCATTCATCCTGGAAAGGTTAATTTTTGGAGAAAGGTTGCTTATTTCAAGCGTTCCACCGATTCGAAGATCGTTTCCCATTGGCGTCATCGCCACTTTTACCTCTGCTAAAATGCTGGGGAGTGTGAGATTTTGAGGAGTGTTTTTTAAAGTCACGGAATACCCTTTTCCATCCTGCAAAAGCATTTTCAATCTTAAAAATTTTAATATTTTGGCTGTCCATGACCCTCCTGCGACGACCAGGTTTTCAACTGGAATTTGTTCCCCTGTATTGGTAATGATAGAATTAATTCGATCGGATTGATAATCAAATCCCACAACTTCAGTATTCAATCGAAATTGAACTCCGCGATTTTTCAGATAATCCAGCAGGCTTTTCATCAAATGGTTTGGGTAAACATGAGCATCGCCAGGATAATAAACGCCTCCTAATGCTTCAATCTCTATTTTCGGTTCCACTTGACTGATTTCACCACATTTTAAAACCCTGGCTTCAATACCAATTTCATTCGCCAATTCGGCAGTTTCCAGTTCTTCTTTTTCAGTTTTTTTTGAACGATAAAGCAATAAAATACCATCTTCTTTGTACAAAAAATCCAATTCAGGATTTTGAGCCAAATCTTGATATAGTTCCTTGCTCATCACCTGAAAATCACGCATCAATGGAACCGCGCGATCTACTTTTTCTTTAGAGCATGATCTGTAAAAATTCCACAACCATTGAATCAATTCAAAACTCAGGCGAGGTTTTATATAAAATGGACTTTTCGAATCAAACATCCACTTCATGCCTTTTGAAATAACACCGGGAGCAGCCAGAGGAATAAAATGGCTGGGAACGATCATCCCCGCATTTCCAAAAGAACAGCCATTGGAAATATCGGTTTTGTCAATAATTTCGACATCAATTCCAGCTTCTGTGAGATAGAAAGCCGAACACAAACCAATAATCCCGCCTCCGATAATTGTTGTTTTCATTTTTTAATCAATTCATTCTTCCGGCAAAAATATTTCCCCTTTTGAATTGGCATATTATTTTTAAAAATTGAATTGCAAAACTAAATTACTCACTTTAAAATCCACCGCTATTTAACCTGAAATCCAAAGGCATATGGGTCATCATCATCAATAAAAATATTGTTGTAGCCTGTGATTTTCGCCCATCCCTCGATACTTGGAATAATGGCATCAAAATCACCACATTTTGTCTGTGCCTCTACTTTACCAATGAACTGGCTGCCGATGATACTTTCATGGATAAATTGATCTCCTTCTTTCAATTTTCCTTTGGCAACCCACTGCGCCATACGTGCGGAAGTACCTGTACCACAAGGACTTCGGTCGATTGCTTTGTCGCCATAAAAAACCGCATTTCGGGCATCTGCTTCCTTTGAAATAGTTTTACCTGTCCAAAGTAAGTGACTTAATCCGCTAATATTTTCATCATCAGGATGAATAAATTGATATTTTTCATTGAGCCTTTTTCGAATAATCGGACTCCATCGAATCAAATCAGCAGCAGTGTAATCTTCCAATCCTGAATAATTTTCCTGCGGATCGACGATTGCGTAAAAATTTCCGCCATAGGCCACATCCACTTTTAAAATTTCCAAGTCAGGACATTCAACTTCTAAATTTTCACTGTGCAAAAAAGAAGCGACGTTGGTTAGCTTAACAGATTTTACTTTTTGGCCTTCTTGTTGAAATTCAATTTTGACCAGGCCTGCAGGTGTTTCCATGCGGAGTTTCCCAGATTCTTTTGGGATGACCAATCCTTCTTCAATGGCAATAGTGACTGTACCAATTATGCCATGTCCACACATGGGCAGACATCCACTTGTTTCGATAAAAAGCACGCTAATGTCATTTTCGGGATCATGAGGTGGGTATAAAATTGAACCGGACATCATATCGTGCCCCCGTGGTTCAAACATCAAGCCTTTTCGTATCCAGTCGTATTCTTTTAGAAAATGCGAGCGCTTTTCCATCATATTATTGCCATTCAAAACCGGGCCGCCACCAGCCACCAGCCGCACTGGATTTCCACAGGTATGAGCATCGATACAAAAGAAGGTTTTCCTCACGAGCAAAAAATTTAAAAACTTTTAAAATCAAACTTCGTAAAAGCCTTAATACTCTCTGCAAAGATGTTACGAAGCTAAATGTTATGCTTCAAAAAAATATGCTAATTCCGATACTTTTTTACTACTTCATAAATTGACATTTTAAACTTTCTTTAACATTAGGAGTCAAATTGACCAACCTTACCAAAGCGAATTAATTTTTCGAAAAAAATTCCTGAAAACCAGGCAACCTTTTTTATCGCAATTGCACCAATGAATAGAGACAAACAAATCGGGAATTTGGGTTTATCGGATGAAATGCTGGTCAGCGGCTGCCTCAAAGGCGAAAGTAACGCTCAAAAATCTTTGTACGAAAAGTATAAAGTGCAGCTGTTTAGAGTATGTTTGAGGTATGCAAAAGATCGCGCTGAAGCGGAAGATATGCTTCAGGATGGTTTTATCAAAATATTTACCGATTTGCACCAGTTCAGTTTTCAGGGGCCTTTAGGTGCCTGGATGCGGCGAGTGGTGGTCAACGTAGCTTTGCAGTATATTCGAAAAAACAAACGCCTTCAAATGAATGAAGATATCGAAAGTATCGCAGATGATTATCAAACTGACGCCAGCGTTTTTTCAAAAATGAATGTCAAGGCTTTGACTAAATTAATTCAAAAATTACCGGATGGCTATCGCGTTGTTTTCAATATGTATGTCATCGAAGGATATTCGCACAAAGAAATTGCTGAACAACTCAACATCCGGGTAAACACCTCCAAGTCACAACTTTCAAAGGCAAAAGCTAGTTTGAGAAAGATGTTGGAGAAAATTATGGTTAACTAATCTGTGCGGTATGGAAGAAAATTTACATAAAGATAATTTAGAGGAGTATTTCAAAAAATCCTTCGAAAACGAAAATAGCGATCCCTCCGATGATAATTGGGATGCGCCATCTGATACCGTCTGGCATGGCATCAACGAAAAAATAAATCCTGCCGATCCTTCCTCCTCTGCACCAGCTTCAATTTTTAATTTAAAATGGATTCTTGGAATTGCTGCAAGTATTCTGATTATTGGCCTTGTTTATTATAATTTCACATTGCATAAGCAGGTGGACGATTTAACAGAAGTCGTTGAAAATCAAAAAAATACAATCGAATATTTTGAAAAATTGGCCTTGGAAAAGAAAAATGACCAAAGGATTGAAGAAGGATTGAAGGGAACTGAAGAAAGGGAAAACGTGGTTAAGGAGGAAGAAGGAAGCACTTTGGAAGAAAGGGAGGAAGGAAAAAATATTGAGGAATTTTCCGGCTTTTCTTTTGAAAATAATGATATTGAAACTTCCAAAAATTCAGCTTCACAAAACAGCTCAAAGACTATTTCAAAACAAAATATTCAAAATACAGAAACAGGTCTTTCTCAGATTGAAGAGAACGAATCATCAAACGATTCTCAATTGGTCCAATCTCCTGAAAATACGTCAATTTTGAAGGAAAGTATTCCTGGCACTGATATGAAAACTAAAAATTCTTCCAGCGACATTGCCAATAGTTCCCAACCTAATGCTGAATCGACCTCAAAGCAGAATCATCAAAATGCAATTGTTGACAATCCATCTGAAACAAAGAAAAGCACGGTGAAAACTGTTGCTCCATTAACCCCTAAAATGTTTCTTGCAGGAACAAATTTACCTGAAAAAGAAATCATTTTGGATTTACTTCCAATTTCTGAGGAGACTTTCAAACCATCAATTTCATCATCTTCCAAAGCTGGATTTTATGCTGGGATTCACCTTGCCCCAACTTATGGATACAGAAATATTAAGTCGATAAATGGTCCTGTCCATCGAAGATTGCTGAATGAAAAAGAGCAGGCAATTTATTCAGTCGCAGTCGGTTTTAAGGCAGGTTATGAATTTTCCAGAAACTGGTCTGTCGAAACCGGATTGAATTATTATAAGAATTCAATTGAGTCTAAACATTTAGCTCAGCTTAGGTACGAAAGTCAGATTGAGCATTTGAATAGCGATGGCAATTATGACAGCAATTACCAACTTAAACTAGCGACCTCCTATGGTGATATCGAAACGGATATTGCACTGACCCGAAGTTCAACAACTCAAATTGATCAAAACGATTATATCAATCTCGCATTGAGAACAAGACAGGAGTTGAAAACACTCGGAGTCCCAATTGCGATTAGGTATCGAACGGCTGGCAATAAACTGCATTTCAGTGCAAAGGCAGGAATCGCAGCAAATTTTATTTTACAAAAAGATGTCAAAATCAAAGCAGCTACTGTAAATCGCCACGGTGTTCATCATCGAAGGACCCTCGTAGATCGAAAATTCAGCGATTCAAAAAACACCACAATTGATTTCCTTTTTGGACTTGGATTGGATTATGATATTTCGAAAAACCTGAGTATTTATTTTGAACCTACGGCTACTCATAGTTTAAACCCTGTTTATAGACTGAACGGAAAAATAAAAACTTATCCGATCATAGCTTCACTCAATATTGGGCTCATGCACCAATTCTAAGGGGTTGAGAAAATTCTTTTCACTAAAAATCCTTTGTCATTGAAGGCAAAGGATTTTTTTATTTTTTTAAAAAATTCCAGGCAACCTTTTTCAAAATACTGCACCATAAAGGTGTATATGTTTTTAAAGAGAATAAAGATTCTCGATAATACATCAAAGAAGGTCACTGCAGATAACCTATTTTAAAATCAATCCCGAATATTTCGGGAAACTATTGAAATACAATACTTCCGATACTCCCTATGACTGTATTTCAACTAATCAAAATTCTTTTAGTTAACAGACCCAGACTTTGGGAAAAATTTGAAAAAAATGAAAAAAATAATTTTTGTATTTGTATCCGTTTTGACTATCAGTTTGCTGACATCCTGTAATAAAGAAGAAACTGTAACTGAAGACTCCCTTATTGAAGAAATTGCTAGTTCTACCAGTAAAATAAACATCGAACCTGAAGACCTACCCGTTCAAGCCCAGCAAACCATCGAAGATGAGTATTTCGAAACTTATGTTGAAACTGTTTCGAAAGTAGAAAACAAAGGTTTTGAAATCACCATGGGCAACGAAGATGTAATGTATTGTAACACCCGAGGTGACGAACTTAGAGGAAGTGGTCGTTCGCATGGGCCACACCGTCCGGGGCCTTGTGGTGGCGGACAACCTGTGGATGTAGATGATTTGCCGGATGCAATTGTTGATTATGTCACAGAAAATTATCCTAATGCTGACATCCAGCGTGCTAAGTTAAAAGGCAACAAATATCTGGTAAAGATTACAGGTTTTATGATCCTTGTTTTTCAGGAAGATGGTACTTTCCTTCTTGAAGCACCAATATTCCGTTTTTGCAACCACTTTGTCCACAGAATTAATATTGATAATTTGCCGGATGTGATTGTTGATTATATCACTGAGAATTATCCGGATGGAGAAATTAAAATAGCATGGAGAGTACGAGGAAAGATTGTAGTAGGTATTCTTACTCCTGATGGCCGTAAAATCGTTGTATTTGATCTTGATGGCAATTTCCTCTTTGATAGAGGATAATTTATAGATTGATTTTTCATGTTCAAGCCGGTTTGAGTCAAGCTCAGACCGGCTTTTTTCATTAATCACTGTAAATAAGATGGGGTAAAAAGTCATTCATTGGTTTTTATTTTGTTTATTATTTTCAATAATTTTTGAAACAAAATAATGATTTTCAAATTTACGGAAATTTTATACTTGCCTATTTATCAGTTATTTATGTACTTATTGAAACAAGATAATAAAATAGTTTGCAGTATTATTTGTATTTTTGTTTAATTTTATTGTATTTTTGTTAAACAAAACAATTTATTCCTTTTTTAAACTTATAATCATGACAGCAATAGAATTCAATGAAAAATTTAACAGCTTAACTTCTCAATTGCAGGCTTTTGCATACAAACTGACTAGCAACATGGACGATGCCAGAGATCTTTACCAGGAAACGGCCTATCGTGCTTATAAAAACATGGAGAAGTTTCAGCTCAACACAAATTTTAAGGCATGGACAATGACCATAATGAAAAATATTTTCATAAATGATTATCGAAAAAAATCTAAATCTTCAGTCATTTTTGATGGTACCGAAAACAACTATTATCTCAATTCCGGGAAAACTGCCGTTAAAAACGAGGCTGGAACAAATATGATGATGGAACAATTGACTCAAATGATCGAAGAACTAGACGAAGATCTCAAAGTAGCATTTTTAATGAATTACTTAGGCCACAAATACCAGGAAATAGCAGACGAGCTTGACATTCCTCTTGGAACTGTTAAAAGTCGAATTTTCTTTGCGAGAAAAGAATTGCGAGAAAAGATCGAAAAAAGGTATCAGACCAAACACATTCGTGTGGCTTAATCAGCAGAGCAAAAATCTTCATGAAGTACTTTCTCCAGAGTTTTTATTAAAAAATCAGCATTACTTTTATCGAAGCACATTGGAGGCTTGATTTTCAGCACATTATAAAATGGACCATCAGTGCTCATTAAAATTCCATGTTCGCGCATCCTGTTGACAATATAACTGGCTTTTTTAGCGGCTGGCGCTAAGGTTGATCGATCCTCAACTAGTTCAACTCCCAAAAACAAACCATGGCCTCTGACATTTCCAATGATTTCGAACTTTTCCTGCAGTTCTTTCAAACCGCTAGTTAAGTATTCGCCAAGCTCCAAAGCATTCTTTTGAAGATTTTCATCTTTTACGATTTGCAGCACCTCTCGGCCAATAGCACAAGAAACCGGATTGCCACCAAAAGTGTTGAAATATTCCATGCCGTTATTGAAAGCCTCTGCAACTTTTGCTGTGGTAACTACTGCCGCCAATGGATGGCCATTTCCAATTGGTTTCCCAAGTGTTACGATATCCGGGATTACATTTTGCAATTCAAAACCCCAAAATTTTTCACCAAGGCGTCCAAAACCAACCTGTACTTCGTCAGCAATGCAAAGTCCGCCAGCATTCCGAACATAGTGATAAGCATTTTTCAAGTAACCTTCAGGTAAAACTATTTGTCCACCACAACTCAGCACACTTTCGCAAATAAATCCTGCAATGTTTCGGCCCTCTTTTTTCACATTTTCTATTGTCTGTCGAACGTGTTCAGCATATTTTTTACCATTTTTTGGGTCATCACCTCGATACAAACCTCTATAAGTATCCGGTATCGGCACAATTTGCGTATGTTTTGGAGTCCCTTTCCCTCCTTTGCCCTCAAACTTGTAAGCACTGACATCAATGCAGGCCCCAGTATTCCCATGATACCCTACTTCAACTGCAATCATCTCTTTTTGCTGAGTGTATGTCCGCGCCATTCGAAATGCTAGTTCATTAGCTTCACTACCTGAATTCACAAAAAAGCAAACACTCAACTCATCTGGAAAAGTATCCAGTAATTCTTCAGCGTAGTGAACAATATTTTCATGGAGATAACGCGTGTTGGTATTTAAAACAGCAAGTTGTTTTTGGGCAGCTCTGACAACTCTGGGATGCTGGTGGCCAACATGTGGAACATTGTTTACTGTATCAAGAAATCGCCTTCCTGTAGCATCATAAAGATATTGCTTGAAACCTCTGACCATATGTAAAGGCTTTTCATAAGAAAGACTCAAGTTTTTTCCCAAAAAAGCGTTTCTTTTTCTTAAAACATCAATATTCGATACCGTTTTTTTTGATGGGATATTTTTTAAACCAAGCAATTGGCTGGGATCAGGGCAAATGCTTTTCCAAATTTCCGATTGCTTGGGAAAAGCAACTCCTGGAAAATCCCCATCATTCCCAAAAAGATCTAAAATCACTTGAAAATGTAGATGAGGAGGCCAATTTCCATTGACAGAAATGGCTCCAACACTTGCAAATTGACATCCTTTTTCAATCTGTTGACCAACTTCCAAATCATCCAAAGATTCGAGGCTCAAATGTCCATATAATGTGTAAAAAGTAAGCTCATCACTAACGTTATGCTCCAAAATAATGGTTGGCCCATAATTGCAATCTCCTTCATTGTTTTGTAAGCTATGAACGCTTCCATCAGTTGGTGCAAACACTGAAGTTCCTTCTTCAATCCAAATATCTGTTCCCAGATGAACTGTTCTCCACCGAGGCCCATTATTCCCTTCATCCTGATATTCATCGGTAGTGTAAAAAGGCCGAATTTCACCATAACCACCAATTCCAACTTGAGTATTGGCCTCATTAAGTATTTGGGTGATTTTGTGAGCAAATGTAGTTGGACTATCAAATTCGCTGTTATTGCCGATTTCAAGGCTATCTACAGCCAAATCCATTTGGTGAGTTCGATCACTTGACAGGTCAAAGTTTATAATTTTGGCAAAAGCAGGTTTCTTGGAAAGCCATCTTTCATAGCCGGATTTTTGGGGGCAGGCTTCAAATCCGCAGGCACTTCTGAATATATAATACGCCAATTCAGGAGCAATCAATCTCAGTTTCTCCAGCAAATTCCAAGCGGGTTGCTCGCTTACCTGCAAATATTCGTTTTCCGGGTTTTCCTTTTTACCAATCGCAGAACTTGTTACGGTGATTAACAATCGAGCTGCTATCATCGGAAACAAAACTTCCAACTCTTCTTCCATTAAAGGATTTTTTTCATGAAATCCTTTTACAATTGATGCTGCGGCAGTGAGTGGGTCAGGTTTATGCATTGCTGCATAAGCGAGGGTGATGGCGAGTTCATTGACTGTATTAGTATAAATAATATCTCCAAAATCAATCACACCCCATACTTTTGGATACTCAAGATCTTTGGTCACTAAAATATTGTAGTCATTTACATCGTTGTGACAAACGCTTTGTCGGAGGTTCGATAATTTTGGAAGTGCTTGTTTTTCAAATAACTCAAAAAAATAGCTGACCAATTTCAGTTTTTCCCCTTCAAATAAGTTAAAATTTTTTTTAACCCAATTTGCTTGCGCCACATCCCAATTGAAATTCCTGTGAGCTGAAGGATGGTCAAAATCTTTCAAAGCATTGCTTAATGCTCCACAAGCCTGGCCCAAATTTTCCAATAAATTTTCAGTATGGGGATTTACATCCACCCACAACCTTCCGGGCACCCATGACAATACCCGCATAAAACGATCTTTGCCTTTATCATCCTGAATGGTTGTAATGCCTTCCCCTTTTTTATTTAAAATCACTTTTGGAACTTGGAGTTCATTCGTTCTTCCTTCAAGATGGCGCATTGCTGAATTTTGCATTTCAAGATATTCTTTGTCTTCCTCAAAATGAGCAATTTTCAAAATATACTCTGCACCCTCATCTGTCTGTAAATAATAATTCAGATCAACGTGGCCAACCAGTTTTTTAGCTTTTGCTGTTATGCCAAAATGACTTTTGGCGAAACGCTGAATTGTTTGAAGGTTCATCCGGAATTATTTCAAAAATGTTCTTTCAAAAGCGAGACTGGCTGCTGCCAAGTCTTCCAGGGCATGACCAACGGATTTGAAATAAGTGATCTCGTTTTCATTTTCCCTGAACGTATCTTTGCTGGAGCTACACATTGCAAATAAATCTGCTTTTATATCTTCTCTTTTAATCACACCCTGTTCTAGAGGAATAAAAAGATCACCACTTTCTTTAGGTGCGCCTTGCATTGTGTCGACGAAAACAGAAGATTTTAAAATAACCTCGTCATCTGCCTCTCGCATATGTTTTTGGTATGACCCTACCAAATCCAGGTGTTGGCCTGGCATTAACAGATTTCCTTTGATCAATGAATCATTACTCATGGTAGCACAGGATATTATATCGGCTTTATCAAATACCGAGGCAATATTTTCAATTGCTTCACATCCAAAATTAACTTTTTTCAATTGTGCAGCAAGTTGCTGTGCTTTTTCATAAGTCCTCCCCCAAATAATTACTTTTTCGATTGGCCGTATAGCCGCATGAGCTTTTATGAGATGAGGAGCTAAAGCCCCTGTACCAATCATGAGTAAAGTTTTGCTTTCTTTTCTGGAAAGGTAGCTCGAAGCAAGAGCTGAAGCTGAGGCGGTTCTTAGATTGGTTAAACTTTTTGCATCACATCGCATCAAAGGCGTACCTGTCTTGATATCGAAAAGCAGGTACATCCCCTGAATTGAAGGAAGAGCATGGTTCACATTTTCAGGGGAAACAGTGACGATTTTAACGCCAAGGTACTTTTGATTGTCCCATGCTGG
>JANQFJ010000142.1 GCA_028277915.1 Saprospiraceae bacterium
GTACTGGATTATGGACCATCCGGAAGTTGGGATGAGTATTCGTGTTTGGGGGGAAGTGTACTTTTTGACGGCACCTTATACCATATCTGGTATGCTGGGTATGATGGTACAAATTATCGTATTGGTCATGCGACTTCTTTTGATGGCATTCAATGGACAAAAGATCCACTCAATCCCGTCCTGGATATCGGATCTCCCGGAAGTTGGGAAGATCTTTTCGTCTATGGACCTAATGTACTTCTTGTCGAACAGACTTTCCACATGTGGTATGCAGGCAACAATGGATCCTTGGAACGGATGGGTCATGCCACATCCTCAGACGGTGTCACTTGGACAAAAGATCCAAACAACCCTGCTTTAAGTGGCGGACCGTCCGGAAGCTGGGATGAGCTCGAAGTTTTTCCACTAGGCGGATCTGTATTGTTCGATGAGAACAATTATCATTTGTGGTACGGGGGGCTACAAGTATCTAATTTCCGTTATGCAGTAGGGTATGCCACTTCTCCGAATGGCATTACCTGGACAAAACATCCCAATAATCCGGTTTTGGAAAGAGGGCTTTGGAATGAATGGGACGCAGGAGGTGTAGTTCCCGGGACAGTTTTATTTGATGATAACACCTACCATTTTTGGTATAATGGACACGATGGAGACTATTTGTATAATGTTGGTTATGCCACCTCTCCAGATGGCATTCAATGGACGAAAGATACACTCAATCCGGTTTTGAAAAATGGACCAACCGGTAGCTTTGATTATGAACAGGCATGGAATGGTTTTGTTCTCTTGGATACTGTTTCACAGACTTATAAGATGTGGTATTCTGGTGGAGAATTTTTTTCAAGTCGAATAGGTTATGCTACAAGCGAGATCACGACTAGTATAAAGGATAATTTACAGTCAAATAAAACTTCAATTTTTGAATTGTCAAAAAACTTCCCAAACCCTTTCAGCCAGGCGACAACAATTCAGTATAGCCTTTCCAAACCCGCAAATGTCAGCATAAAGGTGTATGATACCCAAGGTCGGACAATTTCTACATTGTTTAATGCTAAGCAAATAGAAGGAAATTATTCAATGGTGTGGAATGGTGTTGATATGAATGGATCTCTAATGCCAAATGGTGTTTACATCTTTCAAATTGAGGTAGATAAAAATAAGAAAGTGCAAAAAATGTTACTTGCTAGATAATTTGGATTTGTTTGTTGAAAAAATGCTCAGGTGACGCTGTGCGGAAGCCTAGAATAAATAAGAAGGGTAGTTTGAAATACTGTTAAGAATTGGGGAGCTTTGTAAGAGAGTTGTTTCCAATACACAGATTATTATTCAATGATCATTTTTCTAGATTAAGATCAATTTCGTTTAAAAAAGTGTTTTCTATATTAAGGATTAAAAAAATTGAACTACTTTGAATAATAAAAATAGAAAAAAGCACGAAAAAAGCTAATTGTCTAAGTTGTTGATAATCAGCCTTTTTAGTTGGCCCGATGGGACTCGAACCCACGACCCCCGGTTTAAAAGACCGGTGCTCTAGCCAGCTGAGCTACGGGCCATTGTGATTGGAAGAGGTATTGGTTTGTTCGAAATCATTTTCGAAAATGCAATAACCCTCTTTTTTTAAAATGTAATTGCACGCTAAGTCGCAGAGACGCAGAGAGTACATCAATCAGCTCATTGCGAACTTTTCGCCTTTGTGTGAGTAAAATTTTAAAAGCGTGAGAATACAGCTTTTCCAGACAGTCCTTCCGCAGATTATGACCAATGCCTGCCAGCAACGGTGTTCCCGCGTTTTCCACTTCGTTCCATCGCTGGATTGAAGTCCCTGTCCAATGCCCTGAATTGCCTTCAAAGAGGCTACATTGCAGCTGATCGGCACCTTAGACGTGGCCTGTATAGCAACTTGAGCGCTGCTCTTTACAGTACGAGGGTTGGCTCCCCCACCATTAACAAACGTCTCCCAGTGCATGCACTGAAAGCGGCTTGACCGAATGTACACCACATATCCAGACCTTGCGGGAATGGATACCCTGCATTTTGCAGCAGGTTTAGGCAATTACTACGCCACAACGCCCGAGACTTTTGCTTTCGATTTGAAGTGGGACTCGAACCCACGACCCCCAGATTACCTGGTCTGGTGCTCTACCTACTGAGCTATCCGTGCATAATATTCTGAACATTTGAAAGAAGCGTCTCGGGAATGGCTTCGTAGATTTTCGCCTACAAAATACCAAGCTCCTTCCTGCAAGCCTCCCGGCTCACGATACTTCAAGATAACGACTCGTCACCAAGCGGTTACCTCTGATACTGGACCCAGCCTTTGAAAAGTGGATAGCTCTTCAAAAACCGAAATCCTACAACTTTCCCTGTTGATGTCTCCATCTCAAGCTCGCTGTTCTTCACGAGCTATGTTGATCCCTTCGACTCAGCGGTCGCCCCTGACAACTGGACCAAACACGATAGTTGCTTGCTTACTCAAACGCCTGCCAGACGTCTCTACTGCGGTTACTTCCACGAGCAGATTTATCCCCGTTACCAGGTTTATTTAACGACAGTAAGCTGCCGGTTTTCACAGTGCCTCAGCAGAACTTTTTTCTACTTTTTGCACTGTATATATTTCTTTTGTCAAAGAACTTTGTGGCAACACGGGAGTCGAACCCTTCCCTTCCCGGCTTCAACGAGACGCTCTCACCCCGAGAGCTTTATTGCCGTTTCCGATCCACCTCCTTTGGATCGATTGTTATTGAAAATTTTTTGATTTTTTTGTTTGCAGCCTGATTTCCGATAGCTACAAACTCCTTTGAGACGAGCTATTCAGGAAAGCTTAAAATCTTTGAAAAGGAAAAAGCTATGCTTAAATCGCTTTTCAAAAGATTTTCGAACCAGAATTGGTTTATAAAATATGATATGAAAAATTGCTCGTAACATTTTTTGAATTTCTTTTGTGATAAGTACAGGATGAAAACCAATTTTATGTTCCAAGAAGTTCCCGTTTGAAAAATAATTTTCAACCCATCAAACACATTCAATTGACAACCAATTGTTTAGACACTATTTTTCTTTAAAAAAGAAAGAAATTGCAACTAGGATCCCTTGATAAAAATCAGCACCTCAATTGATATCCATCATTGAAAAATAATATAGACTATTTTAAATTAAGCACATCAAGTGAAGGATAAACGACAGGCTGGAAAGCCGGCCAGATTAAATTGACATTGAATTCGGAAATTTATTATTTCTGCAGGAGTAATATTGGAAAGAAAGAAATGGATATTTGGTCAGAATCTGAGTAGGTGAATTTTTCGAAATTCATACATGAAAAGATGAAGTCTAAATAACTCTAACTTGGCATTTCATAGTATTTTTTAAATGTTATGAAATGGAGCGGGAATTCATTCAACAGTGGGTTCCCGCTCGTGTTTGTCATAAATAATCTTGTAACATGAAAATCAAAAAGGATGAGGCAAGATGTTTTCTTTATACATTTAGGTTCAACGATTTTAAGAACTATAAATCTCAAACTTAATGAACAAAATATTAGTACCAACTGATTTTTCGAATTGTGCCAACAACGCTGTTGAAATCGGATTACAAATAGCTCAAAAAACCGGAGCATCGATTGATTTCATGCACTTGCTGCCCACAATCGTTGACTGGGTCAAGCTAAGCGTAGAGGAAGAAAAGAAATATCCGGAAATAAAAAGGAAAGTCGGTCACGCGCATTCCGAACTAAACAGCTTAGTCGAAAAAGCAGCCAAACAGGGAGTAAAAAGTGAAAAAAACCTGGCTTTTACCCAAAATGAAAATGCCCTTCTTGAACATGCGCTAAATTGTAATTGCGATTTGATTGTGATGGGATCACACGGTGCCAGCGGCTTGAAGGAATTAGTTTTTGGTTCCAACACCCAATATGTTGTCCGAAATGCAATGCCCCCCGTACTAGTCATAAAAGAGGCCATTGAAGATTTTGAGCCAACACAAATTCTGTTTGCTTCTACATTCGAAGAAGATATCTATTATGCATTCCCAAAAATATTAGCATTTGCCAAAATGATGAATGCCAAGATCAGACTATTGTATGTCAATAACGAAAGTCATTTTGAGGAAACAAGGATCAGTAATAAACGGATGGAATTTTTCATGAAGCATTTTCAGCTTGACAATTGTGATACCAATGTATACAATGCTAAAAATATAGAAAAAGGAATACTGCATTTTGCAGAAGACAATCAAATAGATTTGATCTCATTGGTTACTCGTGGAAGAACAGGTTTTAAACGTTTATTCAAAGATTCGCTTACAGAAAAATTAGTCAATCATTCCAATTTTCCGGTTTTGAGCGTCAATGTAAAAAGTTGACTTTCAAATCCTGATAAGAAACACCTGCTAGATATTTGTATTTCGCTTCTTCACTCTAACAAACGAGTGATAGTGATCGCTTGATGTGTTTGTAGAAAAGTTAAATGGTTTTTCTCGATTTCAACAACAGCCCAATTCCAATCGTAACGACAGGAATGATAAGATAAGTGACTCCGACATCCGAAACGTATTCCCAGAAAGGCATTTTCATAGGACCCCAGGAAAACATGAACAGGTCAATTCCAAAACTGATGGCAAACCATAAAAGACCTAACAATATGCCAGCCGTCCGGAAATTAGATGATCGTTGACGAAAGATCAAAACAGAAAAGAATACAGCCACCAAAGTAACCGTTACAGCCATAATAGACTCAAAAAGTGGCCGGTTGCTTTCATGGAACCAAAAAATCCCAATCGCAACCATAAAAGGGATCAACCAAATCAGGAATCCATATAAAAGAATTTTACCGGTAATTTTCATCGCTTATTTTTTATTTTATTTACAAATTGCCATTTTCTTAGATTGCCTTAAAACAAGCTAGAAAATCGATTATTGTTAAAAATTTCCTGCATAAGTTAATCATTATTAAGGCTGAGTTTATTGAATATTGTCAAGATGGATTATGATTTTTATCAATCCTCATTCAGGTCTGCACAAAAGCATTGAAAACGTTACCAATTTTAATTAAAAAGAAAAACCATTTTCACCTTTTAAGTTTCTGTCCAATCAAACTTGAAACGACCTATCTTTATCGCCATAAATAATTATATTTGATTTAATATCCTCTACATCTATTTTCCTTTTACATAGTTGTAATCATCTGAAAAACAAACATAACATGGAGAAAAATCCACTTGCTGCAGAACAACTTCGAAAGGTCTATTCTTCTAAGATATTTGAAAGCATCAACGAAGCTATTCCGAATTATCGAAAAGCCATCATTGGTCAGGAGCGCGCAGTAAAAGCTTTAAGGTTTGGTCTAGGCAATCGAGCGCCTGGATTCAATGTGTACGTTTCCACTTCGGACACCAATGGGAAATACAGCGTAATTAAACATTTCCTCAAAGAAATGGCCCAAAAAGATCCCTTGCCATCAGATTGGTGTTATGTCAATAATTTCAAAAACCCCTATTGTCCAAATGCGCTCAAGCTTCCGGCAGGCTTAGGAAAAGGATTTAAAAAGGATATTGAAAATTTCATTATTGATGCAGAAAAAGCACTGGCTAAAACCCTGGAAAGTGAAGAGTTTCTTCAAAATATTAATTCGATCAAACAGGAGTTTTCTCAAAAACATCAAGACCTTTTTCTGGAGGTAAGCAAAAAGGCGGAAAAGGAAAATTTTTTTCTTAAAAGTACGCCAATGGAAATCATTGCAATTCCTAAAAAAGGGGATCAACCTATGACAAGCGAAGAATTTCAAAGCCTTCCGGAAAACG
>JANQFJ010000144.1 GCA_028277915.1 Saprospiraceae bacterium
GGAGACCCTTTAAAAATTACTGTAAAAACAATTGCGAATGGATTTGCAGAACCATTAGGTTTAAAGGTAGTTGATGATGAAATTTATGTTTTACAAAAACAAGAATTGACAAAACTCGTCGATACAAACGGAGACGATGTGGCTGATGAGTATTTGACCGTTTGCAACGGCTGGAAAGTTTCATCAAATTTTCACGAATTTGCTTTCGGTTTGGCTTATAAAGATGGGCATTTTTATGCAACATTGGCAACAGCGATCGACCCGGGAGGGGCAAGCACCCAACCTCAGATACCCGATCGCGGGAAGGTCGTCAAAATTTCAAAAGAGGATGGTAGCTTTGAGTTTTTCGCTCATGGGCTGCGCACACCAAATGGTATCGGAATTGGCGTGGATGACGAGATTTTTGTATCAGACAACCAGGGAGATTGGCTTCCTGCATCCAAGATTATTCACGTCCAAAAAGATGCATGGTTTGGTTCAAGATCAGTAGATTATGAAGGAACAGCTGATTTGGAAGAAACCTTGCCATTGGTATGGCTGCCACAGGATGAAATAGGCAATTCTCCAAGCACTCCATTGTACCTCAATGATGGTCCATACAAAGGGCAAATGATCCATGGAGAAGTGACCAATGGTGGTGTGAAAAGAGTTTTTATTGAAAAAATAAATGGAGCCTACCAGGGCTGTGTTTTCAGATTTATACAAGGATTGGAAGCTGGCGTTAATCGCCTTGTATGGGGCCCGGATAGTGCACTTTATGTCGGTGGAATTGGTTCAGTAGGAAACTGGCGGCATACCGGAAAATTGTTTTATGGATTGCAACGACTTAAGTTTAATAATAAATCAGCTTTTGAAATGCTCGCGGTCAGAGCTAAATCGAATGGAATCGAGATTGAGTTTACAGAACCTTTAGAAGAAGGAGACGGATGGAAATTGAGCGATTATCAAATCAAACAATGGTACTATTTGCCAACAAAAAATTATGGAGGCCCAAAGATGGATTTAAAGGAATTAAAAATCCTTTCTGTAAATGTTTCTGATGATCGTAAAAAGGTATTTTTAGAACTCGATGGTATGAAATCCAACCATGTCGTTTATATAAAATTACAAACACCTTTCATCAGTGAAAATCACAACGACCTATGGAGTACTGAGGCATGGTACACGATGAATCAAATCCCTGAAAACCAACCAGGTACAAAAAAATCTCCTCCCCAAACTGTTCAAACGAACACCTTAACCGATAAAGAAAAAACAGCAGGTTGGAAACTGCTTTTTGATGGTAAAACTACCATTGGCTGGCGCAATTTCCACAAACAAACCATTGGCTCAAGCTGGGTCGTTGATGATGGTGCTTTGCACTTAAAAGCAGAGAAAAAAAATGATGGAAATTGGCAGGCCGCTGATGGTGGAGATATTATCACCGACAAAGAATATGAGAATTATGAACTCAGATTGGAGTGGAAGATCAGTCCTTGTGGCAACAGTGGAATTATTTACAATGTCATTGAAAGCGATAAATATGATTTCGTTTGGCAGACCGGACCAGAGATGCAGGTTTTGGATAATACTTGTCATCCGGATGGCAAAATTGCAAAACATCGCGCCGGAGATTTATATGATCTTATTGAAACAAATTATGTAACGGTCAAACCAGCAGGACAATGGAACCAGGTGCGATTGATTATCAATAATGGCCATCTCGAACACTGGCTCAATGGTAGAAAAGTTGTCGAAACCGAAATGTGGACAGAGGACTGGAAAAAGATGATAGCGGGAAGTAAATTTATTGATATGCCGGATTTTGGGACTGCAAAAAAAGGACATATTTCCCTTCAGGATCATGGCGATCCGGTTTGGTTTCGAAATATCAAAATCAAAGAATTATAATAACTAAATGCCAAATTTTACCTTTCAGGTTTAAAATAATTGAGATGTCAATTTCTAAAACAAAACGAAAAATTTTATGATAAACGAGAAAAGACTTTTTTATGGTAGCTGCTTTGCTTTGATCACCACTGCTTTGTCTTTCAGTATCAGAGCAGGAATACTTCCACAGCTAGGTGAAGAGCTTAGCCTGAACGCCACACAACTGGGATATATAAACTCAATGTGGTTTTTTGGTTTTCCAATCTCAATGGTTATAGGTGGATTGATTTATCATTCTGTCGGTGGAAAAAGGATAATGCAATTTGCTTTTTTTGCACACGCCATTGGTATTATTATGACAATTTATACTGGTAGTTATTCAGGATTGATGATTTCTACCTTTTTAGTAGGCCTTGGTAATGGATGTACCGAGGCAGCTTGCAATCCAATGATCGCTGATGCCTACGAAGGGAATACAATGAGTAAAATGATGAATCGTTTCCACATGTGGTTTCCGGGAGGTATTGTTATCGGTAGTTTAGTATCTTATTTTATGACAGGGGCAGAGATGAGTTGGCAAAGTCAGATTTGGGTGATCATGATTCCAACATTGATTTATGCTTACTTATTTTGGGCTCAGGATTGGCCAAAAGCTAAGGTCGCTGAAGGAGGTACTATATCTGGAAATCTAAAAGCAATGATTTCGCCATTATTTATCTTTATGCTGGTGTGCATGTGGTTTACAGCACAAACGGAATTTGGTCCAACACAATGGGTAGAGTTGATATTAAAGAGTAGTGGTGCAAAACCAATGTTAGTTTTGGCACTCATCACAGGGACCATGGCAGTTGCACGTTACTTTGGTGGGAATGCAGTACATCAGTTTAATACTACAGGAGTACTTTTAGGGTCAGCAATACTTGCTACACTAGGACTGTTCCTTCTCACACAAATCACTGGTCCGGTGGTATATGGTATTGCCATCATCTTTGCACTAGGTGTGGCTTACTTCTGGCCTAATATGATCGGATTTATTGCTGATTATATTCCAAAGAGTGGTGCACTAGGAATGTCAGTAGTTGGTGCTATTGGGATGTTGTCGTCTTATTTTATGCAGCCAATTATAGGAGGGTGGATTGATTCAAATAGAGCCTTAGGAACAGAGCAAGGATTGACAGGTGATGCATTAGAACTTTTTACCGGCCAGGAAACATTGGGTACAATGTTATTTTTCCCAGGTATTCTTATTATACTCTTTACCATACTATATTTTTGGATACGTAATAGGGAAAAACCCGAGATAGCAACTGCTTAAGAAACTGCTCGTTGAATTCAAAAAAAATAAGACCATTTTGATTTTATAGTAGGGAGTGCTTTTCAATTTTTTTTAGTATTATTAATCAATGGTTTGGCAGCTATTTAAAACCTGGGATTAATAATCTTCACTGAATTCACAAAATGTACAATTAAACCTTCTGATTATCAATGTCTTGTTAGGATGGTTTTTTAAAAAAAATGAATTGGAAACTTAGACCCTAATTTAAGTATGAACAAAACGAAAAAAAAAGACTCACGGCGTTCTTTTATCAAAAAAGCGGCACTAGGAACCACGGTTCTCGCAGGTTCTCCAGCGATTCTTTCCTCGAAAAACATGCAACAAAAACTATTGAAAAGGGAACATCAAGAATTTAGCAGAAACGACCAAATCCAGATCGCAGTGATTGGAGCCGGAGGCATGGGAGTAGCCGATTCGAAAACGGCTTTATCAGTTCCAGGTGTAAAAATGGTGGCAGCCTGTGATTTGTACGATGGTCATTTAGCAGCAGCTAAAGAGCGTTGGGGAAAAGACCTATTCACAACCCGCGATTATATGGAGGTACTGAATCGAAAGGATGTCGATGCTGTGATAATCGGAACTCCTGATCATTGGCATAAACAGATTTCGATTGATGCGCTTCGAATGGGAAAAGGTGTGTACTGCGAAAAACCTATGGTCAAGGATATTTCAGAAGGCCATGATGTTATTACGGCTCAAAAAAATAGTGGTAAAACATTCCAGGTTGGAAGCCAGGGATTGAGCTCTCTGGGGAATGAAAAAGCAAAAGAATTATTCGAATCCGGAGCTATCGGGCAATTTATTTATGCAGAAGGTTTTTGGGCAAGAAACTCTCCTACCGGTGCATGGCAATATCCTGTTCCAAAAGATGCTTCCGAAAAAACAGTCGATTGGAATCGATACATCAGCAATACCACAAAGCGCGACTGGGATCCGCTTCGCTTTTTTCGGTGGAGAAACTATAGCGATTATGGGACAGGAGTCTCTGGAGATTTGTTTGTTCATTTATTTTCGAGCCTCCATTTTATAACTAGTTCGGTGGGACCAAACAAAATCATGGCAACAGGTGGTCTGCGTTATTGGAAAGATGGTAGAGAAGTGCCGGATGTTTTGCTGGGAATGTTCGATTATCCTGAAACGAAAGCACATCCTGCGTTTAATTTATCCCTTCGCGTCAATTTTGTTGATGGGACTTCCGGTACAACATATTTGCGGATGGTTGGTAGCGAGGGGGCAATGGATGTGACCTGGGATGATGTCTATCTTCGCCGGAACTTGGTTAGTGATCCAATTGATCCTTTCCTTGCAGAAAAAACGAAAAACACAACCAAAATATTCAGTGAACGCAAAAAAATGCGACCTCCTAAAGAAGCGCATTATTCTGCGGAGAAAGGCTATAAAGGAGCACATTATGATCATTTTACCAACTTTTTTAATGGGGTCAGGCATGGGAAACCTGTGGTAGAAGATGCGGTTTTTGGATATCGTGCGGCTGCTCCTGCTCTACTTTGTAATGACAGTTATTTTGATAACAAAATCATCCATTGGGATCCTGTCAATATGAAATTGAGGTGATCCTATTTAAAACAAAACAAAAACTAATGAAATTCATTTTTGAAAATTACCTGCTTTGGATTATCTGCCTCATGCTGGCTTGTCAAAGTACAACAAGTGAAGAAACAACAAATTCAGCAACTGAAAATACTGAAACGACCTCAGAACCTGCTCAAAACACACTCTCCGACCAGGAAAAAGCAGATGGTTGGGAGCTACTTTTTGATGGAGAATCTACCTCAAATTGGAAAGGGTATAACAAAAGCACTTTTCCTGACAAAGGTTGGAAAGTAGAAGATGGTATGTTGATGGTTTTGAAAAGCGGAGCTGAAGAAGCAGGCCATGGTGGTGATATTGTAACTGTTGATAAATTTGAAAACTTTGAACTTTCCCTCGACTTCATGCTCACCGATACGGCCAACAGTGGAATATTTTACATGGTGTTGGAAGATGAAAATGCTGCAATCTGGCACAATGCACCTGAATATCAGATTTTGGACGATGAGACTTATGCCACGATGGGTACTAAAAATATCCACTTCACTGCTGCCAACTATGATTTACATCCCGCTGAAGCGAATTATAAAAAGCCCGTCGGACAATGGAACACTGCTCGAATCATCAAAAAGGGTGCTCACATTGAGCACTGGCTTAATGGTAATAAAGTGGTGGAGTATGATCTTTGGTCGCCAGAGTGGGAAGCATTGGTCGCTGCGAGTAAATTTAAAGATTATGAACAGTACGGTCGCACGAAAAGCGGACAAATTGGCCTTCAGGATCATGGGCACGAGGTACGGTTTCGGGATATTAAAATCCGAAAACTATAAAGCATGACAAGAGTACCTTTATTAAGTATTATTATTTTTTTATCAGCTGTCTTTTATAGCTGCTCAAATACAAGTTCCGGGGAATATTCAAACCAGGAAACGATTGACACAGCTCAACTTTTCAATGGTAAAGACCTGGATGGTTGGGTAATTCATGGAACCGAAAAATGGTACGTTGAAGAAGGTGTCTTAGTTTGTGAAAGTGGTTCTGATGCTCAATATGGATACCTGGCTACCAAAGAAAGTTTTAAAAACATGGACCTTTCTCTTGAATTCAAACAAGAAGCTGATGGCAATAGCGGTGTATTTTTCCGCTCCTCAATTGAAGGTACAAAAATAACAGGTTGGCAGGCGGAAGTGGCGCCTCCAGGACACAATACTGGAGGTATTTATGAATCCTATGGTCGTGGTTGGCTCGTCACACCGGATTCTACTTTAGATATGCACCTCAAAATGGGGGAATGGAACAAAATGAGAATAAAAGTTGTCGATGATGAGGTAACTACCTGGCTCAATGGACAACAAATGATTCATCTGAAAGATGAAAAAATCGGAACTGCAGAAGGCCAAATTGCCTTACAAATTCACGATGGAGGAGGAATCAAAGTCCGTTGGAGAAACATTGTAGTTAGAAAAATATAAGATATCAGACTTGTGTCTTTTATTTTTCTTCTTCAAACTAATAAAAATCTTTAAAACTTTTGAATTATATAAATATGAGTAGAAAAATGCGAATGGGAATGGTTGGCGGTGGTCGCGGAGCATTTATAGGGGCAGTCCATCGGATGGCTGCAGCGCTTGATGGCGAAATTGAATTGGTTTGCGGGGCATTCAGTAGTGATCCTGAAAAATCGAGGTTATCAGGCAAAGATCTTTTTCTACCTGAAGATCGAGTTTATGGCAGTTATGAAGAAATGATTAAAAAAGAAAAGCAATTGCCAGAAGGTGAGCGGATGGATTTTGTTTCGATTGTAACACCTAATCATATGCATTATGGACCAGCAAAACTGGCTTTGCAAAATGGATTTCATGTAGTTTGTGACAAGCCAATTGCATTTAATTTAAAAGAAGCAAAAGATTTAGCCCGTTTGGTGAAAAAAACGGGATTGTTATTTGCCTTGACACATAATTATACAGGTTATCCAATGGTCAAACAAGCTCGGATGATGGTTGAAAAAGGCAAAATTGGAAAAGTTCGAAAAATAGTTGTGGAATATCCACAAGGCTGGCTTTCTACAAAATTGGAAGATACCGGCCAAAAACAAGCGGCCTGGAGAACCGATCCCAAACGATCTGGAGCCGCAGGAGCTATGGGAGATATTGGAACTCATGCTGAAAACCTCGCAGAATATATCACCGGACTAAAGATTAAAAATTTGTGCGCTGATATCAATATCATGGTAGAAGGCCGCAAACTGGATGACGATGGAAATGTCCTACTCGAATTTGACAATGGAGCCAGAGGTATTCTTTTTGCCAGCCAGATTTCAGCGGGTGAGGAAAACAACCTTCGTATCCGAATTTACGGTGAAAAAGCAGGGCTCGAATGGGCACAGCAAGAACCCAACACTTTGATTGTAAAGTGGTTGGACAAATCTATGGAAATCATTCGAACTGGCGTTGGAAATTTATACCCCGAAGCTCAGGCCGCTACACGAATTCCGGCTGGACATCCGGAAGGATACCTTGAAGCATTTGCAACCATTTACCGAAATTTTGCAATATGCTTGAGAGCATATTTAAACAATAAAAAACCCAAAGCGATTTACACTGATTTTCCAACTGTTGAAGATGGTGTAAGAGGTATGCGATTCATCGACAAGGTCATTGAATCCGGAAAAAGCAAACAGAAATGGATCAGGTTTTAGATGTTTAACCTAATTCTTAACCAAGAATATTTTTATAAATGTTCTACAACTAAACTATTATGGAAAAATTAAAAATCAATCACGCCGCTGTTTGGGTAGCAATTGTTTTATTACATGTATTAGGATTTTTATGGTACGGAGCACTTTTTCAAGAACCGTGGATGGAAATGGTTGGGCTTACTATGGCTGATGCTGAAGCGAATCCGCCAGGAGCAGGAGTTTGGCTGACGAATACGGTAGCCACTGTCATTCCGGTTTATCTAATAGCCTGGATGTACACTAAAATGAATGTGGACACTGCGTTGCAGGGTGCTGGGTTGGGTTTGTTGATTGGCTTTGCTTTCATTCTCCTGGCTGATATGACCGGGAATATGTTTGCTCAAAGACCATATGGTTTGGCATGGATTACTGGTGGATACAGTATGGTTGCTTTTGGAGTTGCCGGATTTATCTTAGGAGCCTGGCGGAAATACGAAAGTGCTTGATTTTTAAAATATGAAAAAATAGAAATTAATTTTTTACATGAAAAATATCAAAGGACCAGCGATTTTTTTGGCTCAATTTGCGCAAAGCGAACCACCGTACAATACACTCGAAGGTTTATGCCAGTGGGCGGCAGATTTGGGATATGTAGGCATCCAGATTCCAACTTGGGAATCAAGTCTGATTGACCTGCAAAAAGCTGCGCGAAGCAAAACCTATTGTGATGAATTAAAAGGGAAAGTTGAAAGTTATGGTTTGCAGATCACAGAACTTTCGACACATTTGCAGGGACAGTTGGTAGCTGTTCATCCGGCATATGATCAAATGTTTGACGTTTTTGCTCCGGAAAAACATCGCAACAATCCAAAAGCTAGGACTCGCTGGGCGATTCAGCAATTAAAATGGTCAGCCAAAGCAAGTTCAAATCTTGGACTGAAAGCGCATGTAACTTTTTCAGGCGCCTTGATTTGGCATACCATGTATCCCTGGCCGCAGCGACCGCAAGGGCTCGTCGAAACAGCTTTCAGAGAGCTTGGAAAACGCTGGACTCCAATTTTGAATGCTTTTGACGAAGTTGGGGTTGACTTATGCTATGAAATTCATCCGAGTGAAGACCTGCACGACGGAGTCACTTTTGAACGATTTTTAGAAGAAGTCAACAACCATAACCGTTGCAACATGCTCTATGATCCAAGTCATTTTGTATTACAGCAACTGGATTATCTGACACATATCGATATTTATCACGAGCGCATAAAAATGTTCCATGTCAAAGATGCAGAATTTAATCCGACAGGCCGCTCGGGTGTTTATGGAGGATATCAGGATTGGATTGATCGACCGGGGCGATTCCGATCTCTTGGAGATGGGCAAGTGGATTTTAAAACCATTTTCAGCAAATTGGCTCAATATGATTTTGATGGCTGGGCAGTTTTGGAATGGGAATGCTGTATTAAAGATGGGGAACAAGGGGCCCGTGAAGGAGCGACTTTCATTCGCGATCACATCATAAAAGTCACTGAACGGGCTTTTGATGATTTTGCAGGTGGAAAGCCTGATGAAAAATTGAACAAAAAGATAATTGGATTGTAGCTTTGCAGAAAATCCAATTATAAATGAGTGAATTTGAACAACGAGGAGACAACATGATCAAGATTAAAATAATCTTCGTGTTGTCTCTTTTGTTTTTTTTACTAAACGGTTTTGCACAAAAACCAACACAAACTATCCGTGGAAAAGTATCTGATTCGGATACTGAAATGGCTTTGGCAGGAGCGACAATAGAAATCCTGAAAACGGAACCAACTATTGGATCAGTTACTGACGAATACGGCCATTTTCGGATTGAGAATATCGAGGTTGGGCGTTATGAAATCAAAGCTAGTTATTTAGGTTATGAAACGCTTATCGTCACTGAAATTTCAGTAGAATCCGGCAAAGAAACTGTTTTAGAACTATCCCTTCAACAAACAGAATCGCTAATCACAGAAGTGATCGTGAAAGGTGAACGAACTTCTTCGAAGGCTATAAACCCTGTAAGTACGTATGCCCTCACCCTTGAGCAAACGCTTCGATTTCCGGCTACTTTTTATGATCCGGCGCGATTGACAATGACCTTCTCTGGAGTTGCCAATGACAACGATCAGGCAAATGGTATTTCTATCCGTGGCAATAGCCCGAACAATATGACCTGGCAATTAGAAGGTGTCGAAATCGTAAATCCAAACCACACCAATAACGCCGGAACGTTCAATGATCGTTCTACCCAAAACGGTGGTGGTGTGATTATTCTCAGTACACAATTATTAAGCACATCCTATTTTTTAAAAAGTACTTTTCCTTCAAAATATGGCAACTCCCTTTCCGGAGTCATGGATATGCGGCTTCGGCAAGGGAATAGCGAAAAGTATGAATTCACTGCCCAAGCAGGTTTAATTGGACTTGATGTAGCAGCAGAAGGACCGTTTTCGAAAAAAAGCGAGGCATCTTTTTTGGCCAATTATCGTTATTCGACGCTTGGTATTTTGTCAGCTATGGGCGTTGAGTTGGGAGATGAAGCGATCGCTTTCCAGGATTTTTCATTTAACATCTCGGTACCAACTGAAAAGGCGGGGAGGTTTACCTTTTTTGGAATAGGGGGCATGAGTGAAAACGTGTTTAAAGCAAAAAGGGATTCTTCGCTGTGGGAATTTGAAAAAGATCGGTACGACATCACTTTTGATTCAAAAATGGGAGCCCTTGGTGCCACGCATACTTTACCAGTTGGGAGTAGTGCTGTTTGGAAAACGACTTTTGCGTATTCAGCGCTTGAAAATAATCGCGTTGGCAATCGCTTGGATGATGACTTGGTTTTGGAAAATCTTGAGAATGATAATTTTAATGAACAAAAGATGGCTTTTTCCACCATTTACAACCAAAAACTCAATAAGAATAACCGCCTTGATATCGGGTTCAATCTGACCCAACAGGATTATGAACTTTTTACAAAGTTGGAAAGAAACGAACAAACATTGAAAGGAGTTGGCGGTGGTGCTTTAATTCAACCATTTGTAAATCATGAAAATAGCTTTGGAGATTTTTTGATGGTTAATTTGGGGTTTCGTTTTCAATATTTCACATTTAATAAAAGCAAATCTTTTGAACCCAGAGCTTCATTGTCATTCAGTTTTCCCAAAAAACAAAACTTAAGCCTGGCATATGGCCTTCACAGCAAATTGCAATTGCCGCAACTCTATTTTGCTCAAATAGAAGGAGGTAATTCTAACACATCCTTAGGCTTTACAAAGGGGCATAATGTAGTTTTAGCCTATGAAAAGGCCTTTGGAAAATCATTTAATTTAAACGGCGAGGTTTATTACCAAAGCCTTTTTGATGTCCCAATTGTCGATGACAAAAACAGCAGTTTTTCTGCTTTAAATTTACTCGAAGGATTCGTGTCTGATACTTTAATCAACAACGGAACAGGTGAAAATTACGGCCTTGAAGTCAGTCTTTCAAAAAATTTCACGGGAGACTACTTTTTATTGGCAAATGGCACATTTTATCAAGCAAAATATGTTGGAGGTGATGGAATCCAAAGAGACACCCGATACAACGGTAATTATATTTTTAACCTGACTGGAGGGAAAGAATTTTATTGGGATAAAAACAAAAAAAATAAAATACTCGGTGTAAATGCTCATATGACCTATCGAGGAGGTTTCAGGGAAACGCCAATTGATATTGATGCCTCCAAAATTGCCGGAACT
>JANQFJ010000147.1 GCA_028277915.1 Saprospiraceae bacterium
TCCAAATGCTCAACTTTGAAAAACTCATAAAACGGGTGGCTGTAATCGTAAAAAGCTTCCAAAACAACGGAAGACGCGGCAAAAATGCGAAGGTCAGAAGAAGTTTGTAGAATTTTTCGGAGGCGGTGAGCTTCTTTTTCTTTGAACTTTTGGAACATATCCCCAAAATTGTCAATAAAGAGGATGATTTTCTTTTCGTGTTTCTGTAGTTGTAAAGTTAAAAGTTCAAAGCAAGCTTTCTCATAGTCATCGTCAGAAGGGTATATTTTGGAGAGTTGATTCATTTCTGCTTTTAGTCCTTCAAACTCACTTCCTTTTTCCTCCAGTAACTCTGCAATCCGCTCCCAAAACTTAAACAACTTTCTGATACTATACTCTTCTTCATTAAAAACTAAAGGGATCAACCATTCGCTCAACTTAGTGTCATTTTCAATTTCATAACTCAATCGTAACAATAAAGTAGTCTTTCCCATACCACGCTTTCCCTCTATCAAAAAATGTTGCTCAGGATGCTCCATCTTTGAAGTTTTGATTTCCTTAAACAACTTTTGAAAGGTTTTTAAACGAACGACGTAACTATTAATCAACTCTTCCTTAGTCTGATTCTGAGGATTATAAATGTACGCTACCGTCGGGCGATTATTTTTGAATTTATATTGAAACATAACTTTTCAGTTTTTACAAATTCTGAATTTTTAAGAATGAAATAACAGCTTAAGCTGTTAATCTTTCGCATATTTTTTCCACCAAAGCTGAAGGATTGGTGAATTAAAAACATAAACGTCTTGGTTGCTATTGATATAGCCATCAAACTCCAGTATTTCCAAGACTCTCGATGCATCTTCCATGCCATTAAAAGCATCCAACACAACGCGATCCTCTTCTGCAATTCTGAGGAGTATTTGTTTGGCCAATTTACTTTCAACGGCTGTTAATGATTTATCGAGGCGGCTGTAATAATTCTCAAAGTAGATGTTATTTCGATGGTTGCTGGCCCTTTCCAAAACCTCGTCAACCACCTTTTTTGTGATCGGTTTGTAATTCGATTCATATTCATCAATCAACATTTGAACGACCAGTTGGATGAAAAATGGAATCAGCCAACTGAGTCGGTCAAGCATATGTTTTATAGTTCCTCTTTCAAAAGAAACCTTATAATTGCTCAGCAATTGTTTCGCAAAATCCATAGCTTCACGATCGTTCAATGGAGGAACTTCGATGATGTTCAGATCATTGATCGTAGCGGTGGCGTTGAGCTTGCGAGTGATGTTTGGAAGACCAATAGAGCCCGTATAAATAAACTGGATGCCCCTTTTCGCACGTTGCCGAATGCTGCGATTAGCATGCAAAAACTCAACGGCAGCTTTTTCCCCGTGCTCACTATTAATTCTCTCCAAAGCTATCGGAAACTCATCAACAAGGATTACAATCGTAAAATCAGAAGTATCCAGCGTTCGCATTAATTTTTCAAATTCAACGCTATACTTTGGAGGCTCTTTATCTTGTGATTCCAGTTCAATATTCCAGACTTTTACTTTTTTAATGTGGTCAGCAAATTGCTCGAAAATGTTGAAAACATTTTCTGAAGCTTTTACAATTTGGCTAACTGCTTCACTGTTCAATAATTCTTCAGAGAGAATTTTAAAATATTCCTCGCTACTTTCAACATCTTCAACACTCACATACAAAAACACATATCCTTTACGCGGCTGGTCTTCAAGAAATCGCATAATAGAAGTCTTGCCAGCACGACGTGGGGCAGACATAAAGATATGGCTGCCGGAGTCAAGTCTACGGTAAATTTTTCTGATTACTTTGGTCCGTGGATAGAAGTCTTTTCCTCTCGGAGTTTGACCAACTATGTTTTTCATGTATGTTCGCGGGTTTTAAAAACTAAAATTGTGTCCATAATTAGTTGATTTAAGTTATATTTAAAATCAGCTCACAACTAGTTTAATAACTTTGTAATTTATAATTGACAAAATATTAATTGTCAAATGTAAATATACTTAACAACTTTTGTTTTGTCAAGTTTGACAAAAGATTTTTTGTCAAGTTGCGAAAATGCTAACAGTTGTTTAACATTTTGCTATCTTTTCCGATCTTCATGGTTAAAATTTAAAATATAATTAGCAAAAATTGAAAAACAAAATGAACAATACTCTATTGATAGAAATAGCGAATAACATTTGATGTTCGAGCAAAAAGACATAGCAGCATATTATGACCAGACAGAAGTTCATTATCAAAGATTTTGGGATCTGGATAGAAGCAAAGCTTTACATTATGGGATTTGGAATCATAGAACCAAATCATTTAAAGAATCATTGTTGAATTCAAACAGGGAATTGGCGAGGATTGCCAAAATAAAACCATCTGACAATGTTTTAGATGCAGGGTGTGGAGTAGGGGGATCGGCAATTTTTTTAGCAAATGAATATGGTTGCGAAGTCAAAGGAATTTCTCTGAGTTCAAAACAAATCAAAAAAGCAATTCAAAATTTGAGAACAAGTGGCTTGAAGCATTTGCTTAGTTTTGAAAAAAAAGATTATTGCAACACAGGGTATGTTGAAAACAGCTTTGATGTCATTTGGGCATTGGAGAGTGTTGGCTCCGCAAAAGACAAAACAACTTTTTTAAAAGAAGCAAACAGAATATTGAAAAATAAAGGAAGAATAATTGTAGCTGACTATTTTAAAACCAGCAATTATTCCATTGATACGGAACCAGCAATGAAATCCTGGTTAAATGGTTGGGCAATTTCAGATATTGAATCCGACGAAAGTTTTAAGGCAAAACTTGAAATGCATGGATTTTCAAAAATTGAAATATTCGACTTTACAAAAGAAATCACCAAATCCTCAAGAAGGATGTACCTTGCTTCAATTTTAGGTTTTTTCGGAACTAAAGCTTATAATCTTTTTTACGATGCCAGCCCTTTTTCAAAAATACATTACAAATCGGGCATTGCCCAATATCAGGCATTGCGAAAGGGATTATGGGAATACAAAATTTTTTATGCAAGGAAATATTAGTTTGTCAAAATTTAGGAATTTCCCCAACCATAGTAAAATGACCAGATGAGAAAAATAATATTTCAAATAGTTTTTTTGGTGAGTTCCATTAGTTCAGGGATTGCGCAGTCCATTGAAGCTTTTGCTATTCTTCAAAATAACTTCCAGACTGACATTTGGATAGAAAAAGTGATTATAGGCAATGGAAAAACGGAAGTGAAAATGCAGATAAGGCCTGATGAATCTGACATTGAAATTTTTCTCTATCCCCCTGATTCTGAACAATCGATTATTTTACAAACTTTCGAAAAGACGTATCATCTCCTCAAAGCAGAAAGCATACCCTTTTATCCTGAAAAAGAGGTCGTTCTTTTAAATGAAACAAAGTCTTTTAGTTTATTTTATAAGGAAATTCCCGATTATGTTACCGAAGTTGATGTGATAGAGCGGGTGGAACCATTTGAAAGCGGTTTTTCATTTTTTAATGTGAAACTTTCAAAAGAAAAAGAAAAAAATAAATCATTGCGTTTTGGAGATAGCTTGGACTTTGAAACGTATTTTAAAAAGAAGACACAACCAAATCCTTTGGAAGGCTTTTGGGAAATTGATAAAAAAATAATTACCAGTTTCAAAAAAAAGAAAAAACAACCTGTGGAGTCAAATAGCATTGATTTGGTTGCAGTCGTAAAAGAAGATGGCTTGCTTAGAGCGTATTATCTCGATGGGGTTGAATGCGATATTGCGATCAAAGAACTGGATAATTATTTTGTGCTTCATTCTGAAATGATCATAGCTACAAATTTATTGGAAGTCGCTGATAATCAAAATGAAATGAAGGTTTTTGGCTTGCTTGACAAATCGTCGATTTACCAGAAGAAAAAAACAAGAAGAAAAATCAAAGAAGTAATATTGAGGACTTTTTGGAGGAAAAAATAGACTTGGTTTGAAGCCAAACCAAGTCTATTTTGGAAAAAATTACAATGCGGCAAGTTGTTCTTTTACTTCATTTCTTATCAAGGCATAACCGACATAGTTGAAATTGTAATCTGCAATTTCATTTCTGATTTCGGTAGCTTTGTCGATTTCACCGGTGCCTTCATAAGCTTTGGCTAGCAAATATTTCATATAAACATCTCCTTTGTTTGTTTGCTTTAAATGATCAATTGCTTCACTGTATTTTTCCTGATCCAGATTGATGTAACCCACCAAGAAATGGTAATCTTCCAGTTTTCTTGGATCTTTGATTGGATCAAGCATAGCTTTGTGCTCCTCAGCTTTGGCGTTGGCAGTGGCATAATCCTTTTCCATAGCTAATGCAAGGCCTTCCCACATCAACATATTGGCATTTTGCTGCAGTGCGGCTTGCTCAGTTCCTATGTCCTCTGCAATCTTATCGGATAATGGCTTTTTCATTTTTATCAAATTTTTGATATGATCCACCTCTCCATGATGAAAAGCAATCCAAGAGCAATTATTGACACAAGACATTTTACTTGATGTCATTCTGCTTTCGGGAATTCCCATGGACTCAAGCTGGTTCGCCTGTTCTTCAAGCCAATTCAGAGCAGTTTTGTAGTCTCCTTCATACAAGTAGGTGTATGCTTCAAAAGGAAGGCTGGTTCCTTTGTATTCGTCATATTTTCTACTTTCCCGAAAATCATTCCTGGCTTCTTTATAATTGCCAAGATAACTGTTGGCGTGGCCTTTTTTGCTATAAGCTACAGGGTCTGAAGGGTCTATCTCTACAGCTTTAGTGTAATAATCTCTGGCTTGGATCAGATTGTTTTGCGCACGATAACAATCACCCAAATCGATAAATGCTCTACTTGAAGTAGGGGCCAATTCTGTTACTTTTTTATAATTTTCTTCAGCCTTTGCCAAGTCCTTTGGTTCTGAAAACAAATAGGAATTTCCTAAATTATTGTATCCAGCAGTCCATTCCATATTTAAATCGATAGCATTTTGGTAATGCTCTCTGGCTTTGTCATGTTGATCGTTATCTTCGTAAGTATCACCTATGATCAAATGCACTCTCGGAATATCAGGATGCATTTTTAATAACTCCTTGCAATAATCCATTCTGCTTTCCCAGTCATTGGTCAGATAAGTATCCATGATCAGGGTTAATTGCTTTTCGCCTTCACTGATTTTTTCCATATAGGCTTTTGCCTGATTGATATCTCTACTAAATTCTTCTGGCGACCCTGAGCTCCATGAGCGGTAAAGATATGCACTCGCAAATTCAGGGTCCAGTTCAATGGCTTTCGTAAAATATGGTCTGGATTTTTGGTTGTTTCCTAAATCGATGTATTTAAGGCCAGTATTAAATTCGGCTAAAGCTTCTTCTGAGTTCGTTGTTACAGGTAAGTCAGTAATTTGATCGGATTCGGTAGTTGTTTTTGAAGCATTTTCTTGGCAAGCTGTGAAGGTAAGTAAAGAGACAAAAACAACAAGCAAAGTGGAAATTTTAAGGTTTGTCATAATTCTCGGTTTTAAGTGGATAACAAAATAGTTGGCTATAAGATAACAAAATTTTCTCATATCTTATTATGGGCTAATAGTTAAAATTCTGAAAGCCAAATGGTTGTGAAAATAAAATGGAAAAGGTAATATGAAAAAGTAGGATGGAAGAGAAAAGGAGGAAGTAGGGGAAAGAAGGTCGGAAGATGGATGATTTGCGGATGATTTAATAAACTGATTTGTGAAAGACCTAATAACCAAATTTAACCCAATAACTCATTCAACTAATACACATAAACCAAAGTAGAAGGATGGAAGAAGAGTTACAGCGAGAAGTGGAATCCGCAAACCACAAATTAATTAATCTCTTAACCACTTAACCCATCATTACACCAATTGAAAGTGAAATCGCAGAAAGCAAAGTCAGAATTCCGACGAGCGGCATAATGAATTTCAGCCAGGTATTGTAATTTACATCAACCATGGCAAGCGATGGAAGGATCAATCCTGCTGGGGTCAGAAAGC
>JANQFJ010000155.1 GCA_028277915.1 Saprospiraceae bacterium
TGGTACAAAAAATCAGAAGCTTGCTTTTGGACTGCAGAAGAAATTGATTTGTCACAGGATCTTGTCGATTGGGAAAGACTGAACAATGATGAGCGACACTTTATAAAACACGTTCTCGCTTTTTTTGCTGCCAGTGATGGTATTGTCAATGAAAACCTGGCAGAAAACTTCGTAAGTGAAGTACAATATACCGAAGCGAAATTCTTTTACGGTTTTCAGATCATGATGGAAAATATCCATTCTGAAACCTATTCTTTATTGATTGATACCTACATAAAAGACCCAAAAGAAAAAGATTATCTTTTTAATGCGATCGAAAATCTAGATTGTGTTAAAAAGAAAGCGGATTGGGCCTTGCGTTGGATTGACAATGGCTCATTTCAGGAAAGGCTGATCGCTTTTGCAGCGGTTGAAGGAATTTTCTTTTCAGGTTCATTCTGTTCCATTTTCTGGTTGAAAAAACGCGGCTTGATGCCAGGGCTATCCTTTTCTAATGAATTGATCTCAAGAGATGAGGGAATGCACTGCGATTTTGCCTGTGACCTTTACAACAATCACGTTGTCAATAAACTTCCGAAAAAAACGGTAAAGGATATTATCCTTGATGCTGTAAATATTGAAAAAGAATTTGTTTCGGACGCAATTCCTGTGAAACTGATCGGAATGAATGCAGACATGATGTGCCAGTATATTGAATTCGTAGCAGACCGATTGTTGATTTCTTTGGGAATTGAAAAAGTTTATAACGTCGAAAATCCATTCCCTTGGATGGATATGATCTCTCTTCAAGGCAAAACTAATTTTTTTGAAAAAAGAGTTGGCGATTATCAAAAGTCAGGAGTAATGGCTGATCGCGATAAGCAGGTCTTTTCTCTCGATGAAGATTTTTAAATAAAATGATAGCAAGAGATTGGTGTTTTATATTGTAAAAACCGCCAATCTCTTGTCAATCACAGTATTGATGAAACACTACAACCGTTATTTCTGAAAACAAAAAGAGAAAATTTTAAAGCAATTAAATCCCTTAACTAAAAATCTCCTATGCAAGTAATTAAACGAAGTGGCAAACGTGAAAACGTTAGTTTCGATAAAATCACCGCCAGGGTCAAAAAACTTTGCTATGGTCTCTCTCAACAGTATGTTGATCCAATTGAGATTGCAAAGAAAGTGATTCAAGGACTTTATGATGGCGTAACAACAACAGAACTGGATAACCTGGCTGCTGAAACCGCAGCGACAATGGCTACCCAACATCCTGATTATGCTTTGCTGGCAGCCCGCATTGCCGTTTCAAACCTTCATAAAAATACTGATAAATCCTTCAGCAAAACCATGAAGGATTTGTACAATTATATCGATCCCAAAACCGGTGAAAAAGCAGGATTGATCAGTGATGAAACTTTTGATCTCATCAAGAAAAACAAAGATCTTTTGGATTCGTCGATTATTTATGATCGGGATTACAATTTCGATTACTTTGGTTTCAAAACTTTGGAGCGATCTTACCTCCTTAGAATGGATGGGAAAGTAGTAGAAAGACCACAACATATGCTCATGCGAGCCGCTCTTGGCATTCACGGCGAAGATATTGACTCAGCAATTGAGACGTATCAATTGATGTCCGAAAAATGGTTTATTCATGCTACCCCCACACTATTTAATGCCGGAACTCCAAAACCACAACTCTCATCCTGCTTCTTGTTATCTATGACAGAAGACAGCATTTCCGGTATTTTTGAAACACTGACAAGATGTGCTAAAATTTCTCAATCTGCTGGCGGAATTGGTTTGAGTATTCACAACATTCGCGCTAAAGGTAGTTATATTAAAGGCACCGGAGGTACCTCAAACGGGATCATTCCGATGTTAAAAGTGTACAACGATACCGCCAGATATGTTGATCAGGGTGGTGGAAAGCGTAAAGGTGCTTTTGCTGTTTATCTGGAGCCCTGGCATGCCGATATTGAAGCATTTTTGGATCTGAAGAAAAATCACGGAAAAGAAGAATTAAGAGCTCGCGATTTATTTTATGCGATGTGGATATCTGACCTTTTCATGGAACGTGTTAAAGCAGATGCAGACTGGTCACTTTTCTGTCCGAATGAAGCACCCGGTCTACACGATTGTTATGGCGGAGAGTTTGATGCATTGTATCATAAATACGAAGAAGAAGGTCGCGCACGAAAAGTCGTCAAAGCACAGGATCTTTGGTTTTCAATTTTAGAATCACAAATAGAAACCGGTACACCCTACATTTTATACAAAGACGCAGCTAACAAAAAGTCAAACCAAAAAAACCTGGGTACAATTCGATCAAGTAATCTTTGTACCGAGATTATGGAGTACACCTCAAAAGATGAAGTTGCGGTATGCAATCTGGCTTCCATCAATCTTTCCAAATTTGTAGAAAATAAATCATTTGACTTTGAAAAGCTTTACGAGATAGGTCGGGTGGTTACCCGAAACCTCAACAAGGTAATCGATGTCAATTATTACCCGGTTAAAGAAGCTTACAATTCAAACATGAGACATCGTCCAATCGGGATCGGAGTACAAGGATTGGCAGATGCCTTTATTAAAATGGGCTTTCCGTTTGACAGTCAGGAAGCGCGTCAATTGAACAAAGAAATTTTTGAAACGCTTTATTTTGCAGCAATGTCCGAATCTTGCGAAATGGCATCAAAAGACGGTCATTACGAATCCTACAAAGGTTCACCAGTTAGCAATGGCGAATTCCAATATGATCTATGGGGAGTTACACCTACAGATCGATGGGACTGGACGACTTTAAAGAAGAATGTTAAAAAACATGGTGTCCGAAACAGCCTGTTGTTGGCTCCTATGCCTACTGCTTCTACTTCACAAATTTTAGGAAACAACGAATGTTTTGAGCCATACACTTCTAATATTTATACCAGAAGAACGCTTTCCGGTGAATACATCATTGTGAATAAACATTTGCTGAAAGATCTCATCGAACTTGGACTTTGGAATGAAGAAATGAAACAGCAATTGATGGCTGCCAATGGCTCAGTCCAGGACATTCCAGAGATTCCTCAGGAATTGAAAGATCTTTATAAAACTGCATACGAACTCAGCCAGAAAGTTATTATCGACATGTCTGCTGATCGTGGAGCTTTCATATGCCAAAGCCAGAGCCTCAACCTGTTTGTTGAAAATCCAAACTTCGGCAAACTATCTTCTATGCATTTTTATGGATGGCAAAAAGGATTGAAAACGGGTATGTATTACCTGCGGTCAAAAGCGGCCGTTGATCCGATCAAGTTTACGCTTGATGAAAAGCATCAGCGAGTTGTAACAAATAATACTGCACTAACTGATACCACTACTATTGAAAGTGAACAATTGAAACCTAATTCTTCCTCCATTGATCCACACATTGAGATGGAGGCTGCACAGGGCCAGGTTTGTAATTTAGATGACCCTGACTGCCTTATGTGCGGTAGTTAAATTCCCAAGTTAATTTTAAAGCCAAGGCGAACTGACTCATGTTGGTTCGCCTTTTTTGTTAATAAAAACTTAAGTTTATAGGCTTAGACAACGTTATGAATCCTTTTTATGTCTTTTTAAAATAGTGGGCTAATTAATTCAGTTTTATTATAGGGGATAATCATTAAAAATGCATCACTAAAGTATAAAACAAATATTAACAGATTAAAAACCAAATAATGAGACATTTAAAAGTAATAGCTTTCCTTTTTTTGACACTTCTTACTCAAAATGTATTCGCTCAGGATACAATGATTTTAGAGCATTTTGATCAAATCTATGCAACCGGAATTATTGAATTAACTCTTCAAAAAGGTAATGAAGAAAAAATAGTTTTAGAATTGGAAAATTTTGATCGTAACGATGTAAAAGTACGTGTTAGTGAAGAGGAATTAAGAATTAGCGTTACAAAATCCTTAATCAAAGATGCCAAAATCAAGATGTCAGTAACATATAAAGAACTGAGAAGGATCAAAGCGAATGCCGGTGCTCACATTTTATCAAAAAATCCAATCGGGATTGACAAACTGGATTTGAGAGCTACCAGCGGGTCTGAGATTGAACTTGATCTTATGGTTAATAAACTCCATGCAAGAGTAGCAGAAGGCGCTCAAATGCATCTTTCCGGTTCTACAAAATCACTCAATGTTTCCACTGCTACAGGAGCGATATTTTATGGGTTTAAATTAGAAAGCGACAATACTTTTGCCAACTCAAATACAGGCGGCAGGACAGAGGTTATTGCTAATAAAAGTATTGAAGGTTCAGCAAATACAGGCGGTAAAGTGATCTTTAAAGGAAATCCCGAAGAGCGACAACTGAAGGATTATTTTGGAGGAGAAGTGAGTGAGTATTAAAAAATTGACAAAACACTAGTGTAAAAAAGTCAGTCATCTAAAGTTTTAGGTGACTGACTTTTTTATTTTATCTTATTAACCGAGGATATTTTTGATTTTCATTGAGTTTTTAGACTCGTTCATTGAAAAAAATATGCTGCAAAAGTATTTGCGACCATCTTTGTGAAAGATAATTCAAAAATATTTTTCACTAAAAAAGCATAAAAAATGAAAAAGGTAATAATTAGCAGTTTAGTAGCAATCATGATTTTGTTTGTCCAGCAAATTTGGGCACAAAGATCTCCAGAAAGGAAAATTGATCATTTAAAAACCGAACTAAACCTATCTGATGACCAGGTCGAACAACTTGAACAAATATTTGAATCAAAGCATGAGGAAATGAAATCCCTCAGAGGAGATGAAGAAAAGACCCGGGAAGAAAAAAGAGCCGCTATGGAAGATTTTCGTGCGACGATTAACAAGGAAATTGAAAATGTACTCAATGAGGATCAGTTGACAAAATTTCAGGAAATTAAAAAAGAGCGTCATGGTGAGCACGGAAGAAGAGGCCATCGCATGGGTTTTCATAAAAAATTTAAAGATGGAAAAGGACGTGAGCTTCATGCGCAAATCAAGGCCTATAAAGATGAAAACATCAAGCCGGTGATGTTGGAACAAAGGGCCAAATTGGAACCAAAAATCTCCGAATCAGACAAACAGTTAATTGCTGAACTTCGTGTCGAATTTGAAAAAAATAAGGCTAAACGTGAAGCTCATTTTAAAGAAATGAAGCAAAATTGTGAATCTGGCAATAAAAAAGAAGGAATCAGAGGAAGACATATGCACGGTGATAAACGAATGGATGATGAAACACATGAAAAAATGAAGGGTCTCGTAGAAAGGTATCAAAAAGATATCGAACCACTTTTTGAAGAAGTAGCTGACCAACAGGAAAAATGGAAAAATGATATCAAAGAAATCACAAAAAATACCTTGGGTTTGGATAGCGAAGAAATAGAACGAGGTATGAGACGAATGAAAAGACACCATGTGGATCGAATGGAAAAGATGAAGATGGGACGGTTTTTATTACTAGATCCTAATGAAGAAAGCAATGCAAATGAACCGCAAAGTCTAATCCGGGAAATTTCAGCATTCCCTAACCCTGCAAGTTCAGTCACAACTATTGAGTACGATGTATTGGAAAAGGGACAGGTTATGATCGAACTCAGAGACAGAAAAGGTAAGTTATTGAAAACAGTAAAAAATGAAATTCACGAAAAGGGAAAATATAGCGTGACAATTTTATTGGAAAGTTACAAAAGCGATTTGTTCTATGTTGTCATTAAAGACAAGAATGGGGTATCAGCAACAAAAAATATAGTGAGAGTTAGATAGTTTTTTCTAAGGATCTGGTTTTCAAGTATCAAAAATTGTCTGAAAGAGAAGAGGAGTTGAATCCAATTCAGCTCTTCTTCATCTTCAATTATCCCGCATTTTAATAGTATAAATTTGTACTAATTGCCTTCCATTGAACGGTATTGAAAAAGTAAATTTTCTTAACCGTAAAATCAAAAATTAAAATGTTTACCCTTTACCTTAAAAGACTTTTATTGTCCTTTAGTCTCCTTTTATTTCTAGTACCGAGCCTAAATGCTCAAGATATATCGAAATTAAAAATAAAAGGTAACTACAATGACCAGCTTTTGCAACTTGTGTTATTAGATTTGAAAATTAAGTATCGACTTAATATTGAATTCAATGAAGAAGTTGGAAAAGACATTAAAATCACAGCAACTTTTGGAAAAATCCCTTTGCCTGAAGCGCTTAATACTATTTTGAGTGGCACCAAACTGGATTTTAAAATAGAGGAGCCAAGAACAGTAACCATTTATGAAAAAATTGAGGAACAAAGAGATTTGGCGATCCACAAGCCTTCGAAATATGATTTCACGATAACAGGAGTAGTAAAAGATAAAAAATCGGGGGAATCACTTCCATTTGCAACAGTTATCATCAAAGGAAAAAATAATGGAGCAACAACGAATGTTGACGGTTATTTTACTTTGTTTAATGTCCCTTCAGATACAGCAGTAATAGAGGTGCAATATCTTGGTTATCAAACCAAAAGAATACGGTTGAAACCAAATATGGACTTCGAAGACCTCAAAATATTTCTTGAGGATTTTAGCCATGAAATCGAAGAAATTATTGTCCTTGCTGAGAAAGAAGAACAATTGCTTGAAGCTTCAACCGGGATTAGTAAAATTGGATTTACACCAGCAACTTTGGCTGCCTTACCTAGCTTTGGAGAAAAAGATATCTTCAGATCTCTTCAACTTTTGCCAGGAGTTAGCGGGACCAACGAAAGTTCGGCAGGACTTTATATTCGTGGAGGAACACCGGATCAGAATTTAGTTTTGTTTGATGATTTTACGGTTTATCATGTTGATCATTTATTTGGCTTTTTTAGTGCTTTCAATACGAATGCAATAAAAGATGTACAATTGTACAAAGGCGGTTTCGATGCAAAGTATGGAGGACGAATTTCAAGTGTTGTAGACTTAACCGGAAAAGATGGGAATTCTGAACAATTTAATATGGGACTTGGACTCAGTCTATTAAGTGTTAATGGTTTTGTAGAATCTCCATTTGCAGATGGAAAAGGAACTTTTTTGATTGCCGGACGTCGTTCTTTTCAAAGTAATTTTTATAATAATTTGTTTGATGCTTTCACAAAGGATACTGGAAATAATGAAACTCAAGGAGCTGGAGGTGGAAGACGTTTTGCGCAACAGCAAGTTCAGCCAAATTCTTATTTCTATGATTTAAACGCCAAATTGACTTATCGATTCAGTCCAAAGGATGTTGTTTCTTTAAGTTTTTATAATGGACAGGATATACTGGATAATTCAAGAATCACAGATAGTAATTCATTGGGTGGGAAATTTGGTAGTGGAAATTCAAATTTTAGTTTTTCAAGTGACAACATTGATTTGACTAATTGGGGTAATTGGGGGGCTAGTGGTAAATGGGGGCGAAAATGGAGTGATCGTTTTTACAGCAAAGCAATTGTTTCATTTTCAAATTATTTCAGTGAAAGAGATCGTAGTAATGAAACAACAATAACAAGAACAGATTCAACAACTATTCGGAAAAACGGAAGTTATGAAAATAATGACCTGAAAGATATTACTTTTAAATGGGACAATGAATGGAAAATAAGTGGATCAAACCAACTAGAATTTGGACTACAAAGTACTTATAATGACATTAAATATCAATTTGTTCAAAATGATACAAGCATCCTTCTGGATCGCGTTGATCAGGGATTGATTGCATCTTTATACGTACAGGACAAACATACTTTTTTTGATAAATTGATTCTGAAAGGAGGACTTAGAGCGAGTTATTATGACGTAAGTGAGAATGTTTATTATGAACCCAGAGCATCTTTGACCTATCTTTTAAGTAATAAATTTAAACTGAAAGCTGCTTGGGGACAATATTATCAATTTGCTACACGAATTGTTCGGGAAGATATTCAGCAGGGGAGTAGGGATTTTTGGTTGCTTTCAAATGATGAAAATGTTCCGGTCAGTTATTCAGAACATTTTATTGGCGGTGCCAGCTATGAGACACCTTCTTTTCTTTTTGATGTAGAGGCCTATTATAAAAAACTGGGTGGTCTTTCGGAGTATACCACTCGATTCACAACGACTGGTTTTGGACCTGACAGGACTTTAGATTATGAAGAATTATTTTATTCGGGAATAGGGTATGCCAAGGGAATTGAATTTTTGGCTCAAAAGAAAGTTGGCAAGTTTACCGGTTGGCTTGGTTACACTTTGGGAGAAGTGAAATACGATTTTGATGCTTTTGGCGATGAACCATTTTATGCAAATCAGGATCAAACCCACGAATTTAAAGCAGTTGAACTATTTAAATATAAAAAATGGGACTTTGGAGCAACCTTCGTTTATGCGACCGGAAAACCTTACACTGCTCCAACTAGCTTTTACGAATTAACACTTTTGGATGGCTCTACCGCTAGTTTTTTTGAAGTAAGTGATAAAAATGCACTTCGTTTACCGGATTATCATCGATTCGATATTTCAGCGACTTATAATTTCAATATGGGTAATTCAAAGGCTAATCTTGGTCTTTCAATTTTCAATGTTTACAATCGTCAAAATGTCTGGTACAAGGAATATGAAGTAATTGAAGGAGAATTGATTGAAACAGATGTTTCCCTTCTGAACATCACACCAAGCCTGTTTTTTACCTGGAAATTGAGGTAGGATACGATTTCAAATTAATAATCAATTAAAAAGTTAAAAAATGAAACTCAAAATATCTTTTGCCATTCTGCAAGTATTTTCAATAATAATATTTTCGTCCTGTGAGCAAGACTCGATTTCAACTTTAGAAACAGAAACCTTAGTACTTGAAAGTTATTTATTTGCAGGACAAGCTGTTGATTCTGTTAGAGTTACAAAATCCATAATTTATTCCCAAGAGAGCGATACTATTGTAACTTACGATGACCTTGACATAAAAATTGAAGTTGATGGCTACAATTATGATTTAATCACTATTGGAAATGGTTTTTATAAAAATCCATCATTGATCGTTGAAGAAAAGAAAGATTATAAAATCAGTTTTGAACATAATGAAGTTTTAATTTGGGCACAGACTTATGTCCCACAAGTAGATTTGGCGACAATTTCTTCCACAGAAATTAACATGGAAAAAATTGAATCCGGTACCCCAGGAGGGCCATCGAATCAAACTGATCCAATCGAAATTACCTGGGAAAACTCAAATGGTGATTATTATTATGTATTGGTTGAAAATATGGAACAGGATCCTGAATATATCAATGGTAATTTGGAAGATTTGCTGGAGGAAGGAGAGGAAATTCGTCGATTTTCTTTTAGAAGCGAACCAGAGATTATGGATTTATACGCAATAGATACCCGCCGTGAAATCCAACAATTTGGAACGCATCGCGTTATTGTTTTTCATGTGAACCCAGAGTACGCA
>JANQFJ010000184.1 GCA_028277915.1 Saprospiraceae bacterium
AGGAGAAAGAACAAATGAGCAACCAAAAAACAAAATAGCTTTGATCCATGACGCTATCATTTTGGGTGTAAAAGATTACTTTGGAAAGCTCGGTTTCAAAAAAGCAATTCTTGGATTGTCCGGCGGAATAGATTCTGCCGTGACTGCCGTTTTGGCTGCACGAGCTTTGGGCAATAAAAATGTCAGAGTAGTTTTGATGCCTTCGCAATATTCTTCTGATCATTCGGTTGATGATGCTGTCCAACTGGCTAAAAGCCTAGACCTGGAGTACGACATCATTTCAATAAAAGATACTTATGAAGCATATTTGAGAATGCTTGAACCACAGTTTGAAGGACAGCCTTTCAACATCGCCGAAGAAAATCTGCAAGCCAGAATAAGAGGGATGATCCTTATGGCAATGTCCAATAAATTTGGCCACATCGTTTTAAACACTTCCAACAAAAGTGAAGCCGCTGTGGGCTATGGAACACTTTATGGAGATATGTGTGGTGGCTTGTCAGTGATTGGCGATGTTTATAAAACCGAAACTTTCGAATTGGCGAGGTATATCAACAAAGACGGCGAAGTCATTCCCGAAAACACGATAACCAAACCGCCCTCTGCAGAGTTGCGACCAAATCAAAAAGACAGCGACAGCCTTCCCGAATATGAAATCCTTGACCAGGTTTTATATCAGTACATCGAGAAACGACAAGGGCCAAAAGAACTTGTCGCCATGGGATTTGATGAGGCGCTTGTCGCCCGCATACTCCGTCTGGTAAATATCAACGAATTTAAACGGTATCAGACTGCACCTATGCTGCGCGTGTCGGAAAAAGCATTTGGTATGGGAAGACGAATGCCAATTGTTGGAAAATATTTATCCTAACCTAGGTTTTCTGAGGTTTTGCTCAATGGTTTGCAAAGTATTGAGAATAGTTATCATATATTGATAACAAACTATTTTCAGGCAAAACTAAACTTTTATGAAAACTATTTATCTACTTCTTATTAGCATTTTAATTTCTCAAAATTTATATAGTCAAAGCCCTCCAAATTCCAGCTTTATAGGAATATTTGAAACCGAATGTCCCTTTGATTCAACTGTTTTTATCAACCAAACCAGCTTTTGGTTAATTTATCAGACTTTAAATGGTAAGTGGAATGGTGAAATTGACAGCTCCCGCTGTATCAGTGTTGAAGAAGTGGGAAATGATCTTGAAATAGCACTCCATCAAATCGATCCGGAAAAACCTTTGTTTATTAAAAGTTTAATGAACGATGCCAACAAAGATTTTCTCGAATCCAACACATTGCACTATCCTGCATTTGTTATCAGATTAAGCGACGATGCTATTATAAACCTGAATGAAGATTGTGAAAATGACCTCTGCACTGGACTAACAGTAGGAATTGAAATTCCTGATAGTACAGGCTTTGAAACAGACCTGCGAATATATAAATCAACAGCAACGCAGGCTTCATCGAAAGTAAGAGCAGAAATGTGTATCGCTACAGAAAAGTTTGATGAAAATTACCTCAAAGAGTTTGTTTTTAAAGTGACATTTATCAATCAGGATCTGGACGATGGATGGCTGCGACTCAGATATGTATACAATGAAGAATTTCCCACCGTTTGGGAAGATTACAGGGTTTACGACTTACCAATTGCGGAAAGTCTCTACGACGGAATGAGTTACAATGCCACTTTATATGACTTTTCATTATATGGTGGGAATATGCTATTGATGTACACTGGCACTACCTATCCAAGTAGTGAGCATATCTCTTTTGTAGAAGCACATCTATTATCTAACAAACCGACTCAGGAAACAATTAATATTTATATAAATGAATATGAAACATTGGTCTATCAACCTTTTACACAATTGAGAGGAGGTTTGACGGAAGGGAGTGATTCGCTGAGACATATTGTAAATCTAATCAATAACGGAGCTAATTTATGCATGTATGGAATCATTGATTTTGCATTTGAAGGTCCCACACATTATATCCACAATGGCGGTCAGGTGGAGTTTCACGGAGCGACATCTTGTATGATTTTTAAAAATGGAGGCACTTTAAATGTTGGAGAAAACACTACCTTCCATTACGGGAATGGGGGTGAAGGCATGTTGGCCATTAGCGAAGGAAGTACGATCAATATTGGAAAAGGAGGAACACTCGTAATTGACAATCACATGGTTTTGAAAAGTAATGGTAACAAAGAAAATCAACAGGTTTTTATGGAATTAAACCCTGGATGTGCACTGCGATTTGATGAAAATGCAAAACTTTCACACGTTGGTCTAAATCCTGAAATGCGACTTAATGTTTATATGAATGGAGGTGTATTGGATGACCATCTTCTTATGGAAGCGGAACGGCAATTAATCAATAAAATTTACCCTGAACCAAATAAACAGAATAATTTTAAAATTTCCCCTAACCCGACTATCGGTCCATTAAAGGTTTCAATGGTCTTAAAAAATAAAGGAGATTTTAACTTTCAGATAATTGACATCAATGGAAAAATTATCCAGTCCTTCAATAAATCTGCTCAAAAAGGGTTTAATGAATTTAACTTGGATCTGAATGAAATACCAAATGGATTGTATTTCCTGAGAGTAGAATCACATGAATTAGTCGCCAGCCAGAAATTTATTAAAATGTAAACAAAAAGCCCCTTTCGCATAGCGAAAAGGGCTTCAGTTCGGATTTGTTATTTTTTATCGTTTACTCAGTCGTTGAGTTGTGATTATTTTATTGTTGAGGTCCAAAATTTGAACCAAATACATTCCTTTTGGCAATTCAGAAATGTTGTATTTTTCTCCTTCGCTTACCATGAAGCTCTTCATTTTTCGACCAACCACATTAAATACGATAAGCTGCTTCACATTTTCAGAATCAGACAATCCTATAAAATCACTTGCAGGATTAGGAAAAATTGAAATGTTCTTTTTGGAAACTAATCGAACAACCGAGTTGTCATTTTGGTATGCACTGCTTTGTGCAGAGACTGTGGCTGTTATAAAGAAGGATAATAAAAAAAGTAAAAGTAAATTTTTCTTCATACCAAAATGTTTTCCGGATTGTTGTTATTCTATGGTTACAAAATAAGCCAATAATATTAAGAATACAAGGGTTGGGCAGAATGTTTAAATGTTTTTTAACACATATAACGCAATAATTATAATGCTTGCGCATAAAAAACACATCAAAAATTGCTCCAAACGACTATCAATCAAATAATATTTTTTCGATATATGTTTGTATACCGATATTTATTACAATAAAGTTTCAAAATAATTAATAAACTCTTCAATTTCCATAGAACCTTTATCACCTTCTCCCTGTTTTCGAACCGAAACTTTTCCGCTCTCAACTTCCTGCTCTCCAACGATCAGCATGAATGGAATTTTTTTCAATTCAGTATCACGAATTTTCCTACCGATCTTTTCAGCGCGGTCATCAATAATTCCTCGAATATCATGCTGTGCTAACTGTTGCTCAACTTTTTTAGCATAATCATTAAAACGATCACTAATCGGTAATATAGCATATTGCTCTGGAGTGAGCCATAAAAGAAACTTTGCTGCGGTGTGTTCAATTAAAATACTGATGAATCGCTCCATCGAACCAAATGGCGCGCGATGGATCATCACTGGACGATGATTTTGATTGTCAGAACCCACATATTCCAGCTCAAAGCGATCCGGAAGATTATAGTCAACTTGTATGGTTCCTAGTTGCCACGAACGTCCTAATGCATCTTTGATCATAAAGTCCAACTTGGGTCCATAAAAAGCAGCTTCGCCAATCTCTGTGACTGTTTCTAAGCCAGCCTCTTTGGTTGCTTCGATAATTGCACTTTCCGCCTTTTCCCAGTTTTCATCTGAGCCAATGTATTTTTCGGGTTTTTCAGGATCCCGCAATGATATTTGAGCGGTAAATTCATCAAAGCCCATTTTCTTTAAAACTACGGTCGTCAAATCCAAAACATTGAGAAACTCATCTTTCACCTGATCCGGCATACAAAAAATATGAGCATCATCCTGAGTAAATCCACGAACTCTCGAAAGCCCATGCAACTCACCGCTTTGTTCATATCGATAAACAGTTCCAAACTCTGCGATTCGAAGCGGTAGCTCGCGATAAGAGTGAGGCCGGTGTGCATAAATTTCACAGTGGTGGGGGCAATTCATGGGTTTCAGTAAAAATTCTTCTCCTTCCCGAGGCGTTTGAATCGGCCGGAAGCTATCTTCGCCATATTTTTCGTAATGACCTGAGGTGATATATAGATCTCTTTTACCGATGTGCGGTGTAGTGACCAATTTGTATCCACGCTTTTCTTGCTCAGATTGCAAAAATTTCATCAGTCGTTCTCTCAGAGCATTCCCTTTTGGCAACCAGATTGGCAATCCTGAACCAACGCGATCTGAAAACATAAACAAGCCTAACTCTGCTCCAATTTTTCGATGATCTCGTTTTTTTGCTTCTTCCAACAACTCGAGATATTCGCTCAGTTCTTTCTGTTTTGGAAAAGTAATGCCATAAACACGGGTCATTTGCTGACGATTTTCATCGCCCTGCCAGTAAGCTCCTGCTATGTTCATCAACTTGACAGCTTTGATTTTTCCGGTATCCGGAAGATGTGGTCCTTTACAAAGATCAATGAAATTGCCTTGCTGATAAAGGGTCAGTGCTTCTTCAGTTCCTCGTTTTTCAATCAATTCAATTTTATATTCATCTCCTTTTTCATTGAAAAAGTCAATAGCGTCATCTTTTGAAATGGGTTTTCGAATGTACGCGTTTTTCTCCCGAGCCAATTCAAGCATTTTTTGCTCGATCTTTTTAAAATCATCTGACGAGATCTGATTGTCTCCAGGATCGACATCATAATAAAATCCATTTTCAGTAGCAGGCCCTGTTCCAAATTTGATCCCTGGATAAACTGCCTCCAGTGCTTCAGCCATCAGGTGAGCTGATGAGTGCCAAAAGGCAAATTTGCCGTCTTCATCATTCCACGTGTTGAGCTTTAAAGTAGCATCATTTTCTATTGGCCTTGAAGCATCCCAAACTTCGCCGTTTACTGTTGCAGAAAGCACATTTCTTGCAAGCCCTTCGCTGATGGATTGTGCAATTTCCATCGCTGTAATTCCTTTTTCGTATTGCCGGACATTCCCGTCTGGGAAAGTAATATTTATCATTGTTTCAATTTTTCGTATTCGGTCTTTAAACAGAGTCGATCAATTATCTTATTTTTAGATTATATTCATCTACGTTTTTCAAAGAAAAAAAGTTTAAACATGTGTGCGAAATTACTATTTTTTTAAAAAGAATCTTTTCTTTTTTTAACAACCTTTATTTCAAAAAATGTGTTTAATCAAGAAGGACTAGAATCAATAATAAATCCTCCAAAATTTTTCATCATGGCAATCGAAATAATACCCAAAGATCAACAGGCAACCGGAGAATTTAACGGCGGACAAATCATCGAAAACAAACCAATCGGTTTCCCCCAAGACGGTGGTCATATCAGGCCATATTCCAATTTATTTTATTGGGCATATGCCGAAGCTGTGGAAGAGAGCACCATTGGCTTACACCCGCACCAGGGATTCGAAATCATGTCATTTGTGCTGAAAGGAGCCATTCGACATTATGACACCAAATTGGATGAATGGCGGCGACTGGAAGCCGGCGATGCACAAATCATTCGTTCCGGAAACGGGATTAGCCATTCTGAACACATGGAAAATGGCGCTGCAATGTTTCAGATTTGGGTTGATCCGAATCTCGGCAAAACACTTCAAATCCCCGCGTCGTATGATGATTACAAATCTTCGGTTTTCCCCATTTCAACGCTTGGTAAAATAAAAATCAAAACTTTTGTCGGAAAAGATTCGCCTTTCCAAATGGACACTACAGGCATTGAAATACTGGAGTTATCTATCGAAAAAGGAAATTTCGAACACACACTTGAAGAAAGCAAAGTTCATTCGCTTTACCTGTTAAATGGTATGGTTAAATTAAATGAAGAAGAAGTAGCTCAGGACGATTTTGTGAGAATAATTGACATACCCAAATTAGAAATTGAATGTGAAACTGAAGCAAATATTTTTATGATTTCCTCCCCTAAGGATGTGCTTTACAAAACTTACGGAGAATTGATGCAGGAACGAATGTATCGTTAAATCCCAGATCAAAAATTCGAAAGCCTCATAGAAAATTCTATGAGGCTTTTTTAATTGTTTTTGCATTAGTCTTTTCAGGATTGGGCAAGAGACTTCGATTATTTAAACCGGTTATTTACCCGCTACCTCTTTGATCTTCTCAAACAACTTGTGCTCATCGCCTGATGCATATTTGCGTTTGTGATAAGCAATGTTTCCATTGCCGTCAAAAACAAAAGTTTGCGGTAATCCATTCAGTCCACCGGGCAGTACCTTTCGAAATTCACGATTGACATCATTGTAAGCCGGCCAGGGCCAATTGTTTTCCGTCACCATCTTTTCAAATCGCGGAAAATTCTTTTGAAAGTCCGTCGAAATAGCATAAATATTAAAATCTACTTCTTTTTTCCAGCCTGCAAATTCTCTTTCGATCGCGGCCATTTCAATTTTACATGGATAACAGGTCGTCAGCCAAAAAAGCAAAACTGTTGGTTTTCCATTGCTTTTCAGAATGTTTTTTGAATTGAGGAGATTACCGTCTTTTGTTTTCAAATCTATATCAAAAGGATAGGATTGTGTAATCTGGGATTTAGGACGACTTGTATCAATAATCCGATTGGATTTCCGTTTTGGTAAGGTATCTTTTGAAGGCAAAAAATTGCTTGATTTGACGGGAACTGCTTTGGACGCTGACGAATGATCTGCTTGTTCATTTTGAGTAGAATTACAGGAAAAGAGCAATGAAACAATCAACGCCAAAAGATATGATTTCATAAGAGTTTTTTTATAATATTATTTATTCAGTCTTTCCAGGGCTGTTTTCGCTTTTTCAAATTTCGGATCCAGGTTCAATGTTTGCTGATAATCGTTTTTGGCATTTTCAAAATTCCCTTTACTTTCCGACACAAAACCTCTGTAAAAATATCCTTTTGGAAGAGCCGGATCAACATTTATCACAATATTAAACTGGTTGTAGGCCTGGTTGATGGAATCCATTTCCAAATAAATGATCCCTGTCCTGAAATAACCTTCGACAAATTGCGGATCGAGTTTGTTCACCTCTTTTAATAATTCAAGCGCCTCGTCAAATTGGTTATTCAGATGCATATATTCGGCTTTCGCATAAACAGGCATCACCTCCATAGGTGCTGCTTCTATCCCGTTGTCAAAATATCGAATGGCCACAGGATTGTCTCTTTTTGCAAATAATTGTCCAAGCCTGATCCAGATATCAGCCAGGTCAGGATCTTTTTCAACAGCATTTTGAAAACTGTTAATCGCCTTGGCTTCGTCTCCTTTTTGTTCAAAATTCATTCCCATCATCACAAAAGCCTCTGCGTTGTTTGGATCCAGTTTTAAAATTTGGGTAACCGTAAACAAAGATTCATCTAATTGTTTTAAAATCAACTGAAACTCAGCTAATTTCAATAATGTCGGGATTCGTTCGGGAAACCTTTGCGCAGCCATCTCCATCGTTTTAAGCGCATTTTTGGATTTGTAATAATCCAAATAAATATCAGCCAACAAATGGTAATAATCCACATTGGTAGAATCCAATCGCATGGCTTTCGCCATATCTGCAATCGCTTCATCATAACCTTCGACATTATAAAAAGCTTCCGCACGTGAAGCATAAAGTGACGCATCTTCCGGATTCTTAACTATTTTCGCAGAAAGATCGTCAACGGATGGATTTCCGGTAATCAACAATTCTGTTTGATTTCCTCCATTTGACGAATCATTGGTGCAGGCAGTGATTTGTATTACAGCAAACAAAGCACAAAATATCCACAAGAGTTTGTTCATGTTCATAAATTTAAATACGATCTTGTCAAAGAGTAATTAAAATTACTCTATTAATAATGAATTTCAGCTGATTGATTACAAGTCAGTTTTCGTTTCAAAATTAGCCTTTTTTTTCTGACTTTTTAAAAACGGAAAATGAGCAAATTTATTCGATTTGTATTTCTCTTATTTATTGCCGTTGTCGCAAAAGAATCAACTATTGCTCAAAACTGGGACTGGAGTGTTCACTTTGGAAATGATGGAAGCGAGATAATCAATGATCTCAAATTGATGGATTCAGGGGATTATTTTATTGCAGGGGCTTATGGCGAGACTATGGAGATCGGAGACACAAGTTTAGAATCGATGGGATTTTCTGATGTTTTTCTCTCCAAATTGAACAATAGCGGAACTGCCCAATGGGCCGTAAGTGGCGGCAGCTTAAACATTGACGAAACGGCTGGAATTAGTGTTGGTACTGACGGCGATATCGTTTGGACTGGACAGTTTTGGGTGCAAGGATTTTTTGGTCCGGATACCATTTTCGCTCAATCTTCTTCAAAAGCACTTTTTTTGGTAAAATATGGCCAATCTGGTAATTACCATTGGTCCAAAAGCATATCGGGTTCCGCAATTAAAGTGGTCAACGACGTTGTAACAGATTCGGAAAACAGTATTTATCTCACCGGATATTTTGAGGATAGTTTGTTCATTGATGCAACTACTTTGATCGCAACGCAAGGTCAGCATTTTTTTATTTTAAAATTTGATGCTTCAGGTAACCTGATTTTTGGTAAAAATTACGGAATCTCAGGTTCTATAAGGGGTAATACAATCGAAATAGATTCAAATAATGACGTTATTGTCGGAGGTTATTTCAATGGAACTGTCAATTTTGACGGGTTTTTACTGGAAAGTAACAATCTCCATTTTGGATTATTTTTAGTGAAGTTTAATCCCACCGGAATGGCGGTCTGGGCAAAAGAAGCGCTAGGTGTTTTTAACAATATTTGCAGCTCTGTAACGATTGATTCTGAAAACAACATTTATCTAAGTGGAAGTTTTATCGGTGTAATGATACTTAGCGATAATCTTCAAATCGCTACTCCCGGCTTCAAGGAAAACCTCTTTTTACTAAAATATAATACAAGCGGATCTCCAATTTGGGCAAGAGGATTGAATAGCCAGGAATTCAATGAAATCAGCCTTGGGCTTGACATCGAAGTACACGAAGAGAATATCAGCATGACAGGATATTTTGATAAAGAATTGAAGGTCGACGAGCATAATATTATGGCAGCATCTGATCAATTTAATGGTTTTGTAGCGGCATTCAGCACCATTGATGGAAAAGCAGATTGGTTGAAATTAATCCCCGGATCAGCACAACTTGTCAGTAGCCAGATCGACATTGATGAGCAAGGGCAATTTAGCCTTGGCGGATATTTTTCAAATGAAGCCTACTTTGGCAATAACACACTGATTTCCAATGGCTCTAATGATATTTTTGTGAGCAAACTTGATGTAGTTTCAACTACTGACCCAGAGCTGAAAGCAAGCAAGTCAGGCATTCATATTTTTCCAAATCCAGCAACTGATTTTGTCAACATTTTAACGGAGTCAAACATTTTTATTATAAAAATATTCGATCTTCATGGCAAATTACTTAGGTGCATTGAAAATGAAAAATGGATCGACACCTCCGGTTTGTTACCTGGAAGTTACATTCTTCAATTTGAAACAAAATCCTTTGTAGAAAACACATTACTGCTCAAAATATAAACAACCAATTAAGATGGCTTATAGTGAAGATTATTTGAGTTTTATCATAGATCAACTATCGGAATTTGGAGCGTTCGAACACAAAAAGATGTTCGGTGGCGTTGGCTTTTTTAAAGAAGGAAAAATGTTCGCGGGTATTATGTATGGCAACTTCTGCCTTAAAGTTGGCAACAGCAATCGTCAGGATTTTATAGATCATGGGATGGAGCCTAAAGAAGAAAATCCAAAGAAAAAAAGAATGCCCTACTGGGAAGTTCCACCTGAAGTATTAGAAAATAAATCTCTTTTAAAAATTTGGGCAGACAAAGCCGTTGGGGAAGCCTTAAAAGGTAAAAAATAACCATGAAAATCGTCAAAGCAACTTTAGTACATATCCATCAGTTGGTCGATCTTTTTGATGCTTATCGCGTGTGGTATCGAATGGCCCCTGATAAAAAAACCGCAACAGAATTTTTAGGCAATCGAATAAAAAATAGCGAATCAGAAGTATTTCTGGCTTTAACTGAAGAAGGAAAAGCAGTTGGATTCACACAATTGTATCCGCTGTTTTCTTCAACACGGATGAAGCGTTTATGGCTGCTCAATGATTTGTTTGTGGCTCCTGAATTTCGTGGTCAAGGAATTTCAAAACTACTGATAGGTCGCGCGAAAGAACTTGCATATGATACTAATGCTGCTGGCATTTCTCTGGAAACCGAAAAAAGCAATCACATCGGCAATCAACTATATCCCAGAGCTGGCTTCGAACTGGATGATCATAATTTTTACTTTTGGGCGAATGAGAGGATGGAATGATGTGCGGATGTGCGGATGTGCGGATGAAATTTAATTATTCCAGCTAAAAACTACTAAATCATGGAGGCCGGCGGATGGAAGATACTTTCAAATCAAAAACCATGAACCCATATCCACTTAACCACTTAACTTTCTAACCTTATAACTACTTAAACTATGAGTATCTCCTTAAAAAGACCCGAAGAAAAAGAATCCAATGTTTATTATAAAAAGTACATTGACCAGGTTCACAGTGACAATTTTTTAAATGTTCTCGAGAACACAAAGCCGGATACGCTCGCATTTTTAAATGCTTTGGAAGAATCAAAGTGGAATTTTCGCTACGCTGAGGACAAGTGGTCAATCAAAGAAGTCATGATGCACATTATTGACACAGAAAGAATAATGGCTTACCGCGCTTTACGAATTGCGAGAAATGATAAAACACCATTGCCTGGTTTCGAACAAGACGATTATATCCCTTTTACAAATGCTCAGAATCGCACTCCTGCTTCGATTATTGATGAGTACCTGGCGGTTCGAAGGGCGACCACTGAAATGTTCAGATACTTTGATGATGAAATGCTCAACAGGATGGGAACCGCAAGCGGAAATCCATTTACACCGAGAGCCTTAGGTTTTATAATTGCCGGGCATGAAGCGCACCATTTACGAATTGTAAAAGAAAGATATTTTGATTAAAAAATTTCGAAGAACATGAACCACAATCTTGACTTGCTTTCAAAATACATTTCTTTATTTCCTTATCATTTTAAAAATATTCCAAGGGAAAAAATTTTAGAAAAACCAAACCCGAAAAAATGGTCAAAGAAAGAGATTTTAGGACATTTGGTTGATTCGGGGGTTTACAATCTGGAACGATTCACCAATATTCGTGTCTCACCTCAGCCTTTTGAAATAATCCCCTATCCCCAAGATGGATTGGTAAAAGCCAATGATTACCAAAACACTTCTGTTGATCAGATTCTAAACCTTTGGACTGCTCTGAATCAGCAAATTTTGAACGTCTGGAAAAAATATTCTAAAGAAGAGTACAAGCTAAAAATTATTATTCCTCAAATGAACCAAACAGTTGATCTGGAGTGGTGGATCAATGATTACAGAGAACACATGGAACATCATTTTAAACAAATTTTCGGTTCCTTGGACACCTTAAATCCTATTGACTGGCAAGTCACTTTGGAAACTGCAAAAACCGAACTTTCGAAAGAGGCCCAAAAGCGATTTGTTACCCTTTTGGAGCATGGCAGCATGTACGTAGAATATTACGCACCCATCGGAAAAGATTTGCAAACGCCTCATGAACAGGATGAATTGTATGTCATAGCTTCGGGTTCCGGTACTTTTTTCTATAGTGGCAAAAGACATGCTTTTAAAGCCGGAGATGTCCTTTTTGTTCCCGCTGGAATCGAGCATCGATTTGAAAAATTTTCAGCAGATTTTGCGACCTGGGTCATTTTTTATGGTCCCAAAGGAGGTGAACGACCAGTCGATAAATCAGACTGAAAGGAAAAACTACGATTCCGTTTCTGGGTTTTCCTTCTGTTTTTCAGCTTTATTTTTTCTATAATTCGCAATCAAAAAAATGGCAATTCCGAGCATTATGGAAAGGTCTGCAAAATTGAAAATTCCGGTTCGAAGATTACCGATCCCCATGTTCATAAAATCGATTACTTTCCCGTAAGTGAGCCGGTCTATGATGTTGCTGATGCCCCCTCCAAGTATAAAACTCAGCGCTATGGTTTGGTATATATTAATACTTTTTGAAAAAAAAGTGTATAGTAAAAGCAAGGCAAGCATGGTGACCGGCAAAATCTTTAAAAGAATCAAATGCCAAGTTCCTT
>JANQFJ010000190.1 GCA_028277915.1 Saprospiraceae bacterium
TAATAATCCATCAACTGGAATAAACCTCTTTTTTAGAGGATTTCAAAGTATTCATTATTAGCGAAGTTACAGTCATAGGTCCTACTCCCCCTGGAACGGGCGTAATATAGCTGCACTTTGGAGCGACTTCATCAAATTTTACATCACCTGCCAAACGATACCCTCTTTTTCGGCTGGCATCTTCAACACGATTTATCCCTACATCGATTACAACGGCTCCCTCTTTTACCATGTCAGCGGTCACAAATTCCGGAATACCCAACGAAACGATCAGAATATCTGCATTTCTCGTGTGTTTCGGCAAATCCTTAGTACGGCTGTGGCACAACGTCACTGTTGCATTTCCGGGTTGTGCTTTTCTGGAAAGCAAAATACTTGCAGGAGTTCCCACAATATTGCTCCGTCCCAATACAACGCATTCTTTACCGGAAACTTCAATATTGTACCGCTCCAGCATTTGTAAAATACCAAATGGAGTTGCCGGAAGATAACAAGGCAGCCCTTGTGCCATTCGTCCAAAATTGACTGGATGAAATCCATCAACGTCTTTTCTTGGGTCGATGGCAAGTGTCACTTTTTCTTCATTGATGTGCTTTGGAAGCGGTAACTGAACGATAAACCCGTCTATGTCATCATTATTATTTAAATCCTCTACTATTTGAAGTAATTCTTCTTCTGTGGTCGAAGAATCCCGTCTTACTAGCGTTGAATTGAATCCGACCATTTCACAGGATTTTACTTTGTTTCGGACATATACCTCACTTGCAGGATCTTCACCAATCAACACAGCTGCAAGGTGCGGGACTTTTCCTCCATTTTTTTTAATTTGTTCTACTTCCTGTGCAATTTCCTCTTTAATTGTTTGCGAAAGGGCTTTTCCGTCTATAAGTTGCATAGTTTGTTTTAGTTTATTTTTGAAAATTTAGGTTGTAAAGTTAAAAAAATATCGCTGCCAATTAATTTGATTCAACACTAAAAAGCACTTTGTAAAAATTCAGCAATTTTTGTTCTTCAATCTCCCAGTTATAGACGTCTTTAGCATTTAGACAATTTTGAACCAACTCATCATACAACTCCTTGTTTTTCAAAAGATTATTTATTGAATTGGCTATATGGTCTGGTTCGAGAGAATCAACCAACAATCCTATTTTGAAAGATTGATTGAGTTTTTGATATTCAGGAAAATTCATATGAATTGCAGGTATTCCGGCATGTATATAATCAAAAGCCTTATTGGCCAACGAGTAATAATAATTTAAACTAGAATTTTCCAAGAGATTCAAGCCAAGGAAAGCTTTTGTTGTGATCTCCGGAAGTTTGTCGGGTTTGAAATAGCCTTTGAAAACAACTTGGTTTTCAAGTTTTTTAGCCTTTACCAATGCCCTCAATTTCAATGAAAGGTCTCCCTCTCCTACAAGCCAAAGTTTGGCACCATTCACTTTTTGCATAGCTTCAATCGCCTGTTCCAGCCCACGGCCGGCGTTTAAAGCTCCCTGATATAAAATTATTTTTGGGACTTTTTCACTTCTTTGAAAATACTTTTCAGAACGTCGATATGGAACATTCCTGATGACTTCAAATTTGGTATTATATTTCTCATGAAATACTTTTGCCAGGCTTTCACAGACTGTGTAGCAGAATTTCAATCTTGGAATGATCAAATTACCGACAGCTTCCCAAACGCTTTTGACAAAAGGTCGATTGACTACTTCTGGTACTTCAGTAAAATATTCGTGAGCATCATAAACGCAGACTTTTCTTTTCAACTTACTTGACAAATAACCTGGCACCAATGTATCCAGGTCAATACTACAAATGACATCATATTTTGAAAACAAAAGAAACCAAAACAAACGGAAATTGTATTCCAAATAAAAAAGTTTTCCTGCATCAAAAAAACAATTGATTCTTTTTTGGAGATAAGCTTTTTGAGAAAGTGGCTTCGAAGAGCGACGTTTCCTTCCAATGAGTTTGACCAGATAGCCATTTTCGCTGAGAGACTGACAAATTCTGATCATGCGTTGATCATAAGTCAGATCATTGGAAACTGTAAAAAAAATCGTTTTTTGCTTCATTGAATTTTTAAAGAAAAATTTCGAGGACTTCGAAAGAACCTATTTCCATATCAATTTGCCATCCTCTTTTTTCAAAAACTCTTCGTCTAACAAATATTCAACAACTTTCAGAATTCGGTTTTGGTGTTTTGGAGAAAAGGATTCCAAAAGCTCCTCGATGGTCAGGTTTTCTTTTTTCAGCAGGTTTTTAATTTTAATTTTATAACGTTCAAAATCATCAGGACTGGCGGTTGTTTTTGATCTTTCAAGGCAAACATCACAAATCCCGCAATCTAGTGCATCTTTTTCACCGAAATATTCAAGTAACATTTTACTTCGGCAGTGCTGATTCTCAGCATATGCAATAGCCTTTTTTATTCTTTCAGCGTATCGCTTTTTACGAAAATCATACATCTTTTTATTAAAAACCAGGTTTTTACTTTCCAATCTTTCTTTTAGAAGAGTTAGCTGTGGTTTTTCTTTTTGAGGTTTATAGTCCGCTATGCCTTCTTTTTTCAAACTCATAAAAAGCCGGTCCAACTCCTCTCTCGATATTTTTAAAAACCTGGCTAATTGAAATTCATTGATTTTTACCAGATGATTAAAAGCTCCCTGATAAGTCCTTAAAATAGTTTTTATTAAAGGTCTGAATTTTTCTTTTCTGATCTGATAATCATACAATTCTTCTTTTGAAACCAAAATTTGCATTTTTGACGGAATATAAACCGCCTCACTTATAGAAAGCCAACCCGCTTTTTCCAAAATTTTTAAACAATTGAATGTTTTCATCATATCAAAACCATAAACTCTCGAAAACTCTGGTAAATTGAAATCAAAACTTTCTCCTTTTCCACTTCCAACCGCCAATTGAAGATAACTACCCAAGGCTTGATAAGTCAACCGTACTACTTTGAGGTTTGGAAAAGATAGCTCAAAACGATTCTCTAAATCCATTTTATCTCCTTCGTTGTACAACAAAACCGCGTAAGATTTTTGACCATCTCTTCCACCTCTACCAGCTTCCTGAAAATACGCTTCAAGGCTGTCGGGAATATCCATATGAACAACAATCCTTACATCCGGTTTGTCTATTCCCATCCCAAAAGCATTTGTGGCTACCATTATCCTGACTTTATTATTGATCCATGCATCTTGTTTGATACTGCGATCTTCGGCACTTAAACCCGCGTGATAAAAATCAGCAGATACCCTTTTTTTCCTCAAATAAAGAGCAACTTCTTTAGTATTTCTTCTCGTCCGAACATAAACCAAACCACTTCCCCTAACTTTTGTCAAAATATCCACCAACCTATCAAATTTCCCTTCTTCTTTTAAAACAACATAAGCCAGATTTTTCCTTTCAAAACTTTGTTTGAAATCTTTTCCACTTTTGAACTCCAGTTTTTCCTGGATATCCTTTGCTACATCAGAAGTTGCGGTTGCTGTAAGAGCTAGTATAGGAGTATTGGGTATAAGTTCTCTTATTTCAGCTATTTGTAAATATGATGGCCGAAAATCATATCCCCACTGAGAAATGCAATGAGCTTCATCAACAGCCAATAAACTGACATTCATCTTCCTGATCCTCTCAACAGCAAGTTCGGTAAATAATCGTTCAGGAGATAAATACAGGATTTTTGTATCGCCATAAATACAGTTGTCCAAAATGCGGTCGATTTCTTTAAAATGCATTCCAGAGAATATGGCTTCTGCAGGAATTCCTCTCCTTTTAAGATTATAAACTTGATCCTTCATCAAAGCAATCAATGGGGAAACAACGAGACATACTCCGTCTTTGCACATTGCCGGTACTTGAAAACAAAGAGATTTCCCCCCACCTGTTGGCATTAAAGCCAAGGTATCATTGCCTTTTAGCACGGACCTGACAATATCTTCTTGAAGTGGACGGAAGCTATCGAAGCCCCAATATTTTTTTAAAATGTCATATGCTGAATTCAGGCTCAAGTATCTTTTTCATTTTGATTAAAAATGCATTATCCAAAAAATCAATTTAAACAGATAATTGAAAAAAAGAAAACGCTTAAGACAAAATTAGTCTTAAGCGCTTGAAAGTATAAATTTTAATGGGTATTCTATAGTGTGTTCTAAAAACTCATCATAAAATATTTAAACCGATTGGTGTATTCCATGTCACTTTCTGATCCCAGGTTAACAGACAAGGTCGCTCCCATGAAAATATACCAATCCTTTTTATTGGGATTTCCCCTGATACGCCCCTCCGGATTTCCAAGATCTTTTTGTGTGACCTCATAATATTCAGGTGAACGGAAAGATAGTGCTGCGGCAGCCGGATCAATATCTTCTAGAGCTTCGATATCCGGATAAACGGAACTTACGTCATCCAAATAATCTGTAAATGTCTTTCTGAAGCCTACTTCTATACCAATATTCGATCTTTGATTCAGGTTAAATTTTGTACCTAAACCCATAGGAATCGCAACCTGAAATAGGCTATAAGGTTTAAGTGAACTGCCTTCCATCCGTTGCCCTTCTGTTCCAAGCTTATTCAAATAATATTTTTCTCCGCCGTATTCAGCTGTTGGATTAAAATGAAAAACAGCAACTCCTCCAAATAAGTAAAAAGCTGCAATTTTATTATTTCTAATATCATAAGGAATAAAATTATACTCTCCAACTACAGCTAATTCATATATATTTGAATGGAAAGTTAAATTACGTTGGCGCCTCCCGCTAGGTGTATCAGAATTAAAATCATCTCCAGAAATTTGCCCACGAGTGAGACTTACTTTTCCCGAAAAATGACGATTCATATTAATTCTTCCAAATAGGCCATATGTTAAGTTATTTTCTGTAGGCTCCATGTGAGTTGCTTGTAAATCACCGAAGTAATTTGACATCCCAAAAAAACCTCCAATTTCATAATATTGAGCTTTTGTTACTCCAACTCCAATAAATAATACAAAAGAAATGGTCAATAATTTCTTCATAAAACAGGTTAATTATTGTTCGAAAAGGTTGTTTATTCCCAGAATTTATTCATTCTGTTATGGAGGGTGGAATTTCTTTGGTCAATACATCACATGACCAACTGAAATCGTAGTATAAAAAAGGGGGAAATGAATCGTGATTTATCAATTCAAATCATTAGTACTCAAAAAGAGTTCCAATTTTTCATAATCAAATCAAATGGTATTTGAATAATAAATCCAAATGTTAAAATCAGTGGTGATTTTGGAGATTCCAATGTTCATTTTTCATTCAAATAAGTTCTCCTTTTCTTTTAAACTATTTGATATAAAAGTGGGAAAGCGATCCTGATAAAATCAGTGAAAGGGTTGAATATATGCTGAATTGTAAAATGCACAAAAAAAGGAGAACTCAAAACCGAACTCTCCTTTTTTTAAGTTTCTATAAATTAGAAAGTAGTATTACATCCTTTTTTGCGACGATTTTTCGACCTGCTACCGACCAATCCATTATCTAAAAAATTGTAGGAGATAGAAATTCCTGAGATTAAATACCAATCATGAATTGCGTCGTTTCCTCGTTTAGTTCCTCCTCGTATTATTTCACCGGATCGATTTGCAAGAGCTGCTGCCAAAGGTCCATTTCCGGCAATTAATTGTTCTTCGTCCACATAATCCCTACTTACATCATCCAAATAATCAGTGAAGGTTTTTCTAAAACCAAACTCGATTCCAACATTCCATTGATCATTTATGGCGTATTTAAAACCGCCACCAAATGGAATTGTAAGCTCAACCAAGCTATATTTACCTCCATGGGTTGGCATTCCCTGGCCTTCTGTACCCAAAGGTTGCAATTCAACCCATTCGCCTTCGTAAAGCGCTCTTGGATTAAAGTGAACAAATCCTATTCCCACAAATAAATATGGAGAAAAAACTTTTTGAAGAGCATATGGCTGATAACCTAAAATATTCCATTCACCGGTAACGGCAAACTCAAGCAAATTCGAACGAAAACTGAGATTACGCTTTCTGTCTTCTTTGGCATCGTCACCAGAGATAGTTCCATAATTTAACCCCAGCCTGGCACTGAAATAATTATTAATATTATACCTGCCGAATGCACCAAATGCAACATGAAACTTTCCAAGGCTGGTTTTCAAGTTTGAAGGGGATAAATCACCTTGATAGGATGAAACACCCGCCAAAATTCCAGCCTCGAATCCCTGAGAAAATAAAAGAAAAGGCGTGCCTAACAAAATTATTAGAAAAATTCGTTTCATTTAAAAGAGGTCTTGGTTAAGAATTTAATACTATTCAAAATCGAATTCGTATAGAGATGTTTTTTTAAAACGTAAA
>JANQFJ010000194.1 GCA_028277915.1 Saprospiraceae bacterium
GAGTTCCCAGTTGTCTTGGGCGAATATTTCTGTGAAAGGAAGCAAAAACGAAAGGATCATTAAAAGTTTCATAGTTTTTATATTTCTTATAACATTAACGACGATATTTTTTGATTGTTTTTGCATTTGCAATACGATTTTCCATTTGTGGGATAACAGTTTAAAATAAGATTCTCTATTTTTGGCAAATGCTTAAATCACGAGTTGCAGAGCAATTTTACGAGCTTTACAGCAATGACCCAATTCTAATTAAAGCGCCGGGGCGCATTAATATCATTGGAGAACATACCGATTACAATGACGGCTTTGTGTTCCCTGCTGCGATTGACAAGTATATCGTTTTTGCAATAGCTCCCAATGGTTCTTCAAGACAATGTCGATTGCATGCGCTGGATATGCAGGAATCTTTCGAATTTGATCTGACTGACTTCCAACCGCTTAATAAAAAGTGGCCCAACTACCTCATGGGCGTTGTATCCGAGTTGCAACTACTTGGGAAAAAAATTCAGGGTTTCGATTGTGTTTTTAGTGGAAATATTCCCATTGGTGGCGGATTGTCCTCTTCGGCGGCTTTGGAGTGTGGTTTGGCTTATGGTTTGAATGTTTTGTTTGATTTGAATATTTCAAAACTTCAATTAACCCGATTGACACAACGTGCAGAACACCATTTTACAGGCGTCAAATGTGGAATAATGGACCAGTTTGCCAGTATGATGGGAAAAGTGGAACATGCAATCAAATTAGACTGTAGATCATTGGAGTACTCGTATTTCAAATTGAATCTTGGAGAATATGAGCTTTTGTTGTGTGATTCGAATGTAAAACATAGTTTGGCTTCTTCAGCTTACAACACGCGGAGGCTGGAATGCGATACAGGTGTTGCAATTTTAAAAAAGCATTATCCAGAAATAACCAGCCTGCGCGATGTAACTTTGGATATGTTGAAAGCCGAAAGAGAGGCATTTTCTGAAGTTATTTTTAAACGCTGTCAATTTGTTGTAGATGAAAATCAGCGTGTCGTCGAAATAGGTAAAGCGCTGGAAAACAACGATTTGCAAGCGGTTGGTAGGCTGCTGTTTGAAGGGCACAAAGGATTGAGAGAGCTTTACGAGGTTAGTTGTAAAGAACTCGATTTCCTGGTCGAATTGGCTCAAAAAGGAACTTATATTTTAGGTGCCCGGATGATGGGTGGTGGCTTTGGTGGTTGTACGATTAATCTAATTCACCGATCCAAAGTTGCTTATTTTCGAGATCATGCGCAGCGACAGTATGAATTCAGATTTGGAAAAAAATTAAGCACTTTTAAGGTAGTTTGCAGCGATGGTGTAAAAATGATACGCTTGTGATTTAAAAAAATCGATTACCTTGTGCCGGAATTACCAGCTTTAAACATTGTGATGGAGGAAAGTTTATTTAACAATTTGGTTTGGGCCTGGATATTACTGGCCTTGATCATTTTCCCTTTTCAGTTTTTTACAACAGCCCCTTACGGAAGACATACCCGAAGGGGATGGGGACCAATGATGGACAATCGTCTGGGCTGGATGTTTATGGAACTGGTATCGCTGCTGGGTTTTGCATGGTTTTTCCTTTCCGGCGATACAAGCTCCGAAATTAACTGGTATTTCTTTGTTTGCTGGATGATCCATTACGTCAATCGAACTTTCATTTTTCCGTTTCGGACGAAAACTAAGGGCAAGCGCATACCCATAGCCGTAGTTTTAATGGCTGTAGTTTTTAATTCAGGCAATGGATTTATAAACGGTTACTATTTCGGGCATTTGAAAGACTACGAAATTTCATGGATTTATGATACCCGATTTTGGATTGGAGCTGTTTTGTTTTGGGGTGGATTTATAATCAATCAACATTCTGATAATATTTTGATTTCGTTGCGGAACGGCGGACTGGAATATAAAATCCCCTTTGGTGGATTGTTTCGCTGGGTTTCCTGCGCCAATCATTTTGGAGAGATCATCCAGTGGATAGGTTTTGCGGTGATGACCTGGAGTTTACCAGCCCTGTCATTCGCGGTTTGGACTGCAACCAATTTGATCCCAAGGGCTATAAGCCATCATCGTTGGTATAATCTACACTTTCCTGAATATCCAAAAGATCGAAAAGCGCTTTTTCCTAAACTGCTTTAATTATCTTATCTGATGGTCAGTATTTGACCATACATATTTAACATATTAGAATGAACCTAATCAGGGAGTTTCAGGAGTAAGCAATTTTTTGTTTTAATTTTCTGCAATACCTTTTTCGTGCTGCATAATACACTGACAATAAGCGATTTGCAAAATTGATCATTTTCGTGAAATGTAAATTTGACACTGAAATTTAAAACAAAATCCTAAAATTATACTTTGATAAGTCGAAGTTGTCATCTTTGACATTAACAATGACAAACTAGTCGCTTCACCGATCCAATTGGCATATTGCGCAGTGCTGCCATATTTGGTTGAAAAAAAATTGCACCAGTCATTATTCATCATATTTGGTTATTAATTTATAAAGTATGAACACCTTTAAAATAAATCAAATGACTTTGGTCACAATACTCGATGATTTTACTTACTTATGTTATTATGTCAGCTGCTGTCACTTTATTCAATACTTATTCTATTAGATCATGAGTGACCAACCAGGAACTGACAATGCTTGTGTATCGTTGTGTCTGAATTTCCTATCCAGAATCCCCCAACTGCAAAACATTTGTTTGCTTCTTTTCTACATCATATGCAAAGTGTAGCCAACCATACACCAACAACTATGAGCAAATAAGTGTATTCGATAAAAATCACCAACACAAATGACACAAGTCATACTTCAAAAGCTCGACATTTATTATGTTGCCTATATGGAATAACGGAGAATAGAAGTTGTTGCGACCTATGGAAGTCAGCATAGGGGAAACACTAATAAAATTCTTGAATTACTTGAACTGAGAAATCAAGAATTAGATTTAAAAATTTAATGAAGACAAAGCGTGAGCAGACTACAAGTTTTATATATAGATAAGCGGACTTTTATTACGACTTAAAAGATTCTTGCCTCAAGAATAGTATGGTTAAATTGATCGCATGGATGGAAGCATCTAACAACATGATGTCGAACAATTAAATATACTAATCGCTCAATTCATCTCTAATCACTCAATTCATCATTATTGGGCTACGCTAATTCAGTCCGATTACTATCCATCTGCTCGTTCTATTCTTCATAGGGATTTAAAAGTTTTTTAAAAATCGAAAAACCGACAATGAAGATTAAAGTATTCGTTAACCAACAATAAGATACAATTATGAAAAACAAAAGAGATCAGGCAAAAGCAAAAGTTGAATTTCGTATTCATTTGTTCACTTTTATTGCTGTAATGAGTTTGCTGGCAGTTATTAACCTACTTACCTCACCAGGATTCCTCTGGTTTATATGGCCCCTGTTAGGATGGGGAATTGGTATTCTAGCTCATGCCTTAACTGTCTATTATTTTTCGAGTGAATCGAGTCTAAAAGAGCGAATGATCGAAAAAGAAATGAAAAAAGACAACTAACAACATTTTAAACCAGATAAGTTGAAGTAAAAAACAATCAGAAATTTTTTGCTCTTTTCACTAGCAATAATAAGTGTGGAGTATAATATTATTGAAGAGTAATGGCTTTGAATTGCTCTTAGAAAAGCGTTTTAATTGGTTCAATATAAATTGAATCTTGGAGTAAAGATGAGCGGTTACAAACTTTCCGCAACACATGCTAAAGGACATTCCGCATATACGGAATCATCTTTTAGACGTCCGTGATCCGCAAGGTTTGGCTCTCCGATCCTATTGAACTCCGAATAAGTGCTAAATGCCATTGACAAAGCAACAAAAAAATGAACAGTAACATTCAAATCATCAACCTCACTCCTGAAAACATTGCCGATTATGGTGTATGTGGTTATAAAAATGTGAAAAAACACAAAGAATTAAGAAGCAAGATTGTTTGGTTCAAAGAGTATTACCCTAAAGGTCTTAGAATTAAAGCGCTTATCTCTGAAGAAGGAAGCTATCAAGGCATGTTGGAATACATTCCAGGAGAATATGCCCATCGACCTGTGAATGCAGATGGCTACCAGTTTATCCATTGCCTTTTTGTCGGCTTTAGAAAAGAATTTAAGGGCAAAGGCTACGCATCTGCTTTAATTCAAACTTGCATTGATGAAGCCAAAGAGAAAGAGATGCTCGGAGTAGCCATTGTCACCAGGAAAGGCTCTTTTATGGTAGATAAGGAAATCTTCTTGAAAATGGGCTTTACCGTTGTGGATACGGCCAAACCTGATTTTAGCCTCTTGGTATTAAAGTTTGATGAACAGGCCAAGCCACCAGAGTTAAGAAAAGAAGCGCTAAACGATACCGGAGATTTCACAAATGGACTGACCATTTTGCGTTCGGCACAATGCCCTTACACTGAAAAGAATGTAAACGCCATTTTAAAATCTGCTGAAAAGAAATTCAACTTAGAAACCTCACTCGTCGATATGCCAGATGCGGCAACTGTGCAGAATACACCCTGTGCATTCGGGTCATTTTGTTTGCTGCTTGATGGTGAAGTAATCAGCCATCACCCAATTAGTAGGGGGCGTTTTGAGAACATCATTAATAAGAGAAGAAAGAATTAATAAAAAAGCAAATCATCATGAATTCTTAAAGGGAAAATAAAAGAAGCTTGGAATATTCCTACAGTTTACACAGCAAAAATATGAGACATCTGATTAACAAGGAAAAACTACTCTCACTACTCAAAATACAAAAGTTTCTAATGCTGAGGACGACCACTTAAGGTTTCAAATTAAACTGGATGGCCGCAGTTTTTCAAAAAGTTGTGAACTCATCGATAGTGGTGATTTGGCTTTAATATTTGGCCCTATGGGCTAGTTTAATTCCGTTATACCAAAAACTAAAACAATGTATTATGAAAGGTGCAATTTTTTTCTCAGGAAAGTACGGTAGTACTGAACAATATGCCAAATGGATTGGCGAAGCCACAGGATTACCCGTATTCGATATCAATGATCCTAATGCAGATCCGTCAAAGTACGAGTATCTGGTATTGGGCAGTTCAATTATCTATTTTAGATTGACTAACAGAAAATGGGTTAGGGAAAATTTGTCAATCCTTAAGGGTAGGTCAAAGATTTTGTTCTCGGTTTCAGGGGCAGGCCCCAGTAACAAACTCAATAGATGGGTTTCCAAATCACTTCCATCAGAGCTATTGTCTCAAATGGAACACATTGCCCTGCGCGGTAAGTTAGACCATAAAAAAGTCAGCTGGGGCGTGAAAATCATGTTGTGGATGGGGGCCCTTTTTAATCCTGATCCAGAAGCCAGTAAAGACGAACGTTATGGTTTTGACTATATGGACAAGTCAAGTATTGAACCGATTGTAAAACTGGTTGAGCAATTTCAAGCGAGAGCCCGAATAGTATAAGTCTATTTCTAGGTGTTTGATGAACTTGACATTTTTAATACTCGGCCCTATGCCAGGCCATTTTACTGAAAATGCTTCAAAATAAATAAAATGGAATACTCTCTTGGAATTATCGCTATGTCTCTTGGTCTCATTGTCACTTTATTAGGTTTTCCAATGCAAATTATCAAAAATTGGAAAAGCAAATCAGCTGATGACCTATCTCTTCCCATGTGGATATTGTTTTTTTTAAGTTCATTAACATGGGTTATATATGGCTACTTCAGAGAGTATCCAGATTATTTCCTGGTAATTCCAAGTTTGTTTGGTAGCCTTTTTACAGGAATCATAATTGTTCAAATCATTATGTATAAAAAATAAGTCTAAAAAGATCAATTTATGGAATTAACGGTGATCAATTTCGATACAAATAGATTACCCAAAAACTTAAAATAATCATGAAAAAAATAAATATCCCGGATAACATGACAGTGGCTGTTTTGAATGCTTATTCTGGTGCTGACGCCTTAAGTATTGAGCAACGACCAATACCTACACCGGGAAGGAACGAAGTTTTGGTCAAAGTTGCCTTCGCACCAATAAATCCTTCAGATTTGGCAACGCTAAAAGGTTATTATGGCTTTAAAAATCCAACTCCTATAGTTCCAGGAGGAGAAGGTTCTGGAGAAGTTGTTGCTGCTGGGCCAGGAGTTATGGCAAACCATTTCCTTGGTAAAAAAGTTGCCTGTACTGGTTGGGGTGTAGGTGGAGGTGTTTGGTCGGAGTATGTAGTTAAAAGTGTCAAAGGAGGAGTATTGTCTTTGAATAAATCATTGAGTTTAGAGCAAGGAGCAATGTCGTTTATAAACCCCCTAACGGCCAGTGCTTTTATAGACATTGCGAAAAAAGAAGGACATGATGCTATTTTATTGACTGCTGCGGCAAGTTCACTTGGTCAAATGGTGAACAGACTGGGACGAAACGAAGGAATTCAAATAGTAAATGTTGTTCGCAGGGATGCACAGGTGGATCTTCTCAAGGCACAAGGTGCTGACATTGTGCTGAATAGTAATGAAGCAGGATTTGAACAACAACTACATGATGCATGTCATCAAACTAATACTCGTTTAGCATATGATGCTGTGGCTGGTGAATTAACTAATCAGGTATTAAAAGCAATGCCGCAAAATAGCAAGGTTATTGTGTATAGCTCACTTTCCCAACAAAAGGTTCAATTGAGTCCTGATCAGTTAATATTTGAAAATAAGATGGTTGACGGTTTCTGGCTAGGCCCCTGGATAAGCAATCAAAATTTAATAAAAATAATGATGTTATGGAAACGCGCACAGAAACAAATACCAAACCATCTCAAAAGTGAAATCAGAAAAATCTATCCTATACAAGAAGTGAAAGAAGCCATCCACGATTATACCAGCCAAATGACTGGAGGAAAAATTTTGTTAAGAATGTCTTGATAGCAATAGATCAGAAAATGGGAATTTAGGCTACTGCCGACAATGCCTATGGCGACTGGTGCTTCCATCCGGTCGCACCGGCGCATAGCATGAAATGTTATAAATAAGGCACAAAAAGCAATTTCTTAATAAAGATTTTTCACAAAGAATAATTAATATATAAATGTAAAAACCATCGAAAAATACAGTGGTTGGAAGACGTTTTTGAATCTGGCAATACCTCAGTTTTGGAAATATGTTGCTACAGCACCTTTAGCCCTTGGTGTGAGTTTTATGGTGACATACCTTGTGAAAAAAGTACCGGTTATAGGAAAAAGGATTTTATGAGTAAATACAATTATAAAAATATTGCTTCTGTTTACGATAATTTGTCGAAACAGCATCAATGGCAAGCACCAGAATTGCTTTTCAATTTTCTGTCAGAATTTGTTGAAAATGAAACTAAGTTGTTAGACATTGGTGTAGGAACAGGCATAAGCTCAGAACGGTTTCATTCAAAGCAAGTCGAATTATATGGATTAGACAGTTCATCTGAAATGTTGGCAATCTGTAAAGCCAAGGATGTGTTTAAAGAAGTCTTTTTGTTTGATTTACATAAAGATAAAATACCATACCCGGAAGCAACTTTTGAGTATGTAATTTGCAGTGGTGTTTTACATTTTTTCTCAAGCTTAGAGAAGATTTTTGCAAAAATCAGCAGAGTAGTAAAATCCAATGGATTTTTTGCATTTACAATTATAGAAAACTATAAGAATGATAATCCATATGCTACAGAAACCACAAATGGAATTAACCTATATTACCATAGCAAAGAATACATTAAGTCTTTAACAAATCAGTTTAATTTCACTAATCTTTACGAACAAACTTTTACTACTATAAGAGACCTAGATAAAAGAGAAACTTTGGATCATACATTGATCGTATTAAGAAAGGAGTAATTACCCCATCGAACAAAGTGTATTGCGCATACCCTTTTGGATATGGGGTATACACAAACTGTTGAACCCAAAAAGCCTTAAAAAATCACCTTCTCTCAAGTTTCTAAAACGCTTATGGACTGTTCCAAAATTGGAAGGTTTTATAAAACTTAGATAGGCAAGAAAACCCCACCTATTGTTTAACTCTCATTTTGATGTATCAAGAAAATCATGTGGTTAATTTGTTACATCTAAATCAGTTCTGTTTCTAATAGTTATTCGATAATGAATTTCGATAAACTACTGTTTATTAAACCAACCTTTATTCAGTCAAATTCCAAAGTAAATTAAGATAGAGAAGGACTAGAAACAGGTTTTGGAAATCAAAGCTTTATAAAACCTAATTTTGATCGTTTAATCGAACTGCTATCTCTTGAGGATTCTTTTTTATTGTCAGATTAGTTAAAACTTCTGGAGAGTGTCCGTTAAATCAAGTACTGTCTATTACACTTTTTATACTGTTCGCATCAAAATAAAACCGTGTTGTTCTCCATCATAATTATTGTAAAGCAGTACGTTTTGAACTGCGTTTGTGGTTTGTTTCCAGAAACATTCTTCTGGTAATTTGGCACCTCCTAAAAATTTTGCGGCAAGCCAGGTAGCGAAAGTGGAAACCGTGTAGTAATCTCCGGTCAAATTTTTATAAAAGCAGATATTTTGGTCGGAAAAGAGTGTATTTTGCAAATGATTGTAATAAAAATCAGTTCGAATATCTCCATTACGCCCTAAGAAAAGGGTATCAATATCTCTTGGGGACATTCCGTTTTTAGTAATTAAATATTTTGCTTTTTTAACGATCTCTTCTTTTGAAGCGTGGCAAATCATGTCTGCATCAACGATTTCTGCAAGGCTTTCTGAATTTTTATTAGCGTCAACGACAAACATGGCAAATCCTTCTCCTGGCAATGTCCCTTTTGTTGTTGAATGAAGCAATTCAGAAGTTGAAATATCTTCAGCCTTATGCAATCCTCGTTGTGAATCAATGTTATAATTTTCATCGGACATCTCTTCTCCTCCGCCCAGCAATAATTGTTTGGATTTACCTTCTTCAAACAACATCAATGCATCTAAAACTGAAGCTTCAAAAGAAAGTCCTTGATTGACGTGCGTGGTATTGTAGCCGGTGATTTTTCCCATGAGAGCAAGTACTCCGGCAATGCTATTGGGCGTAGATTGCACAAAGTCAGTAGGTGTCAATGTACCTTCATTATAATCAATGATCTGGTTTAAAAATCGCATTGAACGGTCAAGACTTCCATTTGAAGAAGCGATGATGATTCCTTCAATATCTTTATGTTTTTTTATCAAAGGCAAACCGGTTCCGACACTCATTCGCGTCAATTTGCTCATTCTACGGAGCAGTTTGTTTGGAATGATTTCTTTGTATGAAGGTTCTTTCGCCCAAAGTTTCGGACCATGCAGCTCTTCAGCACCGTTTTCAAAAAGGGCATCAAAATAAGTCGCTTGCGGAGAAATACATGATAGGTCCCTGATAAACATAGTCTATACTTTTGAAAAGATTAAAGAAGAGCAATTACCTCCGAATCCAAAAGAATTGGTTAACACATGTTTTATCTCAAAACCACTTTTGTAAACCATATTCGGCGTAACATTGAAATCGTCAATAGGACTTTCACAATTCAGACTAGGGTACAATTCATCATTTTTTAAAGCCAACAAACTAAACACAGCCTCAACGGCACCAGCTGCTCCGAGGGTGTGTCCTGTATAAGTTTTGGTGGATTGGAAAGGAGGTGTTTTCCTAAAAATTGCACTCATCCCTTTTTGTTCTGTTATATCATTGTTTTCGGTTCCCGTTCCATGTGTGTTGATAAAATCGATATCCTCAGGTTTTAAACCTGCTACATTTAGTGCATTTGAAATTGATTCGATAATTCCAGTTGCTTCATCTGACAGTGAAGAAGGGTGATGGGCATCATTGGCATTGCCATATCCTGTTACTTCACCGTAAGTCTTTTTCGTACCGACAACATCTTCTGCTTCTAAAACCAAATAGGCTGCACCCTCACCCAAAGTAAGCCCCGATCGATTTTTGTCAAATGGCATACAAGGATTTGGTGATAATATTTGCAGTGAATTAAAGCCATTGACAGTAAATTTTGCCAAGGCATCAGCACCGCCGGCGATTGCTCGCTTGCACCTGCCGGATTTTATTAATTTGGCACCAAACATGATAGCGTTGGCTGAAGACGAACAAGCGGTATTGAAAGTGGCAGAAATGCCTTTAATGCCAAATCGCTTCAAGAGATTGATAGTATGTTTGCCGGTACTGTAAGCCGACAGATATTCGGAAGGCTCCCCAATTTTATTTGCATCTTGGTGTAACTGGTCAGTCATAGACATACCGCCAACAGTACTCGCTGACAACAAGGCTGTATCGAATGATGTGAGATCATTTTTTAATAAAACCGCATCCTTGACAGCTTGCTGAATGGTCAACAAAGCCAAAATTTCAGTTCTGGAAATACCTTTTTCACCAGTGATTCCAGCACGTTCTTTTAATTCCTGTGTGCTGTGAGGTATTTCAGCGAATGGGAAAATTTCTGAATATCTGGATTGCAGTAATTTTGCTTTGTGAATGCCCGTCTCACCACGCATAAGGCGAGCTCTATTTTCAGATACATTGTTTCCGATTGCGGAAATAATCCCCATGCCGGTAATAAAAACTCGCCTAGCCATTGGGTTTATACCATTCCATTTTCTAAGATATAATCTGCCATTTTATCCACGCTGGACATGACTTTCCTCCCTTTTTTTGGATCCGTAATTTTTATACCATATTCTCTTTCCAGTAATACCGTTAATTCAATGGCGTCGATTGAGTCCAGTTCCATTTCACTATCCGGGCCGAACAATGGTGCTTCGCTTTTGATGTCTTCTGGCGTAACGTCTATCAAATTGAGATATTGAATGATCTGTTCTTTTAATTTATTTACTAATTCTTCGTTGGCCATTTTTTGCACTTAAAACATTTTTATAATGAAATTATAGAATTCTTTCTCTTTTGAGCTTTGCAAAGGTAATTCCGAAACAAGTTAAACTAAAAATTAACAAACCGAGAAAATTTGGTAAAAGAATACCCCAATTTCCTCCTCTCAGGAATAAAGTATAAAAACTCTCCAAACTCCAATACAGTGGAGAGCAATATCCAAATACTTTCAAATACTCGGGCATCATAAAACTAGGCACCCAAATGCCACCTATTGCCGCCAAAATAACTATTGAAACAGCACCGAATCCATTGGCTTGTTCCTGGGTATCTGCTACTGTTCCTACGGCCATTGAAAAACTTATTGCTGCCAATCCGGTAAAAAGAACCACAACTAAAAAAGCAAGTGTATTTGATGGAATCATCAGATCGGGTAAACCTATTGACGGAAAGGTGAGTTTTGCCAGGGAAAAAATGAGCGCCACTTGTAAAAAAACTGCAAACAGGTACACCAACATTTTAGCTCCAAGTATTAAAGAAAAGCTTGTAGGCATGGTTTTCAAGCGGATAAAACTTCCGTTGAGACGTTCTTTTACAATATTATTACCCAGTGAAATGACCATAAAAAATACGGCAAAAATCGTCCACGCAGGAACATTGTGCTGAGTTGTGTTTGGAGTAATATCATTGTCGGATAAGGTTGCAGCCAGTTTGTCGATCTTTACCTGGTTTGAGCCGATTACCTCTTTGAGTTTTTCAGGCGCCTGCTCCAATTCCAGCAATTCACTAAATTGCTTAATCAACAAATCCCCTTCCAGTGATTTTACAAAAGCATTAATGATATTGATAAAGGAGGCGGAAAAGTTTTCTTGTAAAACGGGATCATGATAAAATTTTAGTGAAGGCATTAACAACTCTTCGCCATTATTTACTGAATCCTGCAATTCTAAGTCTTCCATCAGAATATCACTAATCAAGCGGGTTTTCTGAATCAGCTTATCTGAAAAATCTGAAGGAATAACCAGCCCTATCAGATATTTGTCATCATGCATGATTTTGTTGATGCTTGCTGTGTCTATTTGGCCATTTTGAGTAATAGCAAAAAACCTGGAATCATCCAGCATTTTTACCAAATGGGTACCTTGTTCTCCATTATCTTTATTGACAACAAGAAAAGTTATTTTATTTTCATTGACGATTTGAAAAACGCTGTCCTGGATGATGGTAATGATAAAAACCAACAAAACAGGCATGAAAAACATCAATGCTAATCCGGTTTTGTCAAACCAAAGAATCAAAAATTCTTTTTTAAAAGCGATCCAAAATCTGTACATAGTCAATCGCGATAAGATGCTCCGGTAAATTTGAGCAATAACTCTTTCAAATCATTTACATTATGAGATGCAATCAGTGCATCGGTTTTTCCTTTTAAAATTAATTTGCCTTTATCCAGCAAAGCGAGTTTGGTACAAAATTCCTGAGCTTCATCAGAATGGTGTGATGTATAAATGATGGTCGTTCCATTTTGATTTAGTTCATTTAAAATACGAAGAATGGCCACTTTGCTCTGAACATCAACGCCTACGGTTGGTTCATCAAGAAACAAAATGCTGGGCTTGTGTATAATACCAATGGCTAGATTCATCCTCCTTTTCATTCCCCCTGAAAAAGTTGTAATTCTCTTGTGTTTTACATCAGCGAGTCCTAATATTTTTAAAATCTCTTTTGCTCTTGCAGCAATTACGGTAGCCGAAAGTTTGTACATTGCTCCAAAATATTCAAGATTCTGCATTGGCGTCAGCACATCATAAAATGCATATTCCTGGGGGACGAAACCCATTTTTTGTTTTACAGCTGCAAAATCACTTTTGGCTTCCCGATCCCAATAGTAAACATTTCCGCTCGACTGTTCCATTATGCCGCATAATATTGAAATCAATGTGGTTTTGCCAGCTCCGTTTGGTCCCAGAATTCCAAATTTTTCCCCTTCCTGGATGGTTAAATTGATTCCACAAAGGCTGTCTTTGGATTCTCCGGGATAGCGTTTGGATAACTGCTCTATTTTAATGCAATTATTCACCATCAGCTACAAACTCAATTTGCGTAACTTTTTAAAAGTCTGGAACTCTAATTCGCCTATTTCTGACATGGCTTCAGCGACTTCATTGAAATTCTGCTGTTGGGTTTTGCGACCTTTAATTATTGCAGCCATCCGAACCGCGTTGGCGCGTAGTAAATCACCAGATTTTGTGAATTCTTCAGAAAATGGAATCAATTTATCATTCCCTAAAATTTCAGCAGCTTGTTCTAAGAAAGCAGCAAAAATAAACCGGAAACCACCACCCCCGGTGCCAATTTCTTCCTGCATACGCACAATCTGTGCGAGATACAGCCCTCCTTTACGTTCACCAAACTTATCCCGCCATTTGCGGATTTTTTTTGCGGTGTAGTTGAAAGCACGAGCTCCTATCAGTTGTGAAGGAACCTGAGTCATCCACCAGGTGGATTTTCTGATGCCTTTTTTAATGGCTTTTTTCAATTGCTCTTCACTTACTTGTTTTATATTTATTGGAAAATAAATTTGCCCTTTTGGGGCAAGTGGCCCACGGGCAAAACGAACATCTTCCAATTCTTCAGGGGACAAGCTGGTTAAGTCTTCCATGATCGGATCACTGACGATGTAGCGGCCATTTTCAAAACCATGAACAATGATGTTGTGAGCATTGAAGTGAAATCGATATTCTCTTGGAAAATAAGGCAGGTTGAAAACACCAACCTGGCAACCAACTGGTTGGCCTTCATTAATTTTCTGGTCAAGGAATAACCGGGCAGCTTCAGGAGAGCGAAATTTCTTTCTTTTCACTTTAACACCCAGTGCTTTGCAGGCGTCTCTGAATATAAATCCGGGCATTATCCTGAAAGCGATGGCTGGAGCATTGTTGACTTTTAGAAAAGGCAAATGAACATAAAATATCCCTGCTCCTATGCCAAAAGCGAGAGGCTCATTGATAAAATCCAGGCCATGATGTCTTAACAAAACCGTTACAACGCCATTTTCGCAATGAGCGGTTTGAATATGCTGATATTTATTATTTGGTGTATTTGTCAATATTTTTTCCATCAAAACTTTTCAGTTCATCAATAGATATTTTGAAAGCTTTAGCATAAATCCCCAACTTTTTTTCGCTCAGCTTTCTAAACACCTTAGGTTTCATATGTCTTTTAATCGAAAACTTCCAAAATCCTGTGTATCCGGATAAAGTTGGGAAATCCATAAGATTTAGCTCCATAAAAAATAAAACCGGACTCTTTTCCCCTTTTTCAACAGCTATGCGCGCATCTTCAATTCTGCGATTGATTTCTTTCCAGGCTTCATCCAAGGCATCAGCTTTTACTTTCCAACCTGTACTTAAACTTTGTTCATATTTGCTCCCATCATCTTTAACATAACATACTTCTCTGGTGACTTTATTGAGTGCGGATGGATCTTGAGGAAGCTTATCTTTTTTCATAGATGAAAAATATTAACAAACAGAAAGCCAGACATAAACATAAGAAAACCTGGCACTTTCCGGAACCATAAGCAGCAGGTTGTCCCCTTTTTTCAACTTTCCACTATTAAACAATTCTTCTATCATCAGATAAATCGAACCGGCTCCAACATTGCCTTTCGTGGAAAGATTGGTAAACCATTTTTCTTCCGGAATATTTAAACCATCAGCCTGTAAAGTGTCGGCGATTGGTTTTTTGAAAAAATAGCTTGACAAGTGAGGCAAAAAATAAGTGATATCTTCAATATTGATGTTGTGTTTTTCTAAAGAGGATAGCAAAAGTTCATTGCCCAGCTTTACAATATTCTCACCTAATAGTTTAACATCTTGCTTGATACTAAAAAGAGACTTATTGGCCAAATCAGTTACCTCGTAATCTTTATAAGATTTTAAATCACCATTTTCCAGTTTTTCGCCTCCCATGTACATACAAGTCTCATAGTTGTTTGCAAATGAGCAAGCTTCTATCCAGTCAATTCTAAGGGACAATCCATCAGGATTTTTTTCTGTTTCAAGCAATAGCGCTCCTGCGCCGTCCGACAGCATCCATCTCAAAAAATCTTTTTCAAAAGCGATGAAAGGATCTTTTTCCAATTCGATCAATTGCTGTACTTCTTCCTCAAAATTATCAGAGATCATGGTTTGAGCAAACCGTTCCGAGCCCGTCGCAACGGCTTTTGTTTTGTCACCTGTTTTAAGCGACATATAGGCGTATTTGAGCGCATGCATTCCAGCGCAGCAAACTCCGGCTGGAGAAACCACCTCGATATTTGAGGTTTCGGGTAAGCATCCGTGGACCATGACTCCGTGAGAAGGCATCATTTGGTCGGGACTTGATGTACCACAGCTTAACAAATCAATTGTAGCTAATTCTTCCGGATTGTCTTCAAATAATGCCCTGATGGCATTTGCGGTCATTTGAGCATTGGTATGGGTAGATTTTCTATTTTTTTTATCAATGGCATAGAAGCGCCTTTTGATTCCATTTCGCCGTAAAATTATTTCTTTCGATCTTGAAGGTTTGTTGTTAACATAGCCTAAAAACTCTTCTAATTCATCGTTTTCAACCGGTTCATTTGGTAAAAACATCGAAGCTCTGTTAATGAAAACATTTTTCATGCGTAGTATATTTGTTTCAATAGCTGTTAAGATGCAAAAATATTCTTTTTTTTAAAATAATAAATTACAAATTGACTTTTCATTCATCCAAAAAGAAGAAATTGATTTTTGCATTTTCTGAAGTATAGACAAGATTTTTTAAAGTTTGTTTATCTTTTTTGCTTTTTTGACAATTCACCTCATCTCAAATAGCGACAGAACCTTTTATTGCAGGCTTATTTTTTATCCCTAGATATAAATACCGTCGTTGATTTTGCTTGATATTTGATCTCAATAATGGCTTTAATAAAGTGTGGATGAACACTACAGGTGGGGAAATTACAAATAAGGCAATTAACAAATACCACTTAAAAAAAGATACCCAAAAAGCTCTTTTTTCAGGCGTCGTACCTTTGCGTTTTATCAATTTGGCCCACATCCTGAAAAGCTTTTTGGCTCGGGATTCTATGAGGATAATTGAAGATTCGATATAAATTCCACCCTTGTCCAGAATTTCTTTTTGTACACCATCAAAATTAGCATTTTTCGCTGCTGCAGCAAGTGGCTGGCCATATATCTCTGCAGCATCAATATCACTTTGTTTTATGCCGGGCAAGGGTAGTATCCCCCATTTTTTATTTTTTTTGCCCGTCAGCATCCAATGCAAAATGGTTAGTGCGCTGATATGGTTTTGAACTTTATCACAAAATGGAATATTTGCCACCAAAATACCGTCAGCTTCTTCTATCCAGCGTACAATACTTTTCTGTGAATTGATCCACATGTTTCTGGCACCAATGACCGTAGCGACTGGTGTGTTTTTTAAAATTGGTTTAAATTTTGGATCGGTCAGCAATGCTGTTACAGGCAGGGAAGGAGACAAAAACCAGGGCTGATAACCAATAATGATCAAGTCATATTTTTCCCGTTTGAGCTCGAAAGGTTCGAGGTCAATTGGCTGTTCAAGTACGGTCTCAGGCATTTTATCAAAAAATACCTCACTCGACCAGGGAAAAGGAAATTCATTTTTGGGATATATTTTTAATCTTTCAATATCAAAATCTTTGAAAGGAGTTAAAAAGTTTTCCAAAATCTCATCCAACTGACCAGTCTGGCTGTAGTTTATTACTAGTATGTTTTTCATAAAATAAAATATCTCAATCTACCAAATCCGAGGGATTTAGTATACTTGATTGCATTGCATATTCCTGGATATACTTTTTCAGAAATTTATTCAAGCTGTTGTAATTAGAGATTATAGCTGATTTATCTTCTACAATATTTTTGTTGTATTTCACCACTTTTGGGGCGTGTTCCTGTATAGTTAAACGCAAGAAACGATATTCGATATTTTTTGGATAATTGTTGATCTCTTTTTCAAGCAATTTGCGGCCTTGTTTGAAAATTTTCACCTTTTTTGCCGGTACCTTTAAGAAATTGGATTTTTTCATCAACAAAGCTCCCGAATAGGCCTTGTTCAAAGAATTTTCACTTTCTGATTGCAAACTTGATAATGCACTTTCTACGGTTTCTAAAGAATCACTTTTCAATGCATTGTACACCATCGTACTTGTTGAAAAAGGCCAGATACACGCCGTTATGATAAGTGCAAATAATGTTTTCATTTTTATAGTTGATTAGCTTGAAATTTAGGAAAATCTGAATAATTCATATCACCAACTCAAATTTCATCTCAAAGATATTGTAATTCATCCATATTATTAAACGCTCAGTTTTTAGATTTTTCTTTCATTTTGAAATTAAACCACTGAACATCAAGCATTCAAAAAATTGATTTCTGTAATCTGCTTTGCAAAATATTTATATGAGGAATAAAATTTATGTAATCTGGTTAGCAAAGTAACTTAAAGCGCTGAATTTTAGTCTGAAATGCATTAGCTTAATAAAGCGATTCTATTTCCAAAATTCCAAAAATTATTGATATGAAAATACACATTTACGTGGGCTTGCTCAGAGCAAGCCTACGA
>JANQFJ010000256.1 GCA_028277915.1 Saprospiraceae bacterium
TGGATAGCCTGGATTCTGCTTCAACACGGGAATTGTTGATCAAACTTGGAAAATTTTACAAGCACGGCGAAGTTCAGGAGATTGTTCTAAACCAAAAAGGGCGTGTCGAGGCACTTCGCAGGTTGACCGGTGGTGTGATCCGGACGATCATTCTTTTGTTTGAAATATTTGTGGATAATGAAGATGGAAATGCTTTTCAAGATCTTGAAACAGTGCTCGACCGTGTGACTCCACTTTATAAACATCGAATGGATGATTTGCCGGCCCCACAACAAGAGATCGTTGAGGCAATCGCCCTGAGTTGGGATGCCATCAGTGTGAAAGAAATTGCGGAACGTACACGTATGGAAAGCAAAGTGATCTCAGCGAATCTCAATCAACTGGTCAAAAATGACATCATCCATAAAATTCGTACAAATACGAAAAATAATCTGTACCAGATCAGTGAACGATTTTTCAATATCTGGTACCTGATGAGACATGGTCGAAATGGTGATAAAAGCAAAGTGATTTGGCTAGTGCGATTCCTAGAGGAATGGTGCGATGATCTCGAAATCATTGATCGCGCCAAGATGCATATCTCTCATCTTCAGAATGGAAATTACCACACTGAAGCGGCTTATTTTATGTCCGAAGCGATTGCATACACTCGCCATCTACCGAGAGAAACACAGCATGAATTGTTGCAAACAACACGTGATTTTTTAGCGAGTCGAAATAGTGATTTGATGAAAAAGCTATCAAAATCTGATGTAGAGTTGTACAACCAAGCGATTGAAGCTTTTCAAATTAGAGATTTCGAAACTGCTTTACCGCTATTTTTGAAAGTGAAAGAAAAAGACAATATCCGAATTGGTTATTGCTATGAAGAAGGTCTTGAGGATTATAAAAAGGCAATCCTACATTATACTCAAGCTATTGAAAATCAAGAGTTTGAAGCGCATTATTTCTTGGCATATTTGTATCATACGAAGCTTTTGAATTTTAAAAAAGCAGAAACTCATTATTTGAAAGCTATTGAAAGCGGGAATGTAGAAGCTAGATTTGCACTTGGAACTTTGTACTTAGGAGAAAAGCTTTTTCCAAAAGCTATTGAGCAATTTAAAAAAGCAAGCGATGAAGGAAATTTAGATGGAGCATTGATGCTAGCGTCTTCTCATATTACAATTTCGAAAGATTTTGATAAAGCGGAAGCTGAATACTTAAAGATCTTTTCTGAAGATAAATTTTTCGACGAAGAAACCTATGCTTCAAGCGAACGGTTAAAGTTGATTAGAATTGGTTTGGTATTTTTGATTTCAAAGAAAAAATTTGATTTTCTACTTTCATTTTTCAATAGCGAAAAGGCTGATGCACTGCATTTGAAAGAGAGATTTAAACCCATTTATTATACTTTGATGTACTTCTTACAAGACAAGTATCCTCGTGAGTATTTGCGAATGGGTGAAGAACTCAAAGAAACTGTTGAAGAAATAATTGCACAGGTTGAAAAAATGGAAGAGGTTTATACTTAATTCAAGTTCGGGATAACTTTGAATCCAACTGAAATCGTCCATTTTTGAACAAAAATCAAAGATTTTTCACAAAATTTTCCGTTTCATTTGAACCATCCACAACTTAGATGAGTAAGAAAATGACTTACATTTTTACAAACTTCCTGTGATAAACATAGTTTCCCTTTTGGAGCATTATTATATAAGTACCTTGAGGGTATTTTGAAACATCAATTTCTAAATCTGCTTCAGTTGGATTCAACGAATTCATCAAGGTTCCATTGACAGCGTAAATCAAAATTTGATCAACTGGTTCTTTGCCTTTAAAATTCAAAATATCTTTTATTGGGTTTGGAAATACGACAATCACTTCGTTATAAATATCTTTTTCAATCGAAACTATCATCTCGCACGGAGAAGGTGAAACCCCGAAAGTATCTGATATTACCAATTCTGCATCTGGACGAATCATGTGCGGCAACAAAAGACATTCGTCGCTATCCTGATTCAAGTCAGCTACAACTTGTTTTTGAATAGGCTCTTCACAGATCACATTTTCTCTCATAAACCGAAGCAGTTCGTCTTCCCAGCCGTTGATTCCTTCAACTACGTTATGACCTCCATTTGAAATCGTATACAAATAATAATCGTGATTTAATGTTTGCAAATGCTCCGCAATATTTGCAGAACCATGCATGTGGAGGTATTGACCATTGCAGTGAAATGGCGCATCAAAATCATAGCAAAGCACAAAATCGCATTTACCATGCACCAAAAATGTTGGAATATTTTCATTTTCCTGGATCATAGAAGTATCGATCATCGCTCCTGCCAGCCCAAAAACTCCTTTGATCCCAGACACCAATGGCAATTCTCCCCAGACATTTTTACGACCAATTCCACCCGGTAGGCTATCAGATTCTTCCTGGCTCATGTAAGCCACCTGCAAAGCCGTCCATGCCCCGGCACTTCCTCCACCCACAATGATAGTTTCAGGATCAATGTGGTATGACTCCGCATTATCTTGCAAATACTTAATCGCAGTCAAAGCATCCAGTGTCGCAACGTATGAGGAAGTTCCCCAATCTGCCCAATAATTCAGTCCGCAAAGATTCAAAGGATTGTATAACAGGCAATTAACCCTCTTGCACAAACGATAATCAATTGTAGCGGCTACATACCCCAATCGAGCCAATTGCTGAGCATACGCCCGAAATTCCGCACGACTACCCTGAATAAAGGCTCCACCATGAATCAAGACCACAAGTGGCCTCTTCTCCCCCAGGGGCAAATCCGGATTGTACACTTCGATGCGAAGATTTTCACATTGCTGGACAGGAAAAGAACAAGAGATATTATCCCATTCGTCAATCGACCATTGATTCGTTGCATAAATCAGGAGATTCGAATCTACGTTCTCTGGTTGCTCTTCCCAAAAGAGACAAGGATCATCGGCACAATAAACATTTTGAGAAAAAATAATTATGGGAGATAACAAATAAAAGGCAGTAAATAAAAGCATTCTTAAAACCAACATCATTCGAGGATTTAGTAATTTATCAAATAAAGTAAATCTAGATGTAACTTTCCAAGAAGCTTTACGCTAAAATGTTATTTTTAGCTTTCATAAAAGTATAAAATATAAAGGTACTTTTTGAAAACAAGTGAAATAAACAATATCCCGATTTGCAAAACGATTACACAAAACCTTCGGTTTCAATTGCTTACAACGAAAAAACTATAAATCTCCCGTTTGGAAAAATAAGTTCTTTTGAAGAATTTTATGTTGATTTTGGCATTGAAAAAACAGCACATTTTTTTCGAATAAAGCTGACTATTCATCCGAAAGAGCGTATTATTTTACAGGATTTGGAATTGAAATTTCACCGAAATTATTTGCTGCATGAGCGGATATTTTGCAACGGTTTTCAGTCCTGGTCTGAAAGCAAAGAATTTGGACTCGATGAAAATATCTTTAAAATAAAATCATTTTTCACCTCCAAATTTAATCTTCAGGGAGACAATCAAATTGGTCACATACCACGAGGGAAAGGCCTTTTTCATTCCTGGACTTATAGTTATATCCGATCAAACGAGGATTTCGATTTTGTGGGTTCATTGAGTGAAAATAATGCTTTCACAATCATCCAGCACGACACAAAAAGCAATAATCTTAGCATCAGGAAAGAATGTCATGGTTTACAACTCAACCATTCCTTTCCAATCCTTGATATAGTTTTTTTAAAAGGAAAAGGCTCATCGATATTTGAACAGTATTTCAAGTTGATGAATATCGAAAAACCATCTGCACCACCATTAACCGGGTGGACAAGCTGGTACAATTACTATACAAACATTTCTGAAGAAATTATTTTAAAAAATACCAATGCTTTTGTCGAAAAGGGAATCCCTATCGATGTAATTCAAATTGACGATGGCTATCAAAAACACGTCGGAGACTGGTTGAATATTAAACCGTCTTTTCCAAATGGTATGAGAAAATTAGCAATGTCGATTAAAAAACGAGGCTTCAAAGCAGGTATTTGGATCGCACCGTTTATTTGTGAAGAACAATCAGAAATTTTTAAAAACAAACGCCACTGGTTAGTCAAAGATCGCCAAGGAAACCCACTTCGTGCAGGCTTCAATTCGATTTGGAAAAGTTGGTTTTATGTGCTTGATTTTTACCATCCGGAAGTTCAAAAACATCTTGCGAGTCTGTTTTTCGTAATTACCGAAAAATGGAAATATGATCTGATCAAACTTGATTTTTTATACGCTGTTTGTATAAATCCTCCGCCAAATAAAACTCGTGGACAGGTAATGAGCGAAGCGCTTTCTTTTCTTCAAAACCTACTCAAAAATCAATTGACTTTAGGATGCGGTGTTCCTTTGGGAAGTGCATTTGGCAAATTTGATTATTGCCGAGTCGGACCTGATATTCATCTCAAGTGGGAAGATAAAAAATTAAGCTTGCTGAGGCATCGGGAACGAACTTCAACCATTGCTTCTTTAAGGACAGTTTTGAATCGTTGGCAACTGAACAACAATGCATTTCAAAGTGATCCTGACGTTTTTATTTTGAGAGATACTAACCATCGCCTCAATTTCAACCAAAGAACTACCTTGTTGACTATTAATATTTTACTGGGTAATTTACTGTTTACTTCCGATCCTGTTGAAAATTATTCAGACGAACAATGGGCCGAGTTTAAGTCTATTTTCAAATGGCAAAAAAGTGAGGTATCCCACGTTGAAGAAGTTGAAAAGGATCGCTTTGTCATTCATTTTGAAAATGACAATTTAAACTTTCTGGCTTTTTGTAATTTGGGAAATAAAAAGGCAATTTTTCCTTTCAACAAAATCGAATTGGAATTAGAACCTTTTGAAAGTCTGATTCTGGAAAACAAGTAAGCCGCTTTTTAAAATTAAAAAACGGCTTATTCAAAATATAGATTTTGTCTTATTCCACTGCAATGGGATTGGGTTGTTTGAGTACTTCGAGTGCTTTTTGCACTGCAGGATCCTCTTTGTTCCAGGTTTCAAAAAATCCTTCATCTTCAAAAAGCTGCTTAGCAACATAGGATTTGAATACAAGTTTTAAAGCATCCCTGAAATGTTTAGGATTTTTGATTTTCGTTTCTTTTACTCCTCGCGAATGGCAATAACTTAGAAACTCATTCAAGGCTTTGTCTGTAACGGCATAGAGGGATTTGAATTCTTTTATATTGTAATTAAAATCCGCTTTATTCTCTTCAACCAGGCGATAAACATATTTTGGTAATTCCTTTCTAACATCTGAATAATAATCGTTGAGGTAAATCGTATCAATCGGAATAAAAATATCAGGCTGAATACCTCCACCACCATAAACAACTCGCTTTTCTTTTAAAGTAAAATACTCCGTAGTATCTGCAATTGTTATACTATCAGCACTTGATAATTCACCATTTTCTTGTCTTTCTAAAACATCGTGACTATAAGCTTCCAAATCTTCGTAAGGCTTTTGAATGGATCTGCCAGAAGGGGTATAATACCTCGCGATCGTCAATCGCAACGCTCCTCCGTCTTTCAGTGAATACTGCTCCTGAACCAGTCCTTTGCCAAAAGATCGCCGACCAATGACAACTCCCCTGTCCCAATCCTGAATTGCTCCGGCAACAATCTCACTAGCGGATGCAGAACCTTCATCGATCAGCACTGCAATATTGCCGATATTGTAAAATGGCTTACCAGTCGTCTCATAATCATTTCGTTTTACAGTACGTCCTTCGGTGTAAACGAGCAATTTTCCTTTTTCATCAAATAACTGGCTCAAAATATTAGTTGCTTCCTGCAAATATCCGCCGGGGTTTTGGCGCAAATCAATTACCAAATCTTCCATTTGGTGATTTTCTACTAAATCTTCAATTTTTTCCATAAATTCCTTATAGGTAGTTGCGCTAAAACGGCTCACTCTGATATATCCGGTTTTTTCGTCTAGCATATACCCAATATCTACGCTGTTGAGTGGAATTTTATCGCGAGTGATCGTGAAGTGTTTGATTTCCTTAACATTATCCCTTAAGATTCCAACTTTGACATCAGTTCCTTTTTTACCTCGAAGCATGCCCACAACATCTTTTACGATCACATCTTTTCCGGCAACGATTGAATCTTCAATCTCAACGATCCGATCCCCCGGAAGTATTCCAACGGCTTCTGAAGGTCCTCCTGAAATTGGCGTTACGACCAAAATGGTATCATCCAAAATCATAAACTCAATTCCAATTCCTTCAAAATTGCCTTCCAATTGCTCGTTGACTTCCTGCAGCTGCTTTGCAGAAATATAGTTGGAGTGAGGATCCAATTCACCTAATAAGTTTCCGATTGCTATTTCGGTAAGTTCCTCCCTATTGATGTCGTCAACGTATTTTGCTTCAACGTACCGAAGCAATTCTTCTACTCTGCCAGGTTCAATGGTTCTGATGATCGGAATCTTTTCTTTGCTGGCCACTACAGGGGCTTGCTTAAGATTAATACCAATCAACATTCCTAAAACCAACACTAAGGAAAACAAAAGAGGAAGCCAAATCTTCAGCTTTTTGGGATTATGTTCAGTTAGATTTGCCATTACCGTGAAAAATTATTTGATAATCGATTATATTTTGTTGTCAATTTTTAAAACCAACCTAAAAAATATTGGCCTCAAATGTACTACATTTCAAAACGAAAGTTATAAAATGTCTGCCAATTTAAAGGCTTTATTGATTAAACGCTTTGCTCACCAAATCGTTGTGGTTTTTATAAAAAACGACAAGACTGTTTAACCATTTTTGGTAAGGTGGAGACAATTTCCCGGGCTTCCAGAAGATTTATTAACCAAATACGGTTTTGTAAATAATTTCAAAAAACACGCCATTTCCTATAATCATAAACCAATATATGACAATTGCGAACAGCAGTAAAATTTAAGGAGATCTTTGTCAAATCGGAAACGATATCACATCTTTGTTGATGAATTTTCAATAATCTATTAAAACAAAAATTATGGATATCGATCATATTGACCGGCAAATCTTATCAATATTGATGCACGATGCAAATAGACCTTATACTGATATTGCAAAGGAAATACATGTTTCGGGCGGAACTGTACATGTCAGAATGAGAAAACTTAAGGAATCTCTTGGCATAGTTACCGGTTCTCATCTTACAATTAATCACAGCAAACTAGGTTACGACATTACAGCATTTCTTGGCATTTATCTCAACCAAAGTTCACTTTATGAAGAGGTTTCAGAAAAATTAAAACTGATACCTGAGGTTGTAGGCGCTCATTATACGACAGGAAATTACAGTATTTTTGCGAAAATTATCTGCAAAGACACCAATCACCTAAGAGATGTTTTGCATGACAAAATTCAAAAAATTGATGGGATCCAACGAACTGAAACATTTATTTCACTCGATGAGAGTATAAACAGACCAATTGACATTCTAAGCGAAAACCCCTGAATGCATAGGATGTTTCGGTAGAATTTACCGGGTTGTGGAATAATAATTGCACTTTTTCGTTTTTATTTCGGTAGAAAAAATTTTGAAGATATTGAAGAGCAAGCATATTTTAACCAGCCATAAAACCATGAAACACAGATTTTTCCTGAGTGCTTTAATTATTTTAAGTACCTGCGTTTTTTCTTTTGCAGGAAATTCTCTAGATTCCATCCCTCTTTTAAATCCAGCATATAAAGGTTTTCGATTAGCGGTCACTAATCTTACTGCTACAAAAAGTGAAGGATGGGTAAACTTGAAATTTACTGCGATCAATACGGGAAAAGAAGACATTCAGTTTGGTAAAAAAGTTACTTTTCCTTCTTTAATTATAAACATCGACGAATCAAATTCACAGGAATTGTCAAAAGAAATTAAAAGTTCATTTAAGCAAGAACTTTTCAATTCTTCAATTAAAATAAAAGCTGGACAAATCCTTCTTAACTGTGCATTGAGGATTAAATCCAGCAACCTGGACAATGCATCACTTGCAATTATAAAATCAGATCATTCTCAAGCTAAATCAGTAGATAGTGGTAAAAATAGTCTTTCAACAACATCCGCTCTTACAAAAGGTTTTTCTGAAACTAAGATAGATGACAGCAAATGTGCCGATCTTATCATTGAATCCGTTTCAATTGTTAAAAAGTCCAAAAACACGATTACTTTAAAGTATAAAATTAAAAATCAAGGGAAAAAATCAGCTTCAATTACTGGTTCTTCCAAGAATCAGGAAGACAATCTTGCGATGGCATTTCACATGTCTTCATCCGAAAAATTAACCAGAGGAGCAATTCCCGTTGGAGGAACTTTTGTTAAGAAAGGTATTCAAATTCCTGATGGCAAACTGTATCCCGGGAAAAGTCTGACCGATGAAGTCAAACTGGATATTCGGAGCATGACCCGATTCACTCCGATCATTATTCTTGAATTGGATCCTTACCTTCTTGTTCAGGAATGCAACGAAACCAATAACCTGAATCATATCAAAGTAAAAAAATAATGATCTGACCGAAAGGATAATGCCAATCGATCAGATCATCAATTATTCTAAATTATATTTTAATAGTAAAAATACCTTCTTACATTCGTGGCAAATTTGGCCAGTCTCACCACTTGACAGGTATAACCGAATTCATTGTCATACCACACATAAAGCGTCACATTTTTCCCATTGTCAGAAACTATGGTTGAAGGTGAATCAACAATTGAAGTATGTGTCATTCCAACAGCCATTGTAGAAACAAACTCCGTTGATGTTGAATAAAGCACTTGTTCGACCAATTCACCGTGAAGAGAGGCCTGTTCCAAGACGCTGTTAATTTCATCTACTGAAGTTTCTTTATCCAACGACAAACTCATAATAGCCAGAGATACATTTGGTGTTGGAACACGCACAGCATTTCCTGTAAGTTTACCTTCAAGGTGAGGAATAACCTTGGAAACAGCGCTAGCCGCACCAGTGCTGGTCAAAACCATATTGACTGCAGCGCC
>JANQFJ010000290.1 GCA_028277915.1 Saprospiraceae bacterium
CAGTTCTTTGTAGATTGGAAATAGTTCAGTGCTGCCAGCAGGTTGTTGTGATCAGCCTCTAGTCGATCCAGTGCGGTGAAATTCCAGTAATCTGGCAACTTCGGCACTTCCGCTTCCGTAAGCCGCAGCTTTAACCATGACCATTAATTTGGTATCCGGATTCAGAAACCGACTATATAGATTCAGGTTGTGAACCATAGCATTGAGGTCAATTTCCAAAACTGTGTTGTGGTTCTTTTGGGCTAATCGATTGGCGATTTTTTCAAATTGAAATTTCCTGGCCCCTTTTAATAGGATGATTTCCTTTTCAAAGCTGCTTGGATTGAATTGTTCTAAAAATTCTGTAGTGTTGGCATGAAACTGAGTTGAGATCGACTTGGGAACTAGCTTTTTAATAATGGAGATTTCATGACCTATTCCTATCAATTTGCTAACTTTTTTCTCAGAAAACAATTGAGCTACCTTTTTGTAAAGCTTACTCAGGTCTTTGCCTGTTTGCAAAATATCAGAAAGAATTATCGTTCGTTTAGGAAAGCCTTTTTGTTGCTCAACAAAATCCAGCGCGATTTGCAAAGATGCCAAATCAGAGTTGTAACTGTCGTTTACGATTTTACAATTGTTGATTCCGGCCTTCATTTCCAGCCTCATCGCAACCGGCTCCAATCGCATCATTTTTTGACTGATAGCAGAAGGTGAAAATCCTAAAAGCAGCAACAATGCCCAGCAATGAATGGCGTTTTCGATAGAAGCCTGGTCAGAAAAAGGTATCTGAATAAAAATGTGTTCTGAATTGAATTCAGCCTGGATGACAGTATTGCCTTGAGGAGTCAACACTTCTTTTGTGATGTGCAGATTTGCATTAGTTCGGCGAGACCAGGAGAATAAGTTTTTGTTTTCTAATTTATTGATTTGTAGGGCAATATCTTCATGGTCTTTGCAAAAAATAATAGTTGAAGAATTGGAAAACAGTTTCAGTTTTTCACTGATTTTTTCCTTTATATTTTTAAAACCAGCATCGTGCGCAGGCCCAATATTTGTAAAAATTCCAATTTCACAATTTATAATTGGTCGCAATTTTTGCATCTCCCTGGTAGTAGAAATACCTGCTTCAAAAATGCCCAATTCATGTTCCGGCTCGATTTGCAAAACTGATAATGGAACACCAATTTGGGAGTTGTAACTTTTAGGACTCCGGACGATATTGAAGTTTTCATGAAGCAATTGAAACAACCATTCTTTGACGATGGTTTTTCCATTGCTACCTGTGATCCCAATGGTTTTCAGGTCAAACTGGTTTCTATGAAAAATGGCCAACTGTTGCAGTGCAATTAAGGTGTTTTTGACTTTAATAAAATTAGCCTCCGGATAATTTTCAATTAATAGATTGTTGGAAACGACAAAATTTCGAACACCTTGTTCGTACAACGAATCTATAAATTGATGTCCGTCGCTTCTAACACCTGTGAAAGCAAAAAATAATGCTGTTTTGGGAAAAATGACTTTCCGACTGTCGAATAAAATGTGATCAATCGTAGTTTCATGAAGGTTCTTATTCAGCAATTGACCATCGATACTTTCTAGAATATTTTTTATCCGGTAATGCATATGTTAATAATCGCCCACAGATTTATAAGTCAAAGCCAATATCTGTTCGATAATATTTTCCTTCAAAATCAATTAGTTGTGCATTTTTATTAGAAGTTTTCAAAGCCTCTCTGAAATTTTGACCATAAGAAGTAACAGCTATCACACGACCTCCATTTGTAATTATTTGATCTCCTTCAGCCTTAGTTCCAGCATGAAAAACAATGCTGTCTTCTATCGCCGAAACACCTCGAATCACCTTCCCTTTTTCATAAGCTTCAGGATAACCACCGGAGACCAGCATAATTGTTGTGGCAGCTCTTTCATCGATTTTGATATTGATATTTTGCAAAGAATCATTATCCAGAGCTTGGAAAATTTCCACTAAATCATTTTGTAAACGAGGGATCACCACCTCTGTTTCAGGGTCTCCCATTCGACAATTGTATTCAATGACAAAAGGGTCATTGTTTACCATAATCAGACCCAGAAAAATAAATCCCTTATATTCAATATTGCGTTTCTGGATTTCGGCAATTGTCGGTTTAATGATTCGGGTTTCGACTTTTTCCATGATGGCTTGATCGACAAAAGGAACTGGAGAAACGGCACCCATACCACCTGTGTTGAGCCCGGAGTCTCCTTCGCCAATGCGTTTGTAATCTTTTGCAATTGGGAGAATTTTATATGCTTTTCCATCCGTGATAACAAAAACGGAAAATTCAATTCCATCCAGAAATTCTTCAATAACCACACGGCTTCCAGCATTTCCAAACTTCCCTTCCAGCATTTTTTTAAACTCGGATTGTGCTTCTTCAATGCTCTGACAGATCAATACTCCTTTTCCGGCTGCAAGCCCATCGGCTTTCAATACAATCGGAGGCGTTTGTGATTTGATATAGTCTAACCCTTCACTCAAATTGTCAATTGTAAATTCCTGATATCCAGCTGTCGGAATATTTCGATCAGCCATGAATTTTTTTGCATAAGCCTTACTTCCTTCGAGTTTTGCTCCTTCAGTTGATGGACCAACAACATTAATTGAATTGAGTTGTTCGTCATTTTTAAAATAGTCATAAATACCTTCCACCAATGGAGCCTCTGGGCCAACGATTACCATTTGAATGTCATTTTTTAGGACAAAGTCTCTGATGTTTTTAAAATCTGTTGGATTTATGGCGATATTTGTACCGCAACTGGAGGTTCCGGCATTTCCGGGAGCAATAAAAAGTTGGGTACATTTTGGACTTTGAGCCATTTTCCAGGCGAGCGCATGTTCTCGCCCACCGTTACCAAGTAATAGTATGTTCATAATCTTTTTTTGGTGGCAAAGATAAAAATGAATTCCTTTGTGATGTACTAAGAAACTTGTAAATTAGAATTATGGAAAAAGTAGAGGTACAATTATTCGCGGCATTGACAGACCACTTTGGTAGAAATGTTGCCGTCGAGCTTGATGGAAACTATAAAGTAGCTGCTGTCGTGGATGCTTTGGAAAAGCAAAATCCTGCTGCAATCGGATTGCTCAAAGATTGCCGTTTTGCTGTTAATGAAAATTTTGTGGATTTAAACTATGAATTAAGTGATGGTGAACAAATCTTTATCATCCCGCCCTCAAGCGGCGGATAAAACAGGGCACAAAAACATAAGTGCCGAAGCAATTGACCTGGTTGAAGTCATCGCAAATATGCATGATCCCAAAGCAGGGGCTGTTGTACTTTTTAGCGGCGAAGTTCGTAACCATAGCGCCGGACGCGAGGTCAGCTACCTGGATTACGAAGCTTACGATGCTATGGCTGATAAGATGATAGAAGAAATTGTCGAAACAGCAATCTCCAAATTTGATTTACACAATGCCAGGTGTATTCACCGGACAGGAAAAGTTGAAGTATGTGAAACTGCCATAGTCGTTGTAACCTGCTCTTCACACCGTGCCGAAGCTTATGCTGCCAATCGCTACATCATAGATCGGGTGAAACATGAAGCACCGATCTGGAAGCGCGAATACTTTGTGGATGGCACAATGGAATGGGCACATAATTGCAGTTGTCATGATCATCCTGTTCACTAGCTCCTCTTATTATTTTGTTGTGTAAAATGAAAGACGAGAATTCCATTCTTACAACTTGCTAATTGTTAAAATTTTGTACCTTCGTTGCGCATTTTTAGACTGTAATTTATGATTTCATACGTTAAGGGCGCAATCACTTTCAAATCTCCGACTCATGTGGTAGTTGAAGCTGGCGGGATTGGTTACCATATCAATATTAGTCTAAATACTTATGCGCAAATTGAAAAGCTGGAGTCTGTAAAAATTCTAACCCATTTGCATGTCAAAGAAGACAGCCATACGCTTTTTGGGTTTGCTGAAGAAGCAGAAAGAAGTCTTTTTATTTTATTGCTTTCGGTATCGGGTATTGGCCCAAACACTGCAAGGGTTTTGTTGTCTTCAATGACAGCACAGGAAGCACGGACAGCAATAATCAGCGAGGATGTTTTGGCATTTAAAAAAGTAAAAGGCGTTGGTCCAAAAACAGCAAAACGGATAATACTCGACCTAAAAGACAAAATCTTAAAAGATTCGGGAGAAAGCCCAATCGCTTTAAGCGTACAGGACAATACAATACGTCAGGAGGCGTTATCAGCATTGGTTGCTTTAGGTTTTTCAAAAATCCATGTACAGAAAGCACTAAACAAGATTCTCAGTGAGAATTCGGATATTAAAAGTGTTGAGGAATTGATAAAATTGTCGCTGAAACAGCTTTCTTAATTCGGATTATTTAATCCCAAAAGGTGTAAAAATATTTACTGAACATATTCACTGCTTTTTCGTAAAAACGGAAGGCTTTTTCTTTTTTTTAGACAAAGCCAGGCAGCAAAAACATATTATAGAAAATTGAAATTGTTAAAATTTTTAACTTAAATAAAAGCAGGTAACTTTTGTCGTTATTGATGTAGCTTATACTAAAATTCAGGTGATTATCTGTAAAAAATTGATAGTCAATATTTTATAATGCTTGAGTTTTTGAATAAAGGATTTGAAACATAATTAAAAAATAAAAGAAAAGTCTTCAATTAAGTTTTACACTAACCTAAATAAGACGAGACAAGAATTGATTGAGGATATTCATTTTTCCCATGTAAAATTATGAATATAGGACACTTTCTACTCAGTATTCTGTTTGTATTAGGAATCGCAACACACACTTTCGCAACTTTTGACAGCAGTTCAAATTTGGAGGATCCTTATGCTGCAAAGTACGTCATTGCTCAGGATACTATCCCTTTACAAGAACGATATGGTGATTTTATAAATGATCAAAATTATAACCCATTTGATTTAAATGACCCTGATGTTATTGAACAAAACGTGGAATACGATCCCGAAACTGGTTATTATATCATTACTGAAAAAATCGGAGAAGACAATTACAGAAATCCAACATACATGACTTTTAGCGAGTACATGGAGTGGAGTGCTGAGCAACAAGAATCGGAATACTTTGAACAACTTGCAGGATATAGCGACGGAAGTGGTAATAATAGTGGGTTAGTCGATCCAATTGCCAAATTTGACATTAAAAGCAGCCTGGTTGACCGTTTATTTGGAGGCTCTACTGTGGATATTCGGCCACAAGGAGAAATCGGACTTACTTTCGGAGTGGATTATCAAAAAGTGGAAAATCCGACGCTTACTTTACGACAGCAACGGCAAGGAGGATTTGATTTTGATATGGACATCCAAATGAACGTTACCGGAAAGATTGGTGAAAAATTAAACCTTTCCATGAATTACAACACTCAGGCGACTTTTGATTTTGACAATCAAATGAAGATTCAGTATGACAGTGAAGCTTTTTCCGATGATGATATCATCAAAAAAATAGAAGCCGGTAATGTCAGCCTTCCTTTAAAAGGGTCACTAATCCAGGGGAGTCAAAGCCTTTTCGGTGTAAAAACGGAATTACAATTTGGTCGTCTTTATTTGACCTTACTTGCATCACAACAAAAATCCCGTCGTCAAAATGTCCAGATACAAGGTGGTGCTCAGGTGCAGGAATTTGAAGTTCATGCGGATGAATATGATGAAAACCGGCACTTTTTCCTCACCCATTTTAATCGGGAAATTTTTGAAAAGTCATTGGATAATTTACCACAAATTGACAACCTTTTTAGAATCAATAGAATTGAAATTTGGATCACTAATGATCGTAATGATCCTGACAATGTGAGAGATATTGTGGCCTTAGCGGATATTGGAGAATCTTCAAGAATTACCAATGATAATCCGGCCTATCAATTGCCACCAGTGCCACGTTATCCGGATATTTATGGCGAAAGAGGTTTGCCTGGTTATCCTGCACAAGGATTATCACTTGAACCATCAGAAATTGTAGATGCCAATGACCTTTTTGGCGATATTTTGAATAACAGCCAAGTCAGAAATATTGACCAATCCGTTTCTATTTTACAAAATGTAATGGGTTTGCAACAATCCAAGGATTTTGAAAAAGTCAGCGCCCGTCAGCTGTCGCCCAACGAATATATTGTAAACAACGAGCTTGGTTTTATTTCTTTGAATGTAAATGTCCAGCCAGACCAGGTTTTGGGAGTTGCCTTCGAATATGATTATAATGGTAAAACCTATAAAGTTGGAGAATTTGCCAATGATTCTTATTCTCCGGATTCTTTGGGTGTTTTGTTTGTAAAAATGTTGAAAAGCACCACTCAGCGGGTTGATTTACCAACCTGGGATCTGATGATGAAAAATATTTATTCAATCGGAGCTTTTCAGGTCAATAAAGAAGATTTTAAGCTGGACATTTTATATGATGATCCCGGAAAAGGTTTGAAACGATTTATTCCGGATTCTGAATTGGCAGGTATTCCATTGTTGACCGTTTTTAACCTCGACAAACTAAATGTTCAGGGCGATCCCTGTCCCGATGGAGTATTTGATTTTGTTCCTGGAGTTACGATCAACCCCAGAAACGGGCGTATCATGTTTCCGGTATTGAGACCATTTAGTAGTTCAATTGCCGACGAAATAACCAATCCTGCGCTAAAGCAGAAATATGATTATTTCATTTTGTATGATTCTACGATTACAAGGGCAAGGGAATACCAGGAATTGAATCGGTTTATTATAAAAGGTAATTACAAATCAAGTATAGCTTCTGAATTTTCATTGGGGTCTTTCAATCTTCCACAGGGATCTGTAGTGGTGAGAGCGGGAGGACAGATACTAGTCGAGGGAAAGGATTATGAAGTAGATTATAGTACAGGGCGTGTTCGAATTTTAAATGATGCTTATTTGAATTCAGGCTTGCCGATTGATATATCGTTTGAAGATAATACACTTTTTGGCTTTCAAACCAAGGCCTTGCTTGGCGTCCGGGCAGATTATGAAATTAATAAAAACTTCAATATTGGTGCGACTTATCTGCATTTGTACGAACGACCTTTTACTCAGAAAGTAAACGTAGGTGATGATCCTGTAAATAATAAAATCTACGGCTTGGATGTCAATTTTAGCGATGAGGCTCCCTGGCTGACCAAAGCTGTAAATGCCTTGCCGGGACTTAGCACCAAAGCTCCATCCAATATTTCGGTAAGTGCAGAAGCTGCATATTTGGACCCTGGGCATTCCAAAGCAATCAACCAAGGAAGAATGGCAAATGGTAAAATAGACAAGAGCGGAGTAGTTTATATTGATGACTTTGAAGGGAGTACCAGTAGATTTGACCTCAGAACTCCCGCCAATAAATGGGTGCTGGCCAGTGTTCCTCAAAATGATGAATTTAATAATAATCCTTTGTTTCCTGAGTCCCAGTTTATCGATGACCTTCGTTATGGAGCCAATCGCGCAAAACTAAATTGGTACAGAATTGACCAGTCTGCTCCGGGGCAAAGTGCAAATGATCCTTACACTGCACCCATACCACAAGCGGAGGTTTTTCCAAATTTGACGATTCCTCCGGGGCAGAGTAATATTATACAGACCTTCGACATGACTTATTATCCTGACGAAAGAGGACCATATAATTTTGATGTTCCGGGAGGGTATCCAGGATATACCCAGGGGCTTACTCAAAGCGGTGGCCTTGCTGCACCTGAGGAGCGTTGGGGCGGGATCATGAGAGATCTGACACAAAATGATTTTCAGGCTGCAAATATCGTTTATCTCGAATTTTGGATGTTAGATCCTTTTTTAACCAATTCAGGGAATAGTGGCGAAATGTACATCAATCTGGGAAGTGTTTCTGAAGATATTTTGAGGGATTCCAGAAAGTTTTTTGAAAATGGATTACCAACTGACAGCACAACCCGTGTTGATGAAACAAAATGGGGACGTATCCCAAGAGCTCCTGCCATCACCAATGCTTTTGCAAATAGTGATGAACTCAGACGATTGCAGGATATTGGATTGGATGGTTTGAATGATTCAATGGAAGTGGAGCACTATGCTGATTATATTAATCAAATATTAAATAGCGGATTGAGCCAAAATGCAATGGATTCAATCCTAGCCGATCCCTCCAATGACAATTACCGATACTTTTTGCATCCGTATTATGATGGTATTGGTGCAGGTATATTAGAAAGGTATAGCAGGTTCAACAATCCTGAAGGTAATACTCCGAATGCAACTGATGAGCGGCGTAATGCTGCAACAAATCTTCCTGATACAGAAGACCTCAACCAGGATAATACATTAAATGAATCTGAGTCCTATTTTCAATATAAAATAGAACTTAAAGACGAAGATTTGGACAATCGTCTCGATTTTGAAGATCATCCATATATCACCAGTAGGATTTCTTCTACTCCTAATAATCCCGGAAGCCCTGGTGAAAGAGTATGGTATAACTTTAAAATTCCGCTGGATTCCTATGCTCAGAAAGTAGGAAGCATCCAGGATTTCCGTTCTATTCGTTTTATAAGGATGTTTTTAAAAGAGTTTGGAGATCCTGTCACCATGCGATTTGCCCGCCTTGAATTGACCAGAAATCAGTGGAGACGATTCCAAAGAGATTTATTGATTTACCAGGAAACCGGACAAGAAATTAATACAGAGGAATTGGATAATGAGGAGCCTACTATTTTTGATGTAAATGCTGTAAACATTGAGGAGCATAGCGAAAAAATTCCTTTTAAATATACGCTGCCTCCTGATATAGAACGGGAACAGTCCACCAACGCAACCTATCCGGATATCCTTCAAAACGAACAATCAATTTCGGTTGAAATATGTGATCTCCAGCCTAATTCGGGCCGTGCAGTTTATAACAATAGGCAATTAGATTTAAGGGTATATGAGCGTATGGAAATGTTTGTCCATGCTGAAGCAAACAATGAATTTCAGAATTTGGATGCTATCGATGATGGGGATCTATCCATATTTATGCGGTTTGGTAGTGATTTTGAAAATAACTATTACGAATATGAGATTCCTCTGGTCATGTCCAGGAATAATACACTTCAATATCTGGATCCGCAGTATAAAGAAGAAGTATGGAAGGCTTTGAATAATTTTGATATTTCGATAGAACGGCTGAAGGAATTGAAAATACAGCGAAACCAACAACTTGGATCAGGAGCTTCTTTAATTAAGCCGTTTGAAGTTATTGATGTTGTTGAAATAGATAATATTCAAAGAGAAGGGAAAATGCGAATCAAAGGGAATCCCTCCCTTGGTTATGTGAAAGGCATAATGATTGGAGTTGCGAACCGTAGTGATGAAAAACAGTGCTTCGAAGTCTGGATGAATGAACTTCGTTTAAGCGGATTGGACGAGCGGGGTGGTTTTGCAGCAATAGGCAAAGTAGATGCGACATTGGCTGACTTTGGAGCGGCAACAATAGCTGGAAACTACAGCTCTGTAGGCTTTGGTGGCCTTGAAGATAAGGTGCATCAACGATCACGAGAAGAAGTAGTACAATTTGATTTGGCTACTAATCTTGAATTAGGCAACTTCCTTCCGGAAAAAACAGGAATAAAAATACCTTTTTACGCTCAATATTCCCAAACGGTAAGGACGCCTGAATTTGATCCCTATGATCTCGATATTCCGTTGAAAGAAAAATTGAAAGCAGAAAGTAGCAAAGCTGAACGGGACTCCATTCGGGATCAAGCCATCGATTATACGCAAATCAAAGGGTTTAACTTTACAAACGTCAGGAAGGAAAGAACCGGAAAAAAAGCTAGCAAAACCCCAATGCCCTGGAATATTGAAAATTTCAGTGCAACATATGCTTTTACAAAAATTACCCATCATGATCCTATCATAGAGCTCGATGAGATCACCAAACATAATGGTTCTTTGGATTACAGTTTCAGTACAAGACCAAAATATATAACACCGTTTAAAAAACTTATCAAAAAAGATAAATATTTAAAGTTTTTTACGGAGTTTAATTTCAATTTGATTCCCAATGGTTTTACGTTCAACAATATTATCAACCGGCAGTTTCAGAAAACCAAGTTCAGGTTTACTGACGATACGCCGGACTATAGTACTTATTTTAATAAACAATTTACATGGGATCGAAACTATAATCTCCAGTGGGATTTAGCGAAATCATTGAAATTTAATTTTAATGCAACGAATGTCGCAGTAATTGATGAATTAAAGCAATTTGACCCAGAAACTAATCGACCAAGACCCGAAAGTGAATTGAGAAAACATATGTGGGACAACATAAAGAGTTTTGGACGACCGAAAAACTACAACCACTCCTTTAATGTCAACTGGACTTTACCAATCAAACTGTTACCATTTCTTGATTTTGTGAGTGTAAAAGCATTATATCGCGGAGACTATAATTGGAGTGCGGCTGCTTTAAATACAGTTGAGTTGGGGAATGTTATTCAAAATGGTCAGCGAAGACAGCTTAACGGAGATTTGAATTTTGAGACCCTTTATAACAAATCTAAATACCTCAAAAAAATCAATAATCCACGGCGTAAAAAATCCAGAAATAATAAAAGTGGCAACAACCGACTCAATTCAAGAGCTGATGACAGAAGCGACAGAGGAGGTAAAGACAATAACGATCCGAATCAAAAAGGGAAAGGTGACAACAAGAAAGAAAAAAGAAAGAAAAGTGGCGAACCATCTGTGATTTCGAGGGCCTTGATCCGTCCGTTGATGGTGTTTAGAAAAGCAAGAGCTTCTTACTCTGAGAACTTTTCAACGATAATCCCAGGATATCTCCCGGAAACTGAAATGCTTGGGATGAATCCTGGATTTGAAGCTCCGGGTTGGGATTTCGTGGGAGGTTGGCAACCTGATATAGGGAGAACAGATTTTGAGAATGACTGGCTGACACGTGCGGATAACAAAGGGTGGATGAGTAGCAGCGTCTTCCTAAATCAGCAGGTTCAGCAAAATTACACTCAGTCTTTTGATGCGAGACTTACTTTGGAACCCTACGATGATTGGAGAGTTGAGTTTTCATGGGCAAAATCCTTTACGGAGAATAAATCTCTCCAGTTTAAAGATACTCTCTTGGATGTTGAAAAAGAAATTCGGCATCTCCTTCCTCGTGATATTGGTTCATTTTCGATTTCTTATTTTGCGATGAATACACTGTTTGAAAATGATATTGTTGGTTTATTTAAACAATTTGAAGACAACAGGCCTATTATTTCGCAAAGGATAGGAGATGTGAATCAATCACATGAAGTTGATGGCCAAGATTACAAATTTGGTTATGGTCGTGCTCAGCAAGATGTATTGATTCCGGCATTCCTTGCGGCTTACACAAAAAAGGATGCGAATACGATCCCGGTCGCGAATGATTATACGAAAGTACTTTTCAAAGAGATGCCAAGACCTAATTGGAATATGACCTACGACGGGCTTTCCAAGCTACCAATGTTTTCAGATTTGTTCTCCAGGTTTTCTATTTCGCATGGCTATCAATCTACTTTGACGGTTAATTCTTTTGAAACGGATAGTGATTATTTAAATGGTGCAGGGGAACGAAAATTTAATACTAACTCCAATTATTTTTCTCGTTTTGAAATACCTTCTATAGTTATCTCTGAACAATTTGTGCCTTTGCTGGGAGTTAGGATGGAACTTCGAAGCGGCCTTGCAGTGGATGTAGAGTTTAAAAAATCAAGGTTACTGACTATGAGTTTTGTCACATATCAGTTGAGCGAAACCAAAACTTCAGAATATGTAGTTGGTTTGGGCTATAGAATGCGAAATGTAGTAATTGGTTTTCTTCAGCCAAAGAATAAAAAGAAAAGCAAACGAAAAAAGAAAGACGAACCTGCTGATGCACAAAAAGTGGAAGGGAGCGATCTCAATTTCGAATTTGACTTTTCTTTACGCGATGATATAACAATCAATCACCTGCTTGATCAAAGTGTGGCTGAGCCAACCAGAGGATTGCGACAAATTCAAATATCTCCTTCTGTGGATTACAATATAACCAAACAACTGAATGTGCGGTTGTTTTTCGATTACAGTAGAACAAATCCGAAAACCTCTGCTTCATTCCCAATTACTACAACCAGAGGGGGCGTACAAATTACATTCTCACTGAATTAAAATATCGAAACAAATAAATGGAGAAAGGGTTGAGAGAAATGCTTTCAACCCTTTTTCATTTAGAGATATTTTATACAACAATCTTACTTAGCCTAACTGCTAGTTATGTTGTTTCATGAATGGAAAATCCATGCTGTTGAGTGTTTCGTCGACCAATGCAAATAATCGTGCAGATTGCAGTTTTTACTGCAAATAACATTAATATTAAGTAGATGTTTAAAAATGTGATTAACAACAAATTGTGTTTCATGATTGAACAAAAACAAGGGTGGAATTATTTCATTTTAGAAAAAGTTAAAAGTTAGTTAAATAGAAGAAAAGGAATTTCGTAATGTATAAATTTGTAATAGGTAGTTTGTATTTTACGTTTTCCTTTCAGACATTTAAGCCAAGTTCCGCATTATTTTAAAGTTTTTGGATGAATAAGAAAGCAATTTGGGTCATTATTGGGTTGATGAGTGCTGCACTCATTGGGACGATAGTATTGCAGACTTATTGGATCAGATGGTCCATTCAATTGAATGAAGACCGATTTAATAAAGACGTCATTTCAGTATTAAATCGAGTGTCTGATAAACTTCAAAATGCCGAGAATATTAAGGACAACATTGAAGTATTTAATCAACCTGCCGGCGGAGGAAATACTACTTCCTGGAAGAATCAGGTCTACCAAAGCTTTAAGCAGGATTCGAAAGGAATCCTGACAGAATACTCTCTCAATAAAAAGATTGCTTTAGACAGCCTTTCCCCTGAACAGTCCAGTCTTTTTGCTCATTTGGATGACAAAAATGAATGCCATTGCCCTGATTGTGAACGTGAACGATTTGAGCGATATGAGCAACAAGTGAAGTATTGGGAACGGATGCAAATCAACAAGCTACTTAATCCGGAGCCGATTACCCAGCGTATAGAATTGGAATTGTTACAAGAGGCCATTTCCAATGAATTGGCAAATCGGTTTATAGACATTGATTATAATTACGGCGTTTACTCTCACAAGGAAAAATCCTTTGTTATCGTTGATGGACATTATGTTGTAAGAGACAATAGTCCACATTCATTTTCTCCCGGGACAAAGACGCTTTACAATTCTGAATACAGTGTTGATTTGTATCCCGATGATATTCAATCTCCTGGTTTGTTGATGATTTATTTTCCTGGAAAGGGCAACTTGGTTTGGGGGTCGGTTTGGAAAACGCTTATAGGTTCAATAATCTTTACAGGACTCATTTTGTTTTGTTTTGCATACACGATTCAGGTTATCTTTTTTCAGAAAAAGGTTGGGGAGATGAAGTCAGATTTTATAAACAATATGACTCACGAATTTAAAACTCCAATCGCGACGATCTCATTAGCTGCAGATTCAATAACCAGCCCGATGGTTTCTGGAAATGTTGATAAAGTTCGACGATTTGCAGAGATTATTAAGCAGGAAAATAAACGGATGAACAAACAGGTTGAAAAAGTACTTCAAATGGCAGTAATTGACAAAAATGATTTTCAATTAAAAATATCAAATATCAATCTGCATGAAGTGATTAGCCAGGCTGTTGAAAATGCTGCTTTGCAGGTTGAGAAAAAAAATGGAAAGGTTTCTACTTTACTCAATGCTTCAAAACCAACCATTGAAGGAGACATGACACACATTACAAATATTATTCATAACTTATTGGATAATGCCAATAAATATTCACCTAATAACCCTGATATTTCTGTACATACTCGTAACATTAATAATGGCGTTGAAGTTATAGTAAAAGACAAGGGGATTGGTATGACCAAAGAAGCCCGAAAGCATATTTTTGATAAATTTTACAGAGTACACACCGGAAATTTGCACGATGTAAAAGGATTTGGCTTGGGGCTTAGTTATGTAAAAGCTATGGTTAATGCGCACAATGGCCAAATAAATGTTAAAAGTGAGCCAGGAAAAGGGAGTAGTTTTATACTATTTTTTCCATTTATGAGTTCTAATAATTAACAATTGTTAACTTCTAATATTCCAAATTGAAAAAGGTTTTACAATGACAGCAAATAACAGAATTCTTTTAGTTGAAGATGATCAAAATTTTGGGGACGTACTCCGTTCTTACCTTGAAATGCATGAATACAACGTGACGCTTGCAACAGATGGCATGGCAGGTTTGGAAAGTTATAAAAATGGAGAATACG
>JANQFJ010000325.1 GCA_028277915.1 Saprospiraceae bacterium
CTTTTACTAGGCAAGCTGGTAAAAATGTTGGCGATGCGTTGAAAAAACTAAAAGAGGAAAACCCAAATATTAAAGGAGTTATTTTTGACCTTCGCGGTAATGGAGGAGGATTATTAACAGAAGCAGTAAATGTGTCAAATGTTTTTATTCCAAAGGGAGAATTAGTGGTTACTACAAAAGGAAAAGTTGCCGATTGGGATAGGAGTTTTAAAACGTTAAATCGTCCGATTGACGAAGAAATACCTTTGGCTTTGTTGATTGATAAAGGTTCTGCATCTGCATCAGAAATCGTTTCAGGTGTTATCCAGGATCTTGATCGGGGAGTTTTAATTGGACAACGATCATATGGAAAAGGTTTGGTTCAGAATACAAGAGATGTTGGCTATAATTCAAAAGTGAAAATGACTACTGCAAAATACTACATTCCAAGCGGAAGGTGTATTCAGGGTGTAAGTTATGAAAATGGAGAACCTGTTGATATTCCAGATTCTCTTAGGACAAATTATAAAACGAAAAGCGGAAGATTGGTCCAGGACGGAGGCGGAGTAAAGCCCGATATTTATGTTGAGCACCTTTCCAATAACACTATTATAGCTGACCTATGGCGTAAAAATTTAATTTTTAATTACGTGACCAAATATTGCTTGGAAAACGAAAGTGTAACAGACATAGCAAACCTTGAATTTGATAAGTTTGATGATTTTGTTCAGTATATCAACGATGAAGGATTTGAATATGAAACAAATAGTGAAAAGATATTAGAGGACTTGAGAGATAGAGCAGAAAAAGAAAAAATGCTGTCTTCCATTCAAAATGAAATAAAGACGATTGAAAACAAAATCGAAGCAGAAAAGAAAAATGAATTGTTTAAGCACAAAGAAGCAATAATGAATATTCTTGAAAAGGAAATCGCCGGACGCTATTTTTACCAAAAAGGAAAAATTCAGATTGGTTTGAAAAATGATAAAGAAATAAAGGAAGCAATTGCTCTAATAAACGATTCTGATCGTTATAAAAAACTGTTGACAAAGGAATAAGATATTTAACAATCTTTAAAAAGCGGCTTAAAAAGTATAATTTTAAGCCGCTTTTTTAATTCCCTTTACACAGAAAAGTATGGCAATAATTCTCAACATAGAAACAGCAACTGACATTTGTTCTATTTGTATCAGCAAAAAAGACGAGGTTTTGATCATGAAGGAAGACACGAAAGGGTTTTCTCACGCTGCTGAAATAACCTTGTTAATTGAAAAGAGCTTTTCAGAATCTGGTTTATCGATTAACCAAATTGATGCTGTTGCGGTAAGCAAAGGCCCAGGCTCTTACACTTCTTTGAGAGTTGGAGCGTCAACTGCAAAAGGTATTTGCTATGCCCTTGACAGGCCAATGATTGCAGTTGACACGTTATATTCCATCGCTGCTGCTTCTATAGCCAATAATAAACAAAAAGCTCTATATGCTCCTATGATCGATGCACGACGGATGGAAGTTTATACCGCGATTTACGATTTTAAAAAAAACATTGTGCAGGACACCAACGCGAAGATCATAGATGAAAACGCATTTCGGGAATATTTTGAAAAAGGCCAGACCATTATTTTTAGCGGAAATGGAGCTGCGAAATGTCAAAATGTAATTAAATCACCCTTTGCAAAATTTAGCAATGAAATTTGCTCGGCTTCCAATCTTGTACCGATTGCATTTGAGGCTTTTCAGCGACAAGATTTTTGTGATGTTGCTTATTTTTCACCCTTCTATTTTAAGTCCCCCAACATCACAATTCCCCGCAAAACATTATAAATAATTACACATTGTAAAAATTTATGATTATTGAAATAAAATTTTTATTTTTACTTAGTAATCAATAGAATTATACCTTACAACATATTTTAATGTTTTGTTTTGGTATAGTTTTTGGCTCCCTTTGAGCAGTATTATTTAATTATAAAAAACATCAATATGAGAAAGCAAAAAAACGAAACCGTTGTTTTGAAGAAGGGGAAAAAAGATATACAACTTGACTATTCTGAGCTGAGAAAAGCAGTGTTGGTATTAAGAGCAGTTAACCACAAATTGCGTCAAAGTGTTATCGATCTTTTGGAAGAAAATGAAAAAATGACGGTTACAGATATTTACATTAAACTTCGATTAGAACAGTCAGTAGCTTCCCAACATTTAGCAATTTTAAGACGAGCAGGAGTTGTTGCAACAGAGCGTCAGGGTAAGTTTATTTATTATGCCCTTGATAATGAAAGACTGTCCCAAATATCCAGATTGGTGGAAGAATTGGCGGCATAAACGAAAAACATATTATTTTATCTAATAAAACCAAATAATGTACGTACAGGTATAGATAAGAATACTAATTATACGTCAATTTTATAACTCATTTTACAAAAAATGCTGTGAATCAATGGATTCACAGCATTTTTTTATGGTATCTTTTGTAAAAATAAATAAAAATCGCATATTTGCTAAGTAAATAATTATCAATTCTTTAATCAAAACCGTATCTATGAGAAAGGCTAAAGTTACAATTAACAACGAAAAGCTTCAAATCTCGTCAGAGATACTCAGAGCGCTTGCGCATCCCCTTAGAATGCGGATACTTGAGTTCATCGACAAACATAAAACCATTAATGTAAATAAAATTTACAACACCCTAAAATTAGAACAATCAATAACCTCACAGCATCTTAGAATCCTTAGATTGGCTGGAATAGTCGTAACAAGCCGAGAGGGTAAGTTCATTCATTATAGTATTGATTATTCAAAAGTTTCTAATGTCTTAAAATCTGTAGAGTCATTTTTAGGGGTTGATTAAGACCATCAAAAGGAATTTAGTACTTTTTTATAATAATAAAATGCGATGTATATAATCAGTTTATACATCGCATTTTATTGTAAGAGCAAAGCATGATGGTTTTTATTGAGCCGGATGTTCAGGTTTTGAAACATTTGGCAATTCATCAGCATTGTTTTCCAGGTTTTCTTCTTTTGTTTTTTCAACATTTTTTACTTCAGAATCATCAGCATCATTGGTCTTTTCCTGCGTACTAAAAAAACTTCGGTGAAATAAGATAATGCTAGCAACACCAACAGTGATAGACATGTCAGCAACATTGAAAACAGGCCTGAAAAATAAAAAATTATCTCCTCCCCAAAACGGAAACCATTCTGGAAACTGACCTTCAAATAGAGGAAAATAAAGCATGTCTACAACCTTTCCGTGTAAAAAGCCTGCATAACCTCCTCCCTCGGGAAACATTGTTGCTACATTTCCATGATATGATTCGGAGAATATTATCCCATAAAAAGCACTGTCAATGATATTTCCGATAGCACCGGCAAGAATGAGTGCAAAACTTATCAACAAACCCATTTTTGCTTTAGCTTTGATAAGTAAACTGATATAATAAGACAATACAAACACAGCAGTAATTCGAAATAAACTCAGCGCCAGCTTGCCATAAAAACCACCTAAAGAAAGCCCAAAAGCCATTCCATTATTTTCTACAAAATGAAGCCTTGCCCAGTCAAGCCCAAGAATAGGAATTTCCTGTCCATATGCTAGATTTGTTTTAATCCAAACCTTAAATGCCTGGTCAACAATTAAAACAGACAAAACAACAATGACTACTTTAATAGATTTTTTCAAAGCGATAATAATTATTTCAATGTTTTGTGTTTAAAAAGAGATAAAGAAAACGATAGTAGGTGTGGTGTGCTGTCTCTTTTTAATGGTAATAACGAATTGGTCAATAAACATGTTCAAAAGATCAAAAATGAAACTATTGGTTTTATTTAAACGAATGTTATCCTGAAACTGTATAACTAAAAATAGCGATTATACCAATTGACTTTTAGTATAACCGCTATTTTTAGTTTGAAATTAAGTATTTTAATTAATTAGTTTTTTGTTGTTTGGCTTCGATACTTAAAGTTGCATGAGGAACTGCACGCAATCGCTCTTTCGAGATTAACTTACCAGTAACTCGACAAATACCATAAACCTTATTTTTGATACGGATCTTAGCATTTTCAAGATGTTGCATATGTTTTCTGACACGAGCAGCTAAAGTCGTTAGACGTTCATTTTCAGCTGTGCCGATTCCATCATCCAAGCCTTTAACTTTAGAATCCGGGTTGTCAGCCATCTCCGCCAATTGATTCATATAGAAGCTGAGCTCCTTTCTGGACTTTTCCAATTTTTTATCAATTATTTGCTCAAACTCTCTCAATTCATCGTCTCCATATCGAGTTTTAATTGCTTTCTCACTCATGATTTTATAATTTATGTTTGTCTAAAAAAATGATTAAACCAATTTACAATCCAACAGATTGAAACAATCATTTATTTTTACAAATCTGTTAATTCGATGCTGCAAAAATAATTATTTTCTTTTAAAAATCAAGTTAATTTTTTGAGCTACAGAAAACTATAAATGACCTACTTTTCAATATTGTTTCAACTTCTCCTGAGATAAAGTTGTAGTGAAATTGCTTAAGTTTTCTAAGCCCAATGCTTCTGCTTTTTTTAAATCTTCATGGCATCCATTTTCGTCCTCTATCGCTTTTTTGACCATAGCTCGATTATAAAAAGCTTCTGCATTGTATGGATTGAGGAGGATGGTTTTGTTGTAGTCTTCTAATGCGTTTGTTGCAAGTCCTAAATGATGGAAACTCATTGCACGATGGTAAAAATATTCTGGTCTCTCAGAATCGCTGTTTATAATAGCATACGAAAAATCAGCAATTGATTCTGTATAGTTTTTCAAATCATATTTTAAAACGCCACTTAAAAAGTACAATGCTTCATTATTTGGATCCAAATCCATTGCTTTTTCGCAATCATTTAAAGCTTTCTGATACATTTTTAGTGCCTGGTGAGCTTTGGCTCTGTTGGCATACAAAATACTTTCAGAAGGCGACTTTTTAATGGCCTGATTATAATCCTCAAGCGATTCAAAAATATTGCCAGTTATAAATTTTATGGTTGCCATATTACTCAATGCTTTTGTGTCATTGGGATTTAAGTGATGGCTTTCATTAAAATCTTTTAGTGCCTTTTTATAAAGTTTTCTGTTTGCAAAGCAAATTCCTCTTAGGTAATAAAAAGTGGCATTTTTTGGTTTATGCCTGATCGTAATTGAATAATCACGGACGGCATTTTTGAAATCATTCTGATCGAAATATACATTTCCCCTGTTATAAAATCCATCAGTTAAACTCGGGTCAAGATCAACAGCTTTTGAAAAATCATCAATTGCATTCTGATAATTTTGCAGCTTATGATGAGCTACACCACGCCCGAGAAAAGCATTTGGATTTTTATTATTCAGGGCTATTGCTTTATTATAGAAAGTAATTGCATCGTTGTATTTTCCTTCTAAAGCAAATGATTTTGCACGGTTGAGGTAATACTTTTCAGAATGTCCGGTTTCTTCAAAATCTACAACACGGATTGGTTTTGTAGTCAAAACGAGCGGGCCATCCACCGGGTTTTCTGTTGAAAGAGAAATTCTTTTTTGCGGAATTGATTTTGGAATATATACTTTGTTTTCAAAGTTATGTTCTGGAAAATTTGTTTCTTCTGCTGCTGCAAATTTGAAGGCAACGGTTTCCTGTAAAAATGATTCATCAATTTCAATTCCTTCCTCTGCTACAACTGAACCCGTTTTTTGAGTAGAATTATTTTCCTGCTCTAAATCAACACCCTTTGCAGTAAATTCTTCGTCTTGAAAGTCGTATGAATTAAACTCAAGGGAATTAATACTTTTTTGGGCTTCGGTGTTCTCCGGGTCGATTTTTAATGCCTTTTGCCAATCTTCCAGTGCTCGTTCTTTATCACCTAAAAGATAATAGGATTGCCCTCGATTACTAAAAGCTTCCGAGTATTCAGGGTCAATCCAAATAGCCTGCTCAAAATCCAGTATAGCATCTTCAAACAAACCAAGAAAGTGAAATGCAAGGCCTCTGTAATTTAAATAGACTTCGTTTTTGTGATCTAAATGAATAGCTTTATTAAAGTTCTCAAGGGCATTTGAAAACTCTTTTCTTTCATATTTTATAAGACCAATACCATAAAACGCAAGAGCATTTTTATAATTGAGCTTTGAAGATTCTAAAAAATCAGAAAGAGCTTTATCAGATTCTTTTTGATCCAGCCAGAAAAAACCACGATTGACGTAAGTAAAACTATTGGGGGCGATTTCTAAAGCTTTGTTAAAATCATTTAGTGCCTGTTCGTTATTGCCAAGTTTTAAATAGGCATTTGCTCTGTTATTATATGTCCGCTCGTCATCAGGTGCAATTTGTAATGCTTCGCTATAAAACTGAATGGCATTGTGATAATCCCCGACGGCAAAGTAGACGTCCCCTTTGTTGATATAAGCTTCATTATCAGAAGGATTTTTTTCAAGAGCTGCATCAAAGTCAGCTATTGCATTTTCATAATCTTCAAGTACACTGGAAGCCTTTCCTCTATTTACAAAAAGAATGCTGGAGGGGGTATTTCTCAGCAGGAGGTCATAATCCTTTATAGCTCCTTCAGCGTCATCGAGAAGATAAAGTACGCGAGCTCTTTGTTCATAAGCTTGAATATCATTCGGATCAATCCTGATAAGTGTATCAAAATCAAATAATGCTTTATTATATTTTTCTAACTCATAATAAGCTAATCCGCGATTATAGAGTGATTTGGTATGATCCTGATTTAGCAAAAGCGCTTCGGAGTAGTAATTTATAGCTTTATCGAAATTGTTGTTTTGATGAAATTCAACTCCTCTTTTATAGAATGATTCAGCAGAAAGCTGAGGATATAAATTATTTGATGGTTGAGAGCCTGCGCTAAGTGCACAAATAGTAAAAATCAAAGTTGAATATAGGCGGCTTTTGGAAAAGTTCATGATAGACTTTTTATATAAAGAGGAAATAAGGAATATACGCAACACATAATGTTTTGTTTTAATGTGTCATCAAATTGTTTGCCAGTTTTGAAGTGTTTCGACATGAAAAAAAATTCAGCAAAAAGAACAAAAAAATATTTTTGGACATGATTTTTTTTGTTACATCTGTTTCGTGGTGAAAGTCCAGCCTTTTTCCGAAGAAATTGCATTTTTCAAATAACAAAATTCATTAATTTGTTGATGCCATAAGCATGGAATATATTAGTGTTTTGTATAAATTATAATTATTGTAAATGTTTTGATGACAAATTTCTGTGTGAAATTATTATTTAATAATAGTGTAGATCGAAAATCGATTTCTACAAAAATAATTTTTATTGGGGGTGTACTTAGATTAACTTTTTTATGAAAATATTAACACTATTCCTTTGAAGTATAAAACCTAATACTTTACAAAAAAATAACATGCGAATTAAATTGTTATACAAATAACAATTTTTTGTCATATAAAATTACCTGTCACAGTATATAAACGAAAAGGCGATCAAGGAGGGAAGTCTCTCTTGATTATATATTTAAATATTATTTATATTTGTTTTGATTGATGCCGATCAACTTACTATGAGACCACTATGAGAAGACTCCTGATTAGTAAGTCATTGGCAAAATTGATTTTATTTTATACCAATGTACTTACATCAATCAAACAAATCGAAATGGTTTGACAAGGTGACCATTCCGAAAATATCATTAAGGATTGATGGTAGTTTATTGGTGATTGAACCACACAAAAAATTGCCGTTTAATTATGAGAAAACAATTGCACTATGTACCCCTGTTTTTACTATTTTTTATAACCTACACACTTTCAGCAGAAAATTACATTGACTTGTACATCAACACCTACAAGGATATAGCGATCAGAGAAATGATGAGAAGTGGAATTCCTGCTAGTATAACCCTTGCCCAGGGTATTCATGAATCCTCCTGGGGGAAGGGCGAGCTTGCAGTAAAATCAAATAATCATTTCGGAATAAAATGCAAGAGCTACTGGAAAGGACCGTCATATTATTATAAGGATGATGATTTTGACAAGCATGGCAATCTAATCAAATCATGCTTTCGTGCATATGAAAATCCGGAAAAATCATATATAGATCACACAGATTTTTTGATGAATACAGCTCATTATCAAAATCTATTTAATTACAGCAATACTGATTACAGACGTTGGGCAAAAGGATTAAAAAAATGCGGCTATGCAACGGATAAAGAATATGCAAACAAATTAATTCGAACTATTGAAAAATATCAACTTTACAAATATGATACTCTTGAAAAGCAAGAATTAGTGTCAGCTCCGAAGTATAAAATACCTAAAAAAAGCATAGAAGAATTGATGATTCCTTCGGGTAAAAACGAAATAGATGAGTATTCAATTGTTGAGCAAAATTTGTATTCGGTTACAAATGTACCACCAGCTGTTTTAATCCCTGAGGACTACAAGAGAAGACCTAAAGAAGTAGTGGTAGAAAGTCGTCAAACACTACAAACTAGCATAAAGCAAGACATCAAAGAAGAGATTGAATTTGAGGAAACTGCACCACCAATAATTGCAACTTCAGAAACTAAAACTGAAACACACAGTCGCATTTACACAAAACAATTGCCGGAAAAAACAAGGGATTATGATGTTATATCATTTAATAAAGAATCTATTATCCCATCAGCTTTTGCAAGTACCAAGAGAGCTTATCACCTCACGAGAAAACCTAGAACGTCAAATTCATCGATACGATAAAATTAAATTCAAAAACAGATGGATTCCAAACCGGAATCCATCTGTTTTTTTCAAGAGTAACTAATCTTTAGACATTTCACTTTCATCCACTGGTTGTTCTTTGCGGATCATTGGATTAGCTGTCAAATCTTTATATAATTTCCTGTTTTTTGCAATATCAACAGCAAGGAACAAAGCCTTTCTGAAGGAAGAAGGATCGGCGACATTATTACCAGCTAACTCATATGCGGTGCCATGATCAGGAGAAGTTCGGACGATTTCAAGACCAGCTGTATAATTGACTCCAGAGCCAAAGGACAATGCTTTAAAAGGAATCAAACCCTGATCATGATACATAGCTAAAATACCGTCAAATTTAGTATACTGCATTGAGCCAAAAAATCCGTCTGCAGGATATGGTCCCATTGCAAGGATTCCTTTTTTCTTGGCCTCAATAATAACCGGACGGATAATATTTTCTTCTTCATCGCCAATAACGCCTTCGTCACTGGCATGAGGATTTAATCCTAATAGTGCGATCGTTGGCCGTTCAATGTTGAAGTCGATTTTTAGAGAATCATTCAAGAGTTGGAGTTTCGTTCTTACAAGTTCTTTCGTTATAGCTGAAGGAATATCCCGAATAGCCAAATGGTTGGTTGCGAGACCTATGCGAAGCGAATCATTTACCATCAACATAAGACTTTCTTTTGCACCAAATTCATTAGCCAAATATTCTGTATGACCAACAAAATTGAAGTTTGCAAGATTCATTGCTTTTTTGTTGATAGGAGCGGTAACCAAGGCATCAAAATACCTGTTTTTCAAATCTATAACTGCTTGCTCCAGAGATATTTTGGCATATTTCCCACTACTATCTGAAAGCTTACCCAAAGTGATATTGACATCATCAGTCCAGCAGTTTACAACATTAATTTTATCTTTTCTGATGCGGTCTCCTGAAGTGGCCACATTGAACTGAAATGAATCAAGCCCAACCACATTTTTATGATAAGAAACGATTTTAGAAGAACCATAAATTATTGGTGTACAAAGGTTTAGAATTTGAGGATGTGCAAGTGTTTTTAAAATTACTTCCAATCCAATTCCATTAATATCGCCAATACTAATTCCAATTCTAATCTTATTCATTTTCAAAAACAATATTATTAAAAAGACCTGACAAAAAATCTAATCTATTGTAAATGGAATCCTTTGTCGGTTTTTTATTTTTTAAATGTAAAAATTGAAAAATAAGACCGTTAAAAGGTCAATACTTATTCAAAAAATCAAACATTAAACGAACACCTACTCCGGTACCATCTTTTGAACGATAACTATCACCATTTTTTAAAAAAGCTGACCCTGCAGTATCAAAATGAAGCCAAGGATAATCTGTAAAATGCTCTAAAAACTTACCAGCAGTGATCATGCCTGCACTCGGCCCACCCAGATTTTTGAGGTCTGCAATAGTTGACTTGAGTTGATCACCGTATTCTCTCCAAAGAGGAAATTCAACTAGTCGTTCGTACACATCATGACCGCTTTTTACAAATTTCTCCTTTAATTCATTATCAGCATTCCCCATAAAACACATTGCTTCACTGCCGACAGCACGAGAAGCAGCACCTGTCAAAGTCGCAAAATCAATAACAAGTTCTGGCTTATATTTTTTAGCGAAATGGAGTGCATCAGCTAAAACCAGCCGTCCTTCTGCATCAGTATTTAAAATCTCCACAGTACTGCCATCGTACATCGTGATCACATCACCTGGAGCGTAGGCATTTTTGCCGGGCCGATTATCTGTTGAAGGAATGAGCGCGATAATATGTAATGGTAATTTGTTTAAAGCAGCGGCCATCATACTTCCAATTACAGTAGCAGCTCCACCCATGTCGCTTTTCATAAAATCCATTGAATTAGGGGTAGGTTTTAAACTCAACCCACCGGTATCATAAACAATACCTTTTCCTACCAAAACAATGGGGTTATTGTTTTTTGCTTTTGGTGGTTTCCATTCAAGAATGTTAAAACGAGGAGGATTTTCACTACCTAAATTCACGGCAATGATGCCTCCCATTTTTAGTGATTCAATTTTCTTTTTATCAAACACCTTCACCGAAAATCCGCAGGACTTACCGAGGAACTGAATTTCTTTACTCAATTGTTCGGCAGAGAGATAAGAATGCGGCTCGTTGACAAGGTCACGGGCTTTGCAAGTAGCTTCAAGGACATTTTTCAACTGACTAACTTCAGATCTTGAAGCTGAAGATTTTTCAACTTTGACCTCTTGCAATGTGTTAGCCTTATCATTTTTATCGGTAAAATATTTTAAAAACTGATAATTACCTAAAACCATCCCTTCCAAAAAATCCAGTGTTCTGTTGATTGAACGTTTGTTTACAAGGGTTACAGATTTTATTTTATATTGAGAAAGAAGTGATAAAAGTTCAAAACCAGCAATCCTGGCATCTTCACGACTAATTGACCAAGACCCGTTTTCTTTTAAAAACTGAACTATGATTGAACTTTTGCCTCGAGGCAATAAAACACATGCTACTTCTTTCTTTACAGCGTCCTTTAAAAAAGTTATTTCAGAATCGGTCAATAAAGAAGTTGTCCAGTCAAGTTCATTAGCATCTGCAAGAATAATGAGATCATCCTTACTTTTAAACGTATTGCTTACCGTAACTTTGGTATTCATTAAGTATCTTTAAATGTAATGCTTTAGCAGTAAATATTCAGCTAAGATAAATAAATAACTTGAATTAGAAATTTAAGAACAAGATTGTTGCATAACCTGTTGATAAATTGATGTTTATATATGAAATATATTTGGTTTAAGTTTTTAAAAAACCACTTATTTTCATCATTTTTAAGGGGCTTTTTTTAGCTATTTGAAAAATATTCGAAACATAAAAATTAAAGTTTAAAAAATCAAAATATCATTGAAAGCAAAAAAATCATATGGACAACATTTTTTGACGAGTGAAGAAATTGCCAGACAAATTTCTCAAGCACTTCAAGCAGAAAATGAATACAATAAAGTTCTGGAAATTGGACCCGGACAGGGAATGCTTACAAAATATCTATTGCAGAAGGATTACGAATTATTGGTTGTCGAAGCTGATGACGATATGGTGTTTTATTTGAAAAAACATTTTCCAAAGTTAAAAGGACAGATAATCAACGCTGATTTTTTGAAAGTGGACCTAAACTTATTTATTAAAAATGAGCCATTTGCAATAATCGGAAACTTCCCATATAATATTTCTTCCCAGATTTTGTTCAAAATGCTGGAATACAAAGCACAGGTACCGGAACTTGTCGGGATGTTTCAAAAGGAAATGGCGGATAGAGTTATTTCTGGACCCGGTAGCCGGACATACGGTGTGATCAGCGTGTTGGTTCAGGCGTTTTATGAAGGAGAATTGATTTTAGATGTGGACAAAAGGTTTTTCAACCCGCAACCGAAGGTTCAGTCAGCAGTCATTAGGTTGACAAGAAAAGAAAATCAAAAGTTGGATTGTAATGAAAAGCTGTTTCGTATAGTGGTGAAACAAGCATTTAGTCAACGAAGAAAAATGTTAAGAAATACGATGAAAGCTTTTATAAAGGGAGATGAATTATTGGAAAAAGGTTTTTTCACAAAGCGACCAGAACAATTAAGTGTGGAAGATTTTGTGCAATTGACGAATTGGGTTGATGAGCGGATAAATTGAACTTTTTGACTATGGAATAACTTATATTTATGCAAAATTTTTTAATGAAAAGGAACTTAAAATATGACTTTAGAAGATAAAATCAACAACGATTTAAAAGTGGCCATGAAAGCCAAGGACCAGATCAGTTTGAGAGGCATAAGGGCAATAAAATCGGCTATTCTTCTTGCGAAGACAGATGGAAGTGGAGAAGAATTAAATGATGCAAAGGAGATCAAGTTGTTGCAAAAATTAGTTAAGCAACGCAAAGATTCGCTCGAAATCTACGAAAATCAAAATAGGGAAGATCTGGCTTTAAAAGAACGCGAAGAAATCGGCGTGATTGAAAAATATTTGCCAAAGCAACTTGACGAATCTGAATTAGAAGAGATACTTCAAGAAATCATCACCCAAACTGGCGCCGAATCGATGAGAGATATGGGGAAAGTGATGGGAATGGCAAGCAAACAATTAGCAGGAAAAGCTGACGGAAAAACCATTTCGACAATTGTAAAGCGATTGCTGGGTTAGACAAAACATTGTTCAGTTCGTAAAAAGCAAAGGGTTTAAAGAGTTTTCGTTGAATTCTAACCCTTGCTTTTTGTGTTATAAAAAAATATAATATCAAATAATATAATTTTTTAAAATTACACGCCGTTAAATATTCAAGAGTTAAGAAAATTAACTTTTTAGTCATTCCCGCTTAAAGCATAATCCTTTCTGAACACATCATTCAACAAACTTATTTATTGAACATTTTTCAGTAATTTGTCTGGAAATAATTTACGGCTATGAGTGCATTTATACGCTCCACTAAAATACTAGGCGGAATTGTAATTCTTTTTTTTACAATTACATGTAAGAAAGAAACCATCCATGTTTCGGATAATGATGCGCCGATCATCAATAATGTTCCGGCTATAAAAATTGAAAATTATATCAACCGAATCTTCATCGATCTGATCGGAAGAGAGCCATTGTACACTGAAATGGAGTTGGAATTAGAGGCTTTAAAAAACGGTAACTTGTCGGATGAGTCTCGCCTGATATTAATAGAAAAATTACAAACAAATACAGATTTTATAGAGGGAGATTCTTCTTATAAACAAGCATACAATCAACACCTGTACAATCTTGCAAAGATCCGTTGCCTGGAAGGAGCTTCTGAGAGTACAATATATCAAAAATTATCAAGTGCGAATGATCCTGGCGATAGTATTAGATTAAAATTGGTGCTATCAAGTCGCAAAGATTTACAAAATGGATTAATTAATTATAATGAAGTCTTTGGAAGAATGATTTACAATCTGGTTTATGATGAGATCAACATGAATACCTTCAATTTTGTGAATGCAACATTTGATAATCTCCTGTGGCGGTTCCCTACAAATGCAGAATTCCAGGAGGGCTATAATATGGTGGAATACAATAACTCAGCTACATTATTTGGCCAGATCGGTCAAAACAAAACAGAGTATGTAAATATAATCAGTAATTCGAGAGAAATGTATGAAGGGATGATAATTTGGGCTTTTCGACAGCTCTTAGCAAGACCCCCAACGACAGAGGAAACAGCAGCACTATTAGAAGATTTTATTAACCACAAAGACATAAAAATTATTCAGCAGCACATTATAGTGACAGACGAATATGCTAATTTTTAAAAAATAAAAACATGAAAATAATTCGATATTCGGGTTTGGTTTTTTTCTTTTTGCTGATAATCACGATAGCTTGTAAGGAGGAGCAATATGTTTATGAAGTGAATGAAGTCGAAGTCAATCCAAACAACTCTGGAAAAAATAAAGAAAAATCAGTTTCCCAATTTATTTCAATTTTGTATGCCAATATGTATCAAAAAGCATTAAGTCCTGATGATCTGGTGGAGATTACAGAACTTATTGCTTCAATTGGAGACAAAAAAATTGCCTATGAAACTGTATTGGCAAAAATGATCACAGATCCGGATATAAAAATTCCAACGAATGGCGAAATGCGTTCGAATATCGAACAGTTTGTTATTGAAACATATAAACGTTTTTACGTCCGTCTCCCCACAGAAGCTGAAAAAACTTATTTAACGAATTACATTGAATCAAATCCGGATGTGACGCCGATTTTGGTTTATTTTTCTTTTGCGACAGCCAATGAGTATAATTATTATTAAAAAACGAAGGCCATACCAAAAACCGACAGCCTTTCATTTGTACAAAATTTGAATTATGAAAAGACGGGACTTTATTAAAAAAGCTGCGCTTACAACAGCCGGAACCATAAGTATGCCCTACATCCTTCCTACTGGGAGGCTGTTTGCATCAACTGGATCGCAGATGGCAGGACATGTGATATTCGTAATGTTTGCAGGAGGTGTTCGTCAACAGGAATCGATGGGAAAAAAATATCTTGCCGAAAGCCAGGGATTGGATATAGAAGGCAATATAATGTACAACATGCTCGCAGGTGATGCTCCGGAATTAAAAATTGTTTACGGAGTTGATACCACAGATGGACAACCAGGAGGCCAGCCCATTGACCGAATTTTAAATACAACTTTAGAAAAGCAAGGAACACTTTTTAAAGAGGTAAGGTATACTCATGGAGGTACAGGTCATTTCGTGGGTTTAAGTACAGGGGTCTCTGGATATTATGGTATAACTCAAGGGTTACAGGGAAGGCCCCAACATCCGACGATTTTTGAATACCTTCGAAGGCATGCAGGATTAAAAGCCACGGATACCTGGTTTATAGGCAATGGAATAAATAATTCAACTCCCCTATTAAACTACTCCGCTCATCCTGATTATGGCAGACAATATGGCGCAAACTTTTTCGCTCCAAATGTAACTTTCGGTCAACAAGGACAGGACCACCTCAAAGGATTTCTAAACTTTCATCCCGACGAAGAAATGAGCAGGATCGATGAAATGCGGGAATTTCTTAATCACGCGTATTTAGCCAATGGTCACGAAATTCCACATTTGTACAATACGGATGAAGAAAGGTATAATATCAAACAATTTATTGAAAACACTTTTGAGCAGTTAGATAATAATCAAATTGCTTTTCCGCCGGTGGTTGATAACGGAGATCTATCGACTATAGGATATGCCACCGAAGTTTTAAAATGGTTTAAACCAAAAATGATGGTTATAAATATGTTTGCTGTTGATAGCTGTCATTCAAATTATACGGGATATTTGAAGTCATTGCATCGTGCAGACCATGCTGTTGGTCACCTTTGGAAGTTCATCCAGGAAGAGGTTCCTGAAATGGCCAATGACACTGTAATGATTGTAATGCCGGAACATGGTCGAAATTATGAATCCAACGCCATCACTGACGTAAACGATTGGTTTGCTTTTGATCATGATTCGGATGCAAATTCGCGGCGAATTTTTACGCAAATGGTTGGCCCTTGTGTTGATGCAAATTTGATTGTAGGCGATGAAAACAACCCAGTTGGTAATGCTGCAGATGTAGTTCCAACAATTGCAGATATTTTTGGTATAAAGAATGAAGTTTTTGCCAAAGGACTTTTACATCCGGAAGCAATGTCCTTATTCGATAGGATTTAAAATTGTAATTGATGATGATTTTAAAAAAAATATTTCATTCAATATTCGTCGTTTTGGTTTTAATTTCTTGTAAAAAAGAACATGTTAATCCTTATGAAAATCAAAACTTGCTAGAGGAGAACACTATTCAGCAAGAGGCTTTGGATCCCTCTTCGATTGAAGGGCTGCACGCCAATATATTTGGAAAAACCTGTGCAAACTCTGGTTGTCACGATGGCAATTTTGAACCAGATTTCAGAACGATTGAAAGCACTTATAACACATTGGTTTTTCAGCCAATAATAAAAAATGATTTGCAAGGGACGTATGAATTTCGTGTTCTTCCTGGAAATGTAGATCAATCTCAGCTGATCGCTCGGCTGACTTATGACATTGATGATAATTCGGGAGTCATGCCACTGGTGATCGAGCCTGACTCCGATTGGCCGGAAAAATCTGAAGAATATATCCAAAACGTAAAAGTCTGGATAGCTAATGGTGCAAAAGATGTTTTGGGAAACAGCCCGACAATTGCTAACGGATTGCCACAGATGCAAGGAGTAATCGGAAAAGGAACGACTTGGAATGACCGCGAAGATGGTGGGCAAGGGGCTTTGAGAATACCGCTTTCACAAAATTCTTTGGAATTATATTTTGCCTTTTCTGATGACGAAACGACAGCAAATAATTTTTCCAACAACAAAATTAGGTTTTCTATGGATCGAGATGGTTTTGAAGGTATAGCAGAGCAAAACCTGGAAATTTTAACTACACCAGTCCAACATGAAAGCTATTACGGAGGACAAATTAATTATTATCACAAAATCACGATCAACCCTCACAACTATGCTTCACTTGGTGAAAAAGTTTTTTTCAGGGTTTATGTTAAAGATGCTGACAATCCGGTCACGGAAATTCCCTCGGATGGAGGGGCTTATTATATTAAAGATTATTTTTCATTTACGATCATCGAGTAGAAAATGAATAAATTCAGTAAAAATCGACTGTTATTTTGTTTTTCCGTGATTTTGATTTTTGGATGTACGAAAATCTCTGATGAACCATTCTATGATTTATCTCCCAGAATAGAATTGGTAGAAGTGACGAATGAAACAGTTGTCCAATTTATAGATTCCATTTTTGTTACAATTTTGTATGAAGACGGTGATGGTGATTTGGGAAATACAGATCCGGATGTGAATTCCATTTTTGTGAAAGACAGCCGACTGGAAAACGCAGACGAATATTATCTGGGACCACTTGCTCCTGCAGGTGAGAAAATCTCGATCAATGGCACGTTGAATCTAAAACTTTCCCCTACTTTTTTGCTGGGGAATGGGACACAGGAAAACATGGTTTTAACCATTTATCTCGTTGACAGGGCTGGAAATCAGAGCAATACTATTGAAACACCACCAATTACCGTTTTAAAAGAATAATAGCAAAGCACCCAGACCGATGAGAGCAATAATCTTACAACTCACATGTCTTATGATGGCCGGAATAAGCCTGGCTCAGGCTGAATTTTATATGAGCAACCAAACCGTTGATGATTGTAAAGGAATTTTATACGACAGTGAAAATGGAGATATTAGTGGAAACTATGATCATAACGAAAATTATACTTTTACCATCTGCATCCCAGGGACACAAACAATTGTAATGGAATTCTATGAGTTTTGCACTGAAGAAATGTTTGATTTTATTACAATTTACGATGGACCAGATACGATGTCAACGATTATTTTTGGACCTCACTCGGGAGAAATTGAACCGCCATTAATTACTGCTTACAGCGGTTGTTTAACAATTAACTTTACAAGTGACCCCAATGTGGCTTGTACAGGATGGGAAGCTGAATGGTGGGTGGATGTCATTGAACCATTACCACCAAATATTCTACCCATAACCAACCTTCCATGCGAGAGTACATCAATGACTGTCACTTTCGATGAACAAATTCCGTGTGATTCGATTTATGTCTCAGCATTTAGCATTTTGGGTCCTCAAATACCAGGGGTTGTAAGTGTCAGTCCAAACCCATGTTCGGGGGGAACGACTAATTCAGCTATAATCAATTTTACAGAACCACTCGCAGTGAGTGGAAATTACCAGGTGACCTTTGTCTCTTATAAAGTTGATGAATGCGGAGAGGTTCATGAGTTGATTTCAACAGGGAATTTTTCTATAATCGATTGCCCACTTTTTGTGTCTTTGGATACTGAAAATGATGAGATTTGTGAGGGAGATTGTACAACAATTACTTCTTTTGTTTCGGGAGGTTTGGCAGGAACCTATTCCTACACGTGGAGTCCCGTAAATTCAAATAGCGATTCCGTTGTTGTTTGTCCAACTACTACTACCTCCTATACATTATTGGTTTCAGATGCAAATGGTTCTACCGCTGAAGATGTTATTACGATCACTGTTTTAGCATCTCCTGCTATTGATGGAGGAGACATTACAGTATGTCAAACAGATGACCCATTTTTCCTTTCAGCAATGCCACCCGGAGGAGAATGGGTTGGGGATGGAGTTATTGATGAAAATACAGGAGAATATGATCCAGGATTAGTATTGAACGCATCAGATGTAGTCACTTACACAGATTTGAATGGTTGTTCTTCATCGATAAATGTTTCTTTAATTGAACTTGATCCGGGTACCGATGATGCGGCATGTCCTGGTTCTTTGCCGTTTTTTGTTTCAGGTGGAAATCCTGTGGGAGGAACCTGGTCAGGACCTAATATTCAATCTGATGGATTATTTACACCACCTCCAACTACGGGGAGCTTTGAAGTAACTTATACCCATCCAAATGGCTGTTCGGGTAGTAAGTTTATAAATATTGATACGATTACAATGCCATTGATTGATTCTATTTGTCAATCAGATCTTCCTTTTGCAATCCCTGTGATTCCTTTTGGAGGGGAATGGTCGGGGTCAGGAATAGTAGATATTGATTTTGGAATGTTCGATCCGGATAGTGCAAATATAGGCAACAATGTTTTGGTTTATAATATTAATGGCTGCTCAGATTCATTGACTATTTTTGTTAAAGAAATTGATGCTGGATATAGTTTTTCAGCATGCCCAGAAGAGATTCCTTTTAATATTCCAGGAAACTGGAGTCCGGCTGGTGGGGTTTGGCAAGGAGTAGGAATTATTGACTCAGCCACAGGGTTGTACGACCCGTCTTTGTTGCCAAATGGTTCAATTGATACCCTTTATTACACAGCCAATGGTTGTACAGATATTATTGGAGCATTTATCAGGCAAACGGAAATTCAGGTGGACAATTTGATTTTTTGTTTAGATGATGATCCTTTTGTGTTAAATAGACAAAACACAGGACGTCGCCCATGGGGAGGTATCTGGTCCGGTCCTGGTGTTTTCAACATTGGAGGAAACAATTGGGCTTTTGATCCGGCAACTGCTGGTGTAGGCCAGCATGTTTTATACTATGAAGCCAATACCTGCATAGATAGCATGTCTTTGGAAGTGTTTGCTATTCCAATAATTAACAACGAAACGATTTGTGTTGCTGAATCACCTATTGCACTATCGGCAAATCCACCGAATGGTTACTGGAGCGGTGTAGGGATAATAAATGGCGATGGAGGAATTTTTGATCCGGCAGTCGCGGGAGTTGGTAATCATACTGTTTATTTTGAGTCAAACGAAGGGTGTGACGCACAAGGGACGGTAACTGTGATTCCTTTCGAGGAGGCCATCTTTGGTAATTTGGATAGTTTTTATTGTTTTAAAGATACCATAATTGACATTATGGCTAGTCCCCCTGGAGGCCAACTCCTCATCGATGGGGTTGCTGCCATACAATTTAATCCCGCCTCAATTGGTCCTGGTAATCATATCATTGAATATAGCTTAGGGCAAGGGGCTTGTTTTAGCTCGTCTGAGGTAGAAATTGAAATTGGACTACCCGTTAGTATTTCCTTGCCTTTTGGCCAGGATTCTATTTGTTATGGTGAAAATATTTCTATTTCTGCATTGGGTTCAGGAGGAATTAATCCGAGCAGTTATACCTATACCTGGAACCAGGGGCTAGGCTTTGGAAGTACTCATTTTGTCAATCCTTTGAATACCACAACATATTCTGTTTTGGTAGAGGATGGTTGTTCTGAACCTGCATCAGCAAATTTGACTGTTTTTGTTCATCCTCAGATTTTGACTTCATTTACAACGGGAGAACCTGTCTGTTTTGTTGATACCACATGGGCTACCATCAATGCATCACCTCCAGCAGAGTTTGATTCTATTTGGGATAGTGACCCACCTACTTTTGGACCAACGATTGAGAGTAATCCGGTATCTTATAATGTATCGGTCACAAATGTTGAAACCAATTGCAGTGTTGAAAGCAGCATAACGCTACCGGGGTTTAATCCAATACGAGCCAATTTTGGAATTTCGCCAAATGTGGATTGTATTTCAAGTTTTGAACCCGAAGTTGAACTCCTGGATTTTAGTGTAGGTGGTATAAATGGTTACTGGGATTTTGGTGACGGAAGTCCAACCGAATCATATAATCTGGGAGAAAATCTAAGTCATGTTTTTCCGGATTCCGGTGTATTTACCATTTTATTGCATATTGAAAATGAAGGGTTTTGTGAGTCTGAGTACGAATTGGAAGTGTGTGTAAAACCGGAGCATACCCTCTTTGCACCCAATGCCTTTACACCAAATTATGATGGTAAAAACGATTTCTTTCAATTCAAAGGGATCGGAATAGATAAAATTTCATTTCAAATTTATAATCGTTGGGGGCAAATTGTATATGAAGGAAAAGACATCGATGATGTTTGGGATGGAAAATATAAAAACAAAATAGTACCCCCTGGAGTGTTTACCTTTTTAGCGAAATACACGACAATTTACAATCCAAATACGCAGTTTAAAAAAGGCTTCGTGACGGTTGTTTATTAAGATTTATTCGATTTCCAGAACGTCTAAAATTTCATCGAGCTGGTCAAAGGATTTATAACCGATTTTTTCTTCTTCGCCGCCCTTTAAACTCAATCCGTAAATATTGACTGATTCAAGGATCTCATTCAATTGAGCCGCTTCAAAGTCGATGCTCAAAATGATTTTAAAACGATTGCAGAGTTCTTTTAAAGCATTTAGTTTTGAACCAACAGAACTCCACGAAATGTTATTTTTCGAATAATTTAAAAGAAAGATATCAACGTTTGCCGAATCTGACTCCAGGGTTGATCTCAGGTCATAATAATCTTCTTCAGTTTCAACGACAATTTCCTTGATAAGTGTAGCTTCTTTTAAATCCAGAGAGTCCACTTCCGTATACATCCCAACCTGAACAACGTCCAAATCCAAAAAATCAATTGCCGCATTAATTTCACTGCTATCTTGCATACCAAATTCACCAACGATCTTCGGTCCTTCGAGCCATTCTTTGATCGCTTTGATATTTTGAGGATGAATAAAGTTTTCAGTGCCTGCATCAAGATTGAAACCGAGCCATTCAACCTCTCTGGCAGCAAAATACCGAGCATCTGTCAAGTTTGTAATCTGGCTGGCTTTAATTCTGGTTTTCAACATAGCTTAATAAAATGTGTTTTAAATTTTGATGCAAAAGTAGTTATTTTTGGAAAATGAAATTCAAAAAGAATACAATGAGTGAGAACAGTTATTTTGAAGATGTTTATGAAGTCACGAGACTGGTTCCATTTGGAAGAGTGACGACCTATGGGGCTATTGCCAATTATTTGACTTTGGGCTCTGCAAGGATGGTCGGCTGGGCCCTGAATAAAAGTTTTACAGGAGAGAATGTTCCTGCGCACAGGGTGGTCAATAGGAAAGGAGAGCTTTCTGGAAGAAACCATTTTCCGGCTCCCGGTCTGATGCAGGCGCTTTTGGAAAATGAAGGTGTGCAAGTTGAAGATAACGTCATCCAAAATTTCAAAAAACACTTTTGGGATCCAAATGAAGAACTGGGTGATTTATAAAAATTGTGTTTTCTCAACAATAGAAAAGCAATTATTTCCTTTATAAAAGACAATTGATTAATACCGAAACGAATATTTTACGATGAACAAAAAAATATTTTATCCTTTCCAGCTATTCCTCCTTTTATCACTTTCTAATTTGTTGGCGCAGTCTCCTGCTGGTGTATGGAAAACTATCGACGATGGAACAGGAGAAGCCAAATCGCATGTTGAAATTTATGAGCATAACGGACAATTTTTTGGAAAAATAGTAAAGTTGTTGAGTTCAGACCCGGATACTGTTTGCGATGAATGTTCGGGCGATAAAAAAGACAAACCAGTACTTGGAATGGTAATTCTCGAAGCGTTAAAACCAGTTAGAGATTATTGGGGGAAAGGTACCATTTTGGATCCTGCAAATGGGAAAGAATACGGTTGCAGTGTTTGGTTTGAAAATGGTAAAAATAAAGAACTAAAAGTTCGTGGAAAGCATTGGACAGGGCTTTACCGGACTCAAACCTGGTACCTCGTGAAATAACCTGTTTTATTTTGATGTTTTGTTAGAAATGTTAAAGTTTTCACTGAACCTCAGTGTTTTAAGGCTTGGTTAAGAAGTTCTTAAAAAAAAGTTAAGGAAAGCACAATATTTACTTTTGGAAGTGTGTTTTATGGGTGAACTTTTAAATCAGAAAATTATTTATTCACCTTTAAAAATGCCTAGATGGATCGAAAATTTACAAAAAATCATTTAATTAAATTCATTTACAAAGAAACCACTGTTGCTGAAACAATGGCGATCAACGAGGCTTTGAATGAAGATTTCGAGCTGTTGGAAAAATACCACGAATTGATGCAAGGATATCATCAATTACCTCAAGTAAAATTCAATCCAACGGAGTCTTCTATCCAGTCTATCTTGCGCCATAGCAAACAAACTTCAGTGGAACCACAGCACTAAAAACAAATTGTGCTACACTTAAAGCCCTTAATGGTTGATCGAAATACCATTAAGGGCTTTTTCTTTTGAGAAACTTCATGAGAAGTACTATCTTGTAGCTGCATTCCAACCGGCGAAAAACCAACATTCTTTTTTAAAAAATTCTGTTAAACTTGTTTTTTAAAAACAAAAAGTTTATTTTTGTTTTGATTTTAAATTTTTTGTTGAAACAACCTGCGTACTTCAAATAAACGAAGTACGACTTCTTTAAACCGCTAAATTTTTAGAAATGTCAAAAGATAACGACGCAAAACAAAGAGCCCTCCAACTTGCAGTTGCCAGCCTTGAAAAAACTTATGGAAAAGGCATCGTGATGAAGCTGGGTGATAAACAAGTAGTAGAAATTGATGCTATCCCGACAGGGTCGCTAGGTCTGGATATTGCATTAGGAATTAACGGTCTTCCAAAAGGAAGAGTCGTGGAAATATACGGCCCTGAATCTTCAGGTAAAACAACCTTAGCGATTCATGCCATTGCAGAATGTCAAAAAAGAGGCGGCACAGCAGCTTTTATCGATGCCGAACATGCCTTTGATCGCTTTTATGCCGAAGCTTTAGGCGTTGACACTGAAAATCTTTTAATCTCCCAACCGGACAATGGAGAGCAGGCATTGGAAATTGCGGAGAATCTGATTCGTTCCAGTGCGATTGATATTATTGTAATAGATTCTGTTGCGGCACTTGTTCCAAGAAGCGAGATCGAAGGAGAAATGGGCGATTCCAAAATGGGACTTCAGGCTCGATTGATGTCTCAAGCGATGCGTAAATTAACAGCAACGATTGGTCGAACAGGTTGTTGCTGCGTTTTTATCAACCAATTAAGAGAGAAAATCGGGGTCATGTTTGGTAACCCTGAAACGACAACCGGGGGTAATGCATTGAAGTTTTATGCTTCAGTTCGGCTCGATATCCGAAAATCAGGATCTGCCATTAAAGACAAAGAAGGAAATGTTGTCGGAAACCATGTGAAAGTGAAAGTGGTGAAAAACAAATTGGCACCGCCTTTCAGAATAGCGATGTTTGATATCACTTACGGATTGGGGATTTCCAAAACCGGGGAAATTGTGGATTTAGGTGTTGACAACGACATCATTGAAAAGAGTGGTGCGTGGTACAGTTATGGTGGAGCGAAGATTGCACAGGGGCGAGAAGCAGCCAAACAATTCTTTGAAGATAATCCGGAGGTTGCTTTGGAGGTAGAAAATAAAATTAAAGCAGCTATTCTAGGTACTGAAAAGGAAGAAGAAACTGAAGCTAAAAAAGAAACAAAGGGGAAGAAAGCCAAAGAAAATGGTACAGCTGAAGTTTAATTGAAAAATAATTTTTTTATATCAAAGCCATTTCAAAGTAATTGAAATGGCTTTTTTGTTTTAGTCAACGATCAATTCCATTCAAAGGTATTGATCATGTGCATGATGTCAGTTTTTACAAATTCGATGACAGGTTTTAAGGAATCGGGGCGAGCTTGTGTATTAAAATATAATGCTCCCCTAAAAAAGTGGGAAGTAGAATCTGATAAATAAAACTGAAACGAAGATGCCACCGGTCCTTCAATATTGAAAACTATACCTCCTATACCGTTTGGTTTTCTAATAACAAGATCGTCAATAAAATTCGCTTTAAGATTGTGCTTATTGGCCATAACAAAGGCATCATTTGTTAACTTTTCAAAAGTGTTGGTCTCATCGATCGGATAATAACTACAATGAATCCGGGCGTCAAATTGTGGTATGAAAACATCAAACCAACAAGGGTGAACAGGCTTTTTCTCAAAAAACAAAGTGTCTTGTTGAATGACAGAGTACTCTGGACGCTCAAAAGTGAATTTGCAATAATTCTCATCAAACGGAACATATTTCTTTTTCGGGTATTCAACTTTTGGGAACCCTCTGGGCTTAGGACTATAAATTACATCATCGCAGGCCTGAAATAAAATGGCTAAACAAACAAACGAAAGAATTAATAAATGTTTTAAATACATATTTTTAATTTGATAAACTATTCTTCAGGTAACGTTATTAATATTTGTTTAATCCTACGGTTATCAACAGAAACGATTTTAAAGTGAAAATCATTATAACTTATTTCGGCTTCTACTTTTGGTATTTGACCAACCACTTCTAAAAATAATCCAGCTACTGAATCTGCATCTCCTTTCACTTCGTCAAATGTACTCGTATCAACACCAATAACTCTGCAAACATCATTGAGTAAGGTTTTTCCTTCAAACATGTAATTTCTATCGTCAATTTTTTTGTATTCCAATTCCACTTCGTCATCAAATTCTTCTTTAATATCTCCAATGACTTCCTCCATAATATCCTCCAAAGTAACGATCCCAGAGCTTCCTCCAAATTCATCAACAACAATCGCAATATGCAATCGCTCTTTTTGAAAATCTCGCAACAGATCATCAATCTTTTTGGCTTCTGGAACATACATCACATTGGTTCTGATAAGTGCCTGCCACTCAAATGAAGCTGCTTTATGAATGTGGGCTAGCAAATCCTTGGCATAAAGTAAACCAGTTACGCTATCAAAATCTTCATCAAAAACCGGAATTCTTGAAAATCCGGATTTTCTGACTACCTCTAATAATTCTTTAAAACTAATCCTAAAATCAACCGCAATGACATCTACTCTTGGTCTCATCACCTGTTTTACAGCAGTGTCACCAAATTTCACGATCCCTTTTAAAATATCTATTTCGTGTTCTGCATGTTTGTCATTTTTTACGGTAAGTTCAATAGCCTGGTCGATATCCTCTCGTCGTGAAGTACTTACATTTCCAGAAGTACGAACTAACTTTTTCTCAATAATATTTGTTCCGGTAACTAATAAATGACTAAGAGGGTTGAACAAACGGAATAAAAAAATTAGAGTTCCTGACATAAACTTTGCCAATCGCACATTATTTAATTTAGCATAAATTTTCGGAGCAACTTCTCCAAATAGAACCAATAAAAAGGTCACTCCGACAATTGTAATTAAAAAATTAATTGATCCGGAGAGCCAATCGATTGAGGTATTCAGCCCCGTAAAGTCATTAATTTGAATAGCCCAATTATCAGTCACTTGTTTTGGAATAAGATTAACAAGGATAAATTGAGACAATATGACAATAGCAATATTGATAAAATTATTGGCGATAAGGATGGTTGCCAATAACTTTCTGGGAGCTTCTTTTAAAAGTAAAATTCGTTGCGTAACAGAAGAGTTTTCTTGGGTGATTTTCTCAAGATCATTAATGCTAAGTGAGAAAAATGCAACTTCAGAACCAGAGATCAGCGCAGAACATCCAAGTAACATGATAACTAAAAAAATAGCAAAATAAACCCCAGAAGGTGATGCTATGAGTGGAAGGAAAAGTAAGAAAATTTGAAAATAATTATCGGATTCAGATTCCAAATCAAGGATAATATTAGGTAATACTAATTGAAACGAAAGCTCGTTACCGGGGTTTCAAAAAATCAATAACGAGCTTTCGTTTTGTTTATCTTTAGAATGGCAGGTCATCAGCATCATCAACGGTACTTTCTGAAACTGGAGTTGTGGTTGTTGATTTGGAAGTGGTGTCAGCAGGTTCTTCGGTTGGTAAATTTTGAGAAAAACCACCAGTTCCTTCTCTTCTTTCAAGTAATCTTAAATTATTTGCAACAACCTCAGTAATGTAACGGTCGTTACCGTCTTTGTCCTGATATTTTCTATGCGTCAGTTTGCCTTCAACATAAACCTGTTTTCCTTTTGAAAGGTCTCTTTCAGCGCGTTCTGCCAAATGTCTCCAGACAACGACATCATGCCATTCAGTAAGTGTTTGCCATTCTCCGTTTTTGTCTTTAAAACTTTCATTTGTGGCAACCGAAAATTTTGCAACAACAGCACCATTCTCCAGTCGTCTAACTTCAGGATCGCGACCCAGATTTCCAATTAATATAACTTTGTTAACCATTTTGTGTTTTTTCAATAATGAAGTAAAAAGTTTAAACTCAATAATCTCAAATTCCTGCAAAAATGCTTAAAAAATCAGACAAATTTACTAAAACCAATCAGATTTAAGCAATCTCTAAATATAACGAATTATCCTTTAAATACCAATCAATATTTTTTGAGAATGCGTAGTTGCAGAGTTCATTTCTAGGGATAATTTTGAAAGACTCGTTTTTATTAAAAACAATATTTTCAACTTCGAGTTCTACAAATCGAGAGATAATTTTTTGGTGGGTAAGGTTTTGTACTATAGGCTTTGAAAACTGCACAACTTTATAATTGTTTCCAGAAAAAGAATAAAAATCCGGATCTTCAAACAACGCCTCTAAAGGGATCAAGCCATTAGATTCAATAAGCGGAAATTCGTATAAATTTTTCCAAATATCGTTTTTTGCACGCTTTCGAATGAGAACATGATTGTTGTTATTTAGAACCAGGTAATTAAAATATCGTGTTTTCCTTATTATTTTTTTTGACTTCACAGGGAACAGGTCAATTTGGTGATTTTGAAAAGCATGGCATCGATTACTAAAAGGGCAGGTTTCACAAAGTGGTAATTTAGGTTTGCACTGAATAGCACCAAAATCCAAAATAGCTTGATTATACTCGGCAGGATTTTCCTTATCCAAAAGCTCTTTAGAAAGGGCTTCAAATCTTTTTTTCCCAATGCCGGTATCAATAGGATCATAAATTCCAAATATTCGGGATAATATCCTATAAACATTGCCGTCAACAACAGCACATGGCTTACCGAAGGCAAAAGATGCAATGGCGGAAGCCGTATAAGGCCCAACACCTTTTAATTTCAAAATATCCTTATAATTTTCAGGAAAAACATTATTTAGTTGATACGCGATATACTTTGCTGAAAGATGTAGGTTTTTTGCCCTGGAATAATATCCTAAACCTTCCCAAAGTTTCATTATCTCATCTTCTGGAGCATCCGCCAAATCTTTAACAGTGGGATAGTTGTTCTTAAATCGGTTGTAATAAGGCAAGCCTTGCTCAACCCGGGTTTGTTGAAGGATAATTTCTGAAAGCCAGATAAGGTAAGGATTAGTCTCAGACTTCCAGGGCATAGGGCGATCTTCGGGGTTGTACCACTCCATTAAAGTTTTTGAGAAATTAGACTTCTGTTTATTAAAATCCATGGGGTGCATAATAAAAAATACCGACAACAAAATTAAATCTGCTGCCGGTATTTTTTATAAATGAAAAAAATTAACTTCTTTTTTGCTTGGCTTGAGTACGCAATTCACCCAAATTGTCATAGCGTTTATTGATTAAATTCTTTAATTCTTTTCTGGCAAAGAATATTCGACTTTTAACGGTTCCCAAAGGCAGGTCAAGGTGATCAGCAATCTCCTGATATTTGAAGCCTTGGTAATGCATCAAAAAAGGAATTTTAATACTTTCTTCCAATTCTTCCACCATTGTGGTAATTTCCTTCATCATGATATTCGACTCTCCACTATTGGCAATTGAATTTTTGCCGGAATTAATATAATAAAGATTATCAGTGGAATCCATTATCGTATTTGCCTTTACTTTTTTACGATAATTATTTATAAAAATATTTTTCATTATGGTAAAAAGCCAAGCTTTGAGATTTGTACCTGGACGAAACTTTTCTCGATTAGTCATTGCACGAAAAGCAGTTTCCTGAAACAAATCTTTCGCATCTTCAACATTCTTGGTAAGATTGTATGCAAAAGCATGTAATAAGGAGGACATATTATTAAACTCACGATCAAATTCAACTGTTGACATAATTTCAAGGTTTATTAGTGGTTCTTTGATTTTTTTGTTTAACCTAAAGATAGTAAAAAGTTAAACAAAAACCAATTTTTTATTAAACGTCACAGGGGTGTATGTTAGTGTATAAAAAACGATTTAATAACTAAACTAAGTATAATTAACTGAAAAACAGCAGTATATATTAAACGGATTTAATTTTTAAAAATTATTTAACTTTCAGAAAAAAATGAAAAATAAGTCATTTAAAAGACATATTGAGGTGGCTGACGACTTGCAAACCTAATGATAAGTTATTTGTAAAACGAACAGAGATGAAAAGCAACAATTATTTTTGTGCTCTATTGACCAGATACAATGCAACTATCGCAAAAATGATATTTGGAATCCAAACACCCAGGATAGATGGCAAACTTTCATTGGTTGCAAAAGTATTTGAAAATTTCGACAGAAATATATACGAAGCTCCAAGCCCTACTCCCACGGCAAGATGTAGACCCATTCCCCCACGTACTTTCCTTGCCGCAACAGCCATTCCAATAATTGTAAGGATAATGATCGAAATCGGTTCTGAAGTGCGTTTATGAAGTTGGACTTCATAAGTTTTGGTATTTCCTGCCCCGCGCTTTTTTTGATTGTCTATAAAATCCAGTAATTCAGCGGTTGACATCATTTCCTTCTGATTGACAAACTCGACGAAATCCGCTGGAGTAAAATTAAGTGTAGTATCAAAATTATTCATTTTATCAATAAAGAGTGTTTCCTTAAGACCGTCAAAAGTTCGGATTTCATAATTTTTCAATCGCCAGTTATTGGGAGGTCCGATCCATTTTGCTGTCCGGGATTTTAGCATAAACACTAAATCGTTTCCATCGAAACGCTTAATTTGGATATTTCGAGCTGTTGAATCTTGTTTACGATAAGACTTGATGTAAGCAACCGTTTGAGGTTCGATAAACATGTGAACATCACTGGTTTTCCCTTTGTCATTGTGTTTCCAAATATAAGTATGTTGAAAATCATAATGAATTTTATTGCCATATGGAATAAAATAATGATTTCCAATTAAGTGCAAAAAGGTAAGTAATCCTGCAGCAATTAAATAAGGCTGCATAAGTCGTCTGAAACTTACACCGGCATTTAAAATTGAAATGATCTCAGAATTGTAGGCAAGTCGTGAAGTGAAAAAAATAACAGCGATTAATGCATATAGAGGAAACAATAAACCATTGATCCACAACATCCAGTTTAGGTAGTAATCAAAAATAATTTCACGTATTGTAACATCTTCTTCAATAAAATCTTCTACACGGTCGCTAAAATCAATAATGATCGAAATCATCGTGAAGATGAGCATTGTAAAGAAAAATGCCGATAAATACTTTTTAATAATATATATGTCAATCTTCTTTAACATTCAACATCTTTTTGCCTTTATTTGGCAGTTATTAAAGCCGCTGTTGTAATTTAACGACCATCTTGTTTTTCCATTGTAAAAAATCGCCTTCTAAAATGTGTTTTCGAGCTTCTCCAACAAGCCACAGATAAAATCCAAGATTGTGTAAACTTGCTATTTGAGCACCTAATAACTCTTTTGCGTGTAACAAATGGCGTAAATATGCTTTGCTGTAAAAACGACTTGAGTAGCATGGGCTTTCAGAGTCTATTGGACTAAAGTCATCCTTCCATTTTGCGTTTTTCATATTTAAAATTCCCTCGGCAGTATATAAATGCCCATGACGGGCATTACGAGTAGGCAATACACAATCAAACATATCAATTCCTAAAGCTATGCATTCCAATAAATTTGCAGGAGTACCAACTCCCATTAAATACCGTGGTTTGTCCTTTGGGAGAATATTGCAAACAAAATCTGTGATTTCATACATTTTTTCAGTTGGTTCGCCGGTAGATAAACCACCAATGGCGTTCGCCGGACGATCAAAAGAGGCAATTGTTTCGGCAGAAATTTTTCGCAATTCTTTATAAGTACTCCCCTGTACAATTGGAACGAGTGTTTGTTCATAACCATACAGATTTTCGGTTGTATCAAAATGATCACAACATCGCTTAAGCCATCGATGGGTCATTTCCATAGAATTTTTAGCGTATTGATATTCACATGGATAAGGAGTGCATTCATCAAAGGCCATTATGATATCTGCACCTATTTTTCGTTGAATATCCATAACTCCTTCCGGTGTAAAAAAATGTTTTGAACCATCGATGTGGGAACGAAAAGTAACTCCCTCATCAGTAATTTTTCGCCTTCCGCTCAACGAATAAACCTGGTACCCACCACTATCCGTCAAAATAGGCTTATTCCAGCTATTGAATTTATGGAGTCCACCTACACTATTTAATATATCCGTTCCGGGCCTTAAATAAAGGTGATAAGTATTACCAAGAATGATTTGTGCATTTATCTCATTTTGAAGTTCATATTGATGGACCCCTTTGACGGTAGCTGCAGTACCTACAGGCATAAATATAGGAGTTTCAATAAGTCCGTGATCAGTTTTTATGGTACCAGCTCTTGCAGAAGATTTAGAGTCAGCCTTGTGTATCGTAAATTTCATAGAGGCACAAATATAAATACTTTATGCCGTAAAGCGATTGCTATCCAACTTTAGCAAAACGCCAATTAGAAGTGTGAATCCTAATATAGAAGATCCCCCATAACTAATAAACGGAAGCGGAATGCCTATAATAGGAACCAAGCCCATGGTCATTCCAATATTTATAAATGAGTGAACAAAGATAATACCTGCAACTCCATAAGCATAATGTCGGGAAAAGTCTGACCTTTGCCTTTCGGCAAGAATTAAAATCCGATAGAGAAGCAAAGCGATTAAGCCAATTACTGCGAAGGAACCTATAAATCCTTGTTCTTCTCCGATCACACAAAAAATAAAATCTGTTGATTGTTCTGGCACATAGTTTAACTTTGTCATTGTCCCCTGTAAATAACCTTTGCCTTCTAGCCCTCCCGAGCCAATGGTCATTTTTGATTGAATTACATTGTACAGAGAACCTTGTGGATCGCATTTAGAAGGTTGCAACCAGACGTTCATTCGGTCCTGTTGGTGTGGTTTTAATAAATTATTAAAAGAATAATTCGCTGAAAACGAAATAAGTCCCCCTAGTACTAAAAGTGCAAATAATCGCAAGACTAGACCTGACTTTCTTTGCTGCCAAAGTAGAAGAGCGAAAATTAGAAAAATGGAAGAATTGATAATCAAAATAGGATAAAAATATTTTTGAGCCAACACAAAAATGGAAGCAGCAAGCAAGACTGCAAAACTGATCATCCAGTAAATTTTGTTTTTTAAGTTCAACATTAAAATTAAAGTGCTGACCATGATGAGCCCAAGCAAAATAGAAAGAGGATCGAAAACCAACCCTAAGATCAATAAAAGAGCAGCAACAAAACCAACAATGTAGAAGTTGGGTGAAAGCCCTTCACGATATAACATGATTAAAAAAGAAAAAAATACGAGTGCCGAGCCTGCATCAGGCTGGAGAAGAATCAAAAACATCGGTAGGAGAAAAATGCCAAACGCGACCAGTTGATGTCGAAAAGTTTTAATATTGGTGTTGTAAGTGCTTAAAAAAGCAGCAAGTGCAATGTTTGTGGCAAATTTTGCAAATTCAGCTGGTTGAAGGGTAAATCCACCTGGAAGGCGGTACCAAGAGGTTGCTCCTTTGATTTTAACACCAATGATTAAAACCCCAATTAATAACAGTATCGAAAAACCAAAAATCGGATAAGCAAATGTCCTCCAAAATTTCCAGTCAATTATAGATGCCAAAAACAAAACAATAAAAGAAGCTCCAATAAACAAGGTCTGTTTTCCAATATTTGAGCTCAGGTCGAAAACAGAGCCAGAATTATTATCATTGTAACCAACAGCATAGATCATCATCCAACCTACTATAATTAAGGCGATGTATAGCATAAAAGTCATCCAATCAACATTGATACCGCCATAATTGTCCCTTCTACTCATCTATTGTTGGGCTTTATTGTATAAAATATTATAAGGATTCGATCATTTCCTGGGGGCTTATATTATTGTCTTTTGCAGGGTAAGCACTTGGGTAATCTTCTTTAAGTTTATGTAATAATCGAACGGCTTCAAGCTTTGAAGTAAATGCACCAGCACGTAACCTGTAATATGGTTTTGAATGTGTCCAGTCAATGGTGACATCAGGATATCTAGCTAAAAATTCACTTTTAGCTTTTTCCATTTTACGTCGATCAGTAGTGGCCATTATTTGAATCCTCCAACCGTCGATTTGATAGGTAGTTTTGTTTTTAGAAATAAAGGACTCCACCATTTTTGCAATGGGAAAGTCTTCTTTTATGGTGATATTTTGTGCATTTGAAAACAGGGCACCATTTAGAAAAATCAGGATCAAAAGTAAAAACCTTTTCATTATCAGAAAATTAAATAAAAACCAATTTTAAATCAATTCAGGCCCGGAAGGCGTACCCAAGCGGTCAGCTCCGGCATTGAGAAGAGCTTCAGCGTGCTCTATAGAATTTATTGCTCCGGAAGCCTTAATTTTTATTTTGGAAGAAAGGTTTTCTTTTAAAAAACGAACCATTTCTTCCGTAGTGTCCTTTCCATAAAACCCAGTGGAAATTTTAACAAAATCTACTCCATTGTCATTACAAATTGCACAAACCTTTTTGAGCTCTTCTTTAGTGAGAAGGGAGTATTCCAAAATGATTTTTATAACTTTTCCCCTCAGATGAGCAGCCATTGTTATGCTGTTGATATCATTTTTCACGTGATTCCAATGCTCGCTTTTAACTGCAGCAATATTAATGACCACATCAAGCTCATCGATATCATCATTGATCGCCCGTTTTATCTCTTCGACTTTTGCAACGGTAGCAGAATATCCCAGCGGAAAACCAATAACTGTGCAAACTTTTACGCTGGTTCCTTCTAAAAATTTTGCAGCATCTTTAATAAAATATGGAGGTACACAAACAGCAGCAAACTGATACTCAATAGCTTCCGTACAAATTCTTTTTATATCGTTTAACGAACAATCCGGTCTCAGGATAGTGTGGTCAATCACGCTTGCAATATTCATCTGGTATTTTTTTGATAATTACTGAAACATTTACATATAATACAGTAATTATTTTGTCTCATTCGTGTAAAAACTAGAAGGTGCAATATATTAAAAATCCATTACATACAGATATAAAAAAGCATGATTGAAATCAAACCATGCTTTTTTAAAATATTTTAATCAGTATTATTTACCATGACAATGTTTGTATTTTTTGCCACTTCCACAAGGACATGGAGCATTTCGCCCAACCTTCTTTTCCGTCCTTCTAAAAGTCTCAGGTTTTGAACGACCTCCAGCACTTTCTGCAGCTGCACGAGCATCGAGATCTTCTTTGCGGTTTGTTTGGACACGGCTAAGGTCGGTTTTTTGCTCCCTTGCTTCTTCTAAAGGTCTACCATCGTTAGCGATCAACCCTCCTTTGGCCAAATAGGAAGTGACTTGCTCATTGATTCTATAGATCAATTGTTCGAACAATTCATACGCTTCCATTTTGTAAACTACCAATGGATCTTTTTGTTCAAAAGAAGCAGCTTGTACCGATTCTTTCAATTCATCCATAGAGCGTAAATGCTCTTTCCATTCATTATCAATTGCAGCAAGTGCAACCGCCTTTTCAATATCGGTATGGATAGATTTTCCTTTAGACTGAACAGCTTCTTTCAAGCCCGCTGAAATTGGCAATGGTTTTTTTCTGCCATCAGTAAAAGGAATAGCAATCCTTTTGTAACGATGCCCTTCATTTTCATAAACCTGTTTAATTATCGGCAATAAAGCGGCAGCTATTTTTTGGCTTTTTTGTTCATAAAAATCAAGAAATTGTTGCTGGAATTTTTCAAGCACTTCCATTTCATCACCATCTTTATAATCCATTTCGTCAATTTCAGGATCAAGCCCCAACATTCTTAGGGAATCTTGTCTAAAGGCATCAAAATCCCCAGAAGATTTGTACTGATAAAAAATACTTTCAGTCAATCCTAAAAACATCGAGTGAATATCAACTGACAGCCGTTCGCCCGAAAGCGCATTATTTCGTTTTTTATAAATAGCTTCGCGCTGGATGTTCATAACATCATCATATTCCAAAAGCCGTTTACGGATACCATAATTATTTTCTTCGACTTTTTTCTGTGCTCTTTCCAGGGATTTTGAAACCATAGAGTGTTGGATAACCTCGCCCTCTTTGTGTCCCATGCGATCCATTAGTTTTGCAATTCGCTCTGATTGGAAAAGGCGCATTAGGTTATCTTCGAGTGATACATAAAACTGCGATGATCCAGGATCTCCTTGTCTTCCCGAACGACCACGTAACTGTCGATCAACCCTTCTTGAATCGTGGCGTTCTGTTCCAATAATTGCCAAACCTCCGGCGTCTTTTACTTCCTGTCCTAATTTAATATCTGTACCACGACCAGCCATATTGGTGGCAATGGTTACTTTTCCTGGTTTTCCTGCTTCAGCTACTACTTCGGCTTCGCGTTGGTGTTGTTTTGCATTCAAAACATTGTGATCAATACCACGAAGTTTTAACATCCTGCTTAATTTTTCAGAAATATCAACAGAGGTGGTTC